>CAZSRB010000003.1:0-72604 GCA_964609065.1 uncultured Acidibacter sp. | reverse complement strand
GGTCGGAGTTCGTGCCCGGCGCTAACTGGGTCTACCTGCCGCATGGCCTGCGGATTGTCTTGGTGCTCCTTTTTGGCGTGGCGGGCGCCATCGGCTTTACCGCCGGGGCCGCTGTCTTGGGCTTGACGATACTTGCGCTACCGACCCTGAGCGTTAGCGTTGATTTGATGTTGGCGGCGGTGCCGGCGGTCGCAGCGTGGCTCGCGGTACGCTGGACAGTCAAAGATTGTCCAGGCTGGCACATCGAGCTACCCCAGGTGACAAGGCTCCAAGCACTTGATGGCCGACGTTTACTTTTGCTCGCCATGGTGTCGGCCGTGCTGAATGCCGCAGGTCACGCGTTTATTTGGGGAATTTGGGCGCCAGAGATTGCGCCCGCGCAAGAGCGTTTTGTCGCAATGTGGATCGGCGATTTCTTGGGGGCGTTACTGCTGCTCTATATTTTGCGTGGCGCAGCGCTTCTTGTATTAAAACTCAGTAATAGGTCGAAATGGTATGGCGATAGTACCCCTTAAGACTAGTAAAGATAAAAGCCCCGAGACGAATTCCTCGGCGCCGGTCAAGTCCACGCCGATCAAGCAAGAGTTGGTTGAGCTCTATTTGCGTTTTCTTTGGCTTTTAGATGGCCTCAAAGATTTACCAACCGGTAGTTTGTTGGCGATACCTGACGCGGAAGAGTTGCTCACCGATATCGTACGAGCATGGCAGCGGGGTGAGCCCTATCCGATTCGCAAGCTCGTAATGCGTGAGGAGCTTGGGCATTTCAATACGGTCCGAAAGCGCGTTCAGCAATTGGAGGACGCAGGTTTCATCGAGCTGCAAACCCAAGCCTCCGATTCACGCGTGAAGCTGGTGATTCCGACCGAGCAGACGTTGCGTTACTTCGCTGATTGCGGCGCCTTGCTGCAACGCGTCCAACCCTGACCGCCAGTAAGTCGGCCCGCGACCAGCGGGTGGGTCGGTAGTGCGCGAAGATAGTTCCATTTTTTGTTCGGATTTGGTTATATAAACGACAAATATATTGCAGTCGTTGGGTCTGCTATTCGAACAACACAGATGCCGAGTCCCATTGCATTGATAGCCAGTCTGGTGCCCGCGCTCGTGCTTGCGGCTGAGCAAGATGGTGCCTCGATCTCAGAGGTGGTGATGGTGTATCGCAGCCATGGCTTGGGCGGTGAGCGAGCCTGTCGCAAGCTGATCCACCGGCTTGAACGGATGGATTTTCTCGCGGTGGTCGCCGGTTCTCGCGAAGATCGACGGGAAAAAGCGATCCAGCTGACCCAGCAGGGGCGTGCGCAGTTGCGGGTCATGGCCAATCATCTCGCCACCTTGGGTTTGACAGTCGAGTTGGGTCGCCAGTCGGATAATGACCCGGATAGCGTGGCTCTCACCGAGGACTTATCAGCCGCGACGGCCTAATCCCACGCTGAAATCCTGCGGTCGCGCACGCAGAACCGCCGTCGGGCATCCGTTACACTGCTGCCGTTATGGCGCAGATTATCGATTCAGGCTTGCGGTCTCATCCCGAGCAACCCGTGCCGGGGCATGGGGATGACCTTCCGTCACTCGAGGCTCATGGCCTCGCCTACACCGCCGAGGTCGAGCGGGCCACGGCGGCACTCTACGAGCAGGTGCGGGATGTCGTCCCAGCGATCGAATGGCCCGTTCTGGCGCCGTATGTACACGCTATCAATCAACTTAAGCGCGAGCGCGATGCCGTTATTTTGGCGCACAACTACATGACGCCAGATATTTTCGCCTGCGTCGGGGATATTCGCGGGGACTCGTTACAACTTGCTCGAGAGGCCGCCCGAACTGAAGCGTCCATGATCGTGCAGGCGGGCGTGCATTTCATGGCTGAGACTTCAAAGATATTGAGTCCCGAAAAAACTGTACTGATCCCCGACCAGCGCGCCGGCTGCTCGCTCGCCGCTTCGATTACTGCCGCAGATGTCGCGCTGATGCGCGAAGCGCACCCCGGTGTCCCCGTTGTCACCTACGTGAATTCTTCGGCTGAAGTGAAGGCCGCGAGCGATGTCTGTTGCACTTCCTCAAATGCGGTACAGGTGACCGAGTGGGCGGCAGCCGAGTGGGGCACCGATCGGGTCATCGTGATTCCCGATCAATATTTGGCGCGTAACGTGGCCGCTCAGACGTCTTTACATATCATCACGTGGGCAGGGCAGTGCGAGGTGCATGAGCGCTTCACACCCGACGATGTACAAAGTTTGCGCGATCGCTTTCCGGGCGTGCAGGTGCTAGTGCATCCTGAGTGTCCGCCCGAGGTACTGGCCGTGGCGGATTTTGCAGGCTCCACCGCAGCGCTATCGGCTTATGTGGCCGAACGCTCACCGCAGCGGGTGGTGCTACTCACCGAGTGCTCAATGTCCGATAACGTGGCACTGGATAATCCGCGTACACAATTTATTCGACCGTGCAATCTTTGTCCGCATATGAAGCGGATTACGCTCGCGGGTATCTACGATTGCTTGCTACATCAGCGTTATGAGATCGAGATCCCAGTAGCGATTGCAACCCCCGCTCGTCGAGCGATCGAGCGCATGTTGTCTTTGCCGAAACTTGCGCAACCTGCCCGCTTTGAGACGGGGCGAGCGCCAGTTGCGGTCAGTCTCATGACCAACTAATTTCTTTGTTGGCGCGGAAGCTATCTTTATGAGCGATATCCGCTCGGACATTCTCATCATCGGCGCCGGCCTCGCAGGCTTGTTTTTGGCGTTACGTTTGGCGCCTCGACGCTGCGTGGTGCTCTCACCTGGGCCCTTGGGTTACGCCGCTTCCAGCGCTTGGGCTCAGGGGGGTATTGCCGCCGCTTTGGGCGCAGATGACAGCCCCGAGTTACACGCCAAAGATACCGAGCTCGCGGGCGCGGGTCTCGTCGATCCGAACGTGGCGGACTTACTGGCTCGAGAGGCCAGCGCTCGCATACAGGACTTAGTCGATCTTGGTGTGCCGTTTGATCGGGATGCGACCGGCCATTTATCACTCGGCTTGGAGGCGGCGCATTCGCGTGCGCGTATCGTGCATGTCACGGGCGATCTAGCCGGTAAGGCGATCATGAGTAACCTTGCCGCTGCGGTGCGTGCGGCACCGCACATCAAGCTACTCGAAGGGGTGAGGGCGGTCTCATTATTAAGCGACGACGAGCGGGTGTCCGGCGCACTCACGCGAGGTGCGGATGGCGAGGGCGTTATTCATGCTGCCGAGACCGTGCTCGCCACAGGGGGCGTGGGCGGTCTGTATCAAGTCACCACCAACCCCAAAGAGGCACGAGGCGTTGCGCTCGCCCAGGCGGTACGAGCGGGCGCTGTGGTCGCGGATACGGAATTTGTCCAGTTTCATCCCACCGCAATCGACATCGGGGTGGATCCCGCGCCACTCGCGACCGAGGCTCTGCGTGGACGAGGTGCTCGCCTGATTGATGAACATGGCGATTCAGTTATGGCGCGTTATCAGGCGGCCACGGACATGGCTTCGCGCGACATTGTCGCTCGGGTCATCGATGCGGAGCGCTCGGCGGGGCGGAAAGTTTTACTCGATTGTCGCCAAGCGATTGGTGAGCGTTTTGCGGAGCAGTTCCCGACCGTCTTTGGTGCTTGTATGGCCGTTGGCATCGATCCTCGTCTCCAGCCCATCCCGGTGGCGCCAGCAGCCCACTACCACATGGGGGGTGTCGCGGTTGATGAGTGGGGCCGTAGTAGTCTCTTGGGTCTGGCCGCGTGTGGTGAGTGCTCGAGCACGGGCGCGCACGGCGCTAATCGACTCGCCTCAAATTCTTTGTTGGAATCATTGGTCTATGCCGAGCGTATTGCTGAGCGTTTACGTGAGGATACGCTCATCTTCGCCGCGCCCGGTGAGGCCAAACGCCCGCCGGTGCTCGATAGTGCGACGCTCAATGAATTACGTCAGCGGATGAGTCGACACTGCGCCGTTGTGCGGCATGAGTCGGGTCTAAAGGCGCTTTTGGACTGGTTGTATGATGCCGAGGCGCGCAGTGGTGGGGCGAGCGCCCTACTGGCTGCCAGAGTCTTGGTGGTCGCGGCTCTGGCAAGACGGGAAAGTCGGGGTGGCCACTACCGCGCCGATTATCCGCATGCCGCATCGCAGGCAGTCCGTAGCTACTATCGGCTTGGATCTGATAACCATCTTGATGTCGTGCCTAATCCATTCCCGCGGCATCACTAAGGGAGCGCAAATAATGCACACCGCGACTCTACCTGAGCTCTTGATTGAGCCGATCGTACGCCTGGCTTTGCTAGAAGATTTGACCCCTGCGGGTGACTTGACCGCCATGGCGGCTTTACCCGCAGGTCGTACTTGGCAAGGCGTGTTACGCACTCGAGAGCCAGCCGTTTTAGCGGGGCTGGAGGCTGCGTGTCTTGCGCTGCGATTGATCGACCCAACCGTCAAAGTACGGCAATTGAGAGACTCCGGGGCACAACTTGAGGCGGAGGAGGTTTTTCTTAAGCTTGAGGGAGATGCGCGATCGATCGTCACGGCAGAACGGACCATGCTTAACTTTTTAGGTCATCTATCGGGGATCGCGACGCTCACTCATCAATATGTGGCTGCAATCAACGATTTTGATACCAAAGTGACGTGCACCCGTAAGACGACTCCGGGCCTTCGAGTGTTAGAGAAACACGCTGTGCGATTAGGCGGTGGCAGTAATCATCGTCATGGATTGGGTGATGCGGTTTTGATCAAAGATAACCATATCGCTGCGGCGGGCAGTATCGGCGCAGCGATTTCGCAGGCGCGTGACATAGCGGGCCATATGCGCGTGATCGAGATCGAGGTCGATACCCTCGAGCAGTTGCAGGAAGCGCTCGCGCACGGCCCCGATTGCGTCCTGCTCGATAACATGCCGCTTACCGATTTACGTCAGGCTGTGGCCATGACGGCGGGCGAGGTGACGCTCGAAGCGTCTGGGAATGTTCGGCTCGAGACGATTCGCGATATTGCTGCGACGGGGGTGGATTTTATTTCTGTCGGCGCGATTACCCATTCCGCGCGGCGTATCGATATGGGGCTCGATGCTGCTTAGCTCGATCGTCCCTCTTGGGCTCAGTTAGGCTCTTCAACCTCATAACCGCGGGCGCGCAGCTGCGCCAAAATCCCGTTCGGTTTAAGAATTTCAAAGATAGGGACCACGGCGAGAGTTGTCTCTTGTCCCTCAAGCGCAAGCACGGCGGTACTCATCCACGCCTCATCAAATTCTTTTCGTAGCGCAGCCATTTTGGGACTCGTGAGTAAGGCTGACCAACACACTTCTTGTTGCGCAGCGACCGCGCTGATTCTGAGCGCCGCGATATCGCCCACCGCCCACGCCTCAGCGCGTTGGCGCGCTTCCTGAAGATCGCTTTCGAGCCGATTGAGCGTCGCCTGCATGCAGTCTATTTCGGCGGAGACCGGGATTTTGGCGACTTCATCGAGGGTGGCCCGTACGTCATCGACCCGTAGCCGCGGACGAACAATGGGGACATCGTTCTGATCGGCGAGTTTCTCTACTCGGCGATTGACCTGATTGCGTAGGCTGAGCCCACTATCCTCGACCGCTTCGCGCCATAGTTCTCCGGCGGCTAACACCGGGCGCCGATCGAGGAGGCTTCGTTCGCGTGGTGCATATTTTTGACGTAGCGTCTCAAATTGCTGGAATAACTCGGGGCTCAACACCTCCTCTAAGGTGGCGTCGTCCGGGTTGTTACGTAGCGAACGATATCGAAAGTAAAGTCCGATCGCTTTCAGCGGGCCGACATCCGCTGAAACGTCACCTCGCGAAGGGATGAGCATTTGGGCTCGAGCGAGAACGCGCTCCAATTCCCGCGAACGCCACTGTAAATCTTTGGGTAACGGGCTCAAGGTACCAAGTAGGTACAAACTACGCTCCCCGTTACGCACCACCCAGAGCCCTGGGCCTGGGAGCTCTCCTGTGACCGTGATTTCTTCCAGAGCGGGCTCTGTCGTGACCGGCGTTTGCGCGCTCACGGCCAGAGAGCCTAGCAAGAGGAGGGCGAATGCGGTCGTTTGGGTGAGCGATGACACGGTCATAGTGCAGCACGTTGCAGTCAGTTATGCCAACATTGACCCATATGAGCGCCAAAAGTTGCAATTCCTCATGGGGACACAGCCTGTGGTCAGCGATTAATACCTATGTCCGCAGATCGCTGGCGCTGTCATGCCTCGTTTTCGGTGTTTGGTCAGCATGGGCTGCAGATTCGGTCGCGAACACGGGTCGCTATGCCTATGTGATTCCGGTCGACGGAGTGATCGACCTCGGTCTTGCGCCCTTTATTGAACGGGTAACCAACCAAGCGGCCGAGGAGCAAGCGGCGGCAGTCATCCTTGAGATCAATACTTTTGGCGGCCGAGTGGATGCTGCCGTGTTAATTCGCGATACCTTGCTGGAAGCGGATGTGCCGACAGTCGCGTTCATCAACAAGCGGGCGATCTCTGCGGGCGCTTTAATTTCTTTGGCCAGTGAAAAAATCTACATGACCGAAGGGGCAACCATCGGCGCGGCCATGCCGGTGCAAGGCGGCGGTCCGGGTGCCGCAGCACAACCGGTAGAAGAAAAGACCGTTTCTTATCTACGCAAAGAATTCAGTGCGACGGCTGAGGCGCGCGGTCGTCCAGCGCGGCTCGCTGAGGCGATGGTGGATGCGGATGTGGAGATCGCAGGCGTCATCGATAAGGGTAAGTTACTGACCTTGACCACGGATGAGGCGCTTGCACAGGGCCTCATCGATGCCGAAGTCGCAGATCGCGATGATTTGCTACGCCAACTAGGCCTCGAAGGTGTTGAACTTCGGGATGCCGAAGAATCGTGGGCTGAGAGCGTAGTGCGCTTTTTGACCAACCCTGTGCTGAGCTCCATGTTGATCACCATTGGATTGCTCGGGGTCATTACCGAGATCCGAACGCCTGGCTTTGGGATACCGGGTGCGATCGGGATTGCCGCGCTAGGTCTGTTTTTTTGGGGGCACTGGCTAGTTGAGCTCGCGGGCTACGAAGAGTTATTACTGTTTGCGCTCGGCGTATTGCTGCTGGCGATCGAAGTCTTTGTTACGCCGGGTTTCGGCCTCATCGGGGCCTTCGGGGTCTTGAGTTTGCTAGCGGGCCTGGCCTTTAGTTTACTCGGGCCAGGTTCTAGCGCCGAGGCCGTGGTCGGCGTCGTGACGCGCGTGATGACATCGCTACTGGTCGCTGCCGTGGCGGCGATTGCGCTCTTACGCGTGCTGCCTCGCACCCCCTTCGGTCGGAAGTTAGTACTCGATACGGGGATGACGGCCGATGCCGGCTACGTCTCGCCGCCCTCGGGGGACTCGGCGCTGCTCGGTTGCGCGGGTATCGCCTCATCACCGCTGCACCCCTCAGGGCTTGCGCTCATTGAGGGTCGGCGTATCGATGTGGTGTCAGAGGGGGAATACATCGATGCCGGGGAACCGATCGTTGTGACCCGGGTCGATGGTAATAGAGTCGTAGTCCGTAAGCGCTAAGGGAGACAATCATGGGTGGACCTGAACTGATCGGTTTGTTTGGCACGGGCGGTTTACTGCTGCTGTTGCTGGTTGCGCTGTTTGTTGTCCTTTATTTGGTGCCGATCCCGTTGTGGATCGCCGCCTGGGCGTCGGGCGCTTATGTGGGACTCACAACGCTCATTGCGATGCGCTTACGTCGGGTCCCCCCGAGCATCGTCATTAATGCTCGCATCAGCGCGGTTAAAGCCGGGCTAGATATTTCTTTGAATGATCTCGAAGCGCACTTTTTGGCGGGGGGCAATGTGGGTCGTGTCGTCAACGCCATGATTTCGGCAGACAAAGCGAGCATTCCGCTCAGCTTTAAGCGTGCTGCGGCGATCGATTTGGCGGGTCGAGATGTTCTAGAGGCCGTCAACATGTCGGTCATCCCTAAGGTCATCGAAACCCCCAAGATCGCAGCGGTCGCCAAAGACGGTATTCAGTTGATTGCGGTATCCCGGGTCACGGTGCGCACCAATATTGATCGATTGGTGGGTGGTGCTGGCGAAGAGACCATCATCGCACGCGTCGGTGAGGGTATGGTCAGCACGATCGGTTCTGCTGCGACTCACAAAGGCGTGCTCGAAAACCCAGATCATATTTCCAAGCACGTGCTTTCTAAGGGTCTCGATGCTGGGACGGCCTATGAAATTCTGTCGATCGATATCGCTGATGTGGATGTGGGCAATAACATCGGCGCGAAGCTCCAAATCGATCAAGCTAATGCGGACAAGCAGATTGCGCAGGCGAAGGCTGAGGAGCGACGCGCGATGGCGGTGGCGCTCGAGCAAGAGATGCGAGCACGGGTGGTGGAAGCTGAGGCTGAAGTACCTCGCGCGATGGCCGATGCATTCCGGCAAGGCAATCTTGGCGTGATGGACTACTACCGCATGCGCAATGTGCAGGCGGATACCTCCATGCGCGATGCGATCGCGGGCACCTCGGATGATAATTCGCCGACACCGCCGACCTCGCGTTAAACCACATGGATTTTGGGGATCTCTTTTTCTGGTTATTTTTGGGCTTCGCCCTGCTGTCGCGCGTATTCGCATGGATTGTCGAGCGAGTACGCGAGCAGCAGGGTCGTCCACCTGGTACCCCACCCGCGCCGGGTGGGGCCGGTTCGACCCGCGATCAGAACACGACTGATGGGTTCGACGATGACGATTTCTTAGACGATAGCTGGGATCAGGATCCATGGGCTAAAAAGCCTGAGCCCGTTGCTCCTCCTGCTCCGCCGCCTGCCTCTAAGCAGCCGTTGACGACGCGCGAGTTACGTCCTCGGGTCGGGATTTCTCAATTTCATGAGCCCGCTCCCGTGGCGATGACAGCGCGCACGGCGGCCGATGAGGGCCGACGCTTGCGTCAACAATTGGGGCTCGATCGCCGCTCGTCCTTGCAGCGCAGCATTTTATTGATGACGGTGCTTGGTCCGTGTCGCGCTAACGCTCCCGATATCGGCAAAGAATCGAGTCGCGATTAGCTACGCAGCGCGGTCAATACCTCTTCCAGCATTTGCTTCGCATCGCCGAACAACATCCGATTGTTCTCGCGGAAGAACAAAGGATTATCGACACCTGCGTAGCCAGAAGCCATTGAGCGCTTCATGACGATCGAGGTTTTGGATTTCCAGACCTGCAATACCGGCATCCCTGCGATGGGGCTATTCGGGTCGTCCTCGGCCGAAGGGTTCACGATATCGTTAGCGCCAATGACGATCGAGACATCCGTCTGCGGAAAGTCATCATTGATCTCATCCATCTCGAGCACGATGTCGTAGGGGACTTTGGCTTCGGCCAGCAACACGTTCATATGTCCAGGCATACGGCCTGCGACAGGGTGAATACCAAATCGAACATTGACACCCTGCTCACGCAGGACACGGGTGATTTCATAGACAGTATGTTGAGCCTGAGCGACGGCCATGCCGTAGCCCGGGACGATAATCACGTTTTTGGAGCTGCGCAGTAAGTCTGCGGTCTCGTGAGCCGTGACAGCCACCACCTCACCTTGAGCTTGACCGGCTGCCGCCGCTGGCGTGCTACCCCCGCCTGTACCAAAGCCACCTGCAATCACACTGATGAAATTGCGATTCATGGCGCGGCACATGATGTAGGACAGGATCGCGCCTGAGGAGCCAACGAGCGCGCCGGTCACGATCAGTAAATCATTGGAGAGCATGAAGCCCGTGGCTGCCGCGGCCCAGCCCGAGTAGCTATTGAGCATGGAAACAACCACCGGCATATCCGCGCCACCGATCGCCATCACCATGTGCACGCCAAAGAGCAGCGCGATGATCGTCATGATGAGCAGGGGCGTCATGCCCGCATCGATGTCTGCTGCACCCGTAAATTGAACGCCAAAGAAAACGACGACCAGTAGACCGATGAGATTTAGCCAGTGACGCGCCGGGAGCAACAAGGGTTTACCGTCGATTTTGCCCGAGAGCTTACCGAACGCGATAACTGATCCCGAAAAAGTGACAGCGCCAATGAGGATGCCGAGATAAATCTCGATTTCATGGATCGTCTTCTCGGCGCCTTCATAAACAATAGAGGTATCCACATAGCTTGCGAACCCGACCAAGCATGCTGCAAGGCCCACGAGGCTATGCATCAACGCCACAAGCTCCGGCATCTGTGTCATTTGCACTTTGCGGGCCGCGTAGAGACCGATCGCACCGCCGACCGCGAGTGCGCCGATGATCCAAGGCAGCCCCGCCATGGTGACTCGCGGGCCGAGCACGGTCGCTATGACGGCTAAGGTCATACCGACCATGCCGTAGAAGTTACCGCGGCGAGAGGTCTCAGGATTCGACAATCCGCCTAAGCTCAAAATAAAAAGAATGGCCGCGCCCAGATAGGCGATGGTGGTCAAGTTGCTGCTGAGCATGATCACGATCTCCTTACTTGCGGAACATGGCCAACATGCGTCGCGTGACGGCAAAGCCGCCAAACATGTTGATAGCGGTGAGTAGGATGGCGGAGACCGCCATGATTCGGATCAGTAGCTCATTGCGCGAGGCATCATCCGCGAGCGGTGGAGCGATTTGTACTAACGCGCCGACCGCAATGATGCTCGAGATCGCGTTGGTGACGCTCATCAACGGGGTGTGCAGTGAGGGCGTCACATTCCAGATCACCATGTAGCCAATGAAACAGGCCAGCACAAATACGGTGAAGTGACCGACGAACGAGGGTGGCGCATAGGCACCCACTAACCAAAAGAGCAGCGCTCCTGCACCAAAAACACCGAGCAGACTGCCGACCGACGCCGGTTCCGCCGCAGCGCCATGCCCATGGCCTGATTTCTTAGGTGCGCTACTCGCTTTAGTTTCCGACGCCTTACTCTCAGTGGCCTTTGCTTGCGGGGGGGCGGCTGAGAGTTTGGGGGCAGGGGGTGGCCAAGTGATTTCGCCGGCTTTGATCACCGTCGTGCCTCGGATGACCTCATCGTCAAAATTCACATCCAGCTGACCGTCTTTGCTCTTGCAGAGCTCTTCAGTGAGTCGCAGCAAGTTATTGGCATAAAGTGTGGAGGCTTGCTTGGCGAGCCGGCTCGGCAAATCCGTGTAACCGATGATCGTGACGCCTTCGCGCACAACCACCTCACCCGGAACCGTCAGTTCGCAGTTGCCGCCTTGTTCGGCCGCCAAATCCACGATGACGCTGCCAGGGCGCATGGAACGCACCATCTCAGCGCTGATCAACTTGGGCGCAGGTTTGCCTGGGATCAGGGCGGTGGTGATGATGATGTCGACGTCCTTGGCTTGTTGGGCGAAGACGGCGCGTTGAGCCTGCTGGAAGCCTTCGCTCATGACTTTGGCGTAGCCGCCGACGCCGCTGCCTTCTTCCTGATAATCGACGCCCACGAACTCGGCACCCATGGATTTGACTTGGTCGGCAACCTCCGGCCGTGTGTCGTTGGCGCGCACAATCGCACCCAGGCCGACAGCTGCACCGAGGGCAGCTAAGCCCGCCACGCCAGCGCCAATCACAAATACTTTGGCAGGTGGGACTTTGCCCGCCGCGGTGATTTGTCCGGTAAAGAAGCGGCCGAAATGGTGTGCCGCTTCAATCACGGCTCGATAGCCGGCGATATTGGCCATGGAGGAGAGGGCGTCGAGCTTTTGGGCGCGCGAGATACGCGGCACGCTATCCATCGCGAGCACGGTCAATTGACGTGCGGCGAGCTCCTGCATGAGTTCAGGGTTTTGTGCAGGCCAAATGAAGCTGACCACGGTGCTGCCCGGTTTGATGAGCTGGATTTCCTGCGAGCTCGGTGCACGTACCTTGAATAGCACGTCGGCAGCTGCATAGAGCGCCTCAGCATTAGGCTGAATACTCGCGCCTGCAGCGGTATAGGCTGCATCGTCAAAGTTGGCATGCTGCCCAGCGCCACTTTGTACCGTTACGGCAAAGCCGAGTTTGATGAGCTTTTCGACTGCCTCGGGAACAGCAGCCACTCGCTTTTCGCCCGCGAAAACTTCGCTTGGGATACCAACTGTCAGGGCCATGCGCACCTCGGAAGCTGATGCGGGGTTAACCCGCCGGATTCGAAGAAGTCGCGATCATACCGAAAAGCCCACTGACACCGTTGAATCTGTCATGTTTTGCCCTGTATCTTTATCCCCCGATGAGACCCATCGACTTCGATGATTTTCGCATCGACGCTCGCCCTGCTGAGGGGGTGACGCTCGCGCAGCCTGTGCTGCGCACCGATGTGGCCGGTATGCCCCTCGAGTGGATCGACTACCGCGAGGCCGCGCGGCTGTATCATCAGGAACAAGTGGCCTATACCTGCGGCACGCCGATTTTCCGGCTGTATGGCGGAATTAACGCTCAGAGCGGCCGGCGAACCGTGCTCGAGGTCAACTCCATCGTGGCGACGGTCGGGCAAAGCGGTAATCCGGGCTATTTGCGTGAGGATTACCTGCCGCCCCTGAACAATCAGACGCTGTTTCGCCGCGATGCGTTTTTGTGTTTGTACTGCGGGGAGCGTTTTGCGACGAAAGACCTGTCTCGTGATCATGTGCGCCCGTTCAGTCAGGGTGGGCGAGATCTTTGGACCAATGTCGTGACGGCCTGTCGGCGCTGCAATAACGTGAAGGCTTCGCGCACGCCCGAGCAGGCGAAGATGCAGTTATTGGCGGTACCGTTTACACCGACTTATGCCGAGTACATTTTCCTCAAAGGTCGACGGGTGTTGTTTGATCAGATGGAGTATCTGCTTGCACACTTTCCCCGCAGCAGTCCTTTGCACGGACGCATCAAACAGCTGATGGCTTGATGCTCTATCTAATTGACGCCTCGGTGTACGTGTTCCGGGCGTACTACTCCATGCCGCCTGACATGCTGGATGCGACGGGTCAGCCCGCGCACGCCACTTTCGGATTCGCGCGTTTTCTCAGTGATTTCATTGAGCGTGTACAGCCGGATTATCTGGCTGTGGCTTTTGATGAGAGTCTTGAGAGCTCGTTTCGTAATCGGATCGATCCGAGCTACAAGGCCAATCGAGAGCCGGCGCCTGAGGAGCTTAAATGGCAGTTTGCACGCTGTCGTGAATTTTGTAGTCATTTGGGTCTCGCCCACTTTGGCAGTCAGGAATATGAAGCTGATGACATCATCGGCACTTTGCATGCGCTCGGGCGTCGCCAAGGATTGAACTCTACTGTCGTCACACGCGATAAAGATCTCGCGCAGTTGATATGCGAAGGCGATATCTATTGGAACGTCACTGAAAATATTCGTCTACGCCATATAGATATCGCGGGGCACTTCGGGGTGGCACCGGAGCGTTACGCAGACTATTTGGCGCTGACGGGTGATGCAGTGGATAACATTCGGGGTGTGCCGGGTGTGGGGCCCAAGACAGCTGCTGCACTACTCAGTGAGTATGCGTCGCTCGAAGAAATCTACGATAATCTGGATGCACTGGCATCGCTTCCAATCCGCGGTGCCTCAAAGCTCGCCGATAAACTCACCTTACACAAAGATCAGGCTTTTTTAGCTCGACAGCTAACTGAAATTATCCGCAACATGCCCTTAGATACCGATCTTGAGGCGCTACGCTGTCGCGCGCCGCATACGCAAGGCTTAAATCAATTTTTTGATCAGCAGGGCTTTGGTAGTTTGCTACGCCGGCAAAGCGAGCGACTGGTGGCTCGTTGGGCATGAGTCTGCGCTTCATTTGGCCGCAATACTGGCCCACCTGGTTCGCGTTAGCCTTGATGCGTCGGTTGGCGCGCCGCGATGAGTCGTCATTGCTCGCGTTTGGACAGCGACTTGGGGATTTCGCCCGGTGGTTGCCGCTACCTCAGAAGCGCGTGGTTCGACGCAACCTTGAACTCGCGCTGCCTGAGTTGGACATGGCGGCGCGCGAGCAGTTACTACGAGCGCACTTTCGGGAAGCAGGCGTGACCTTAGTCGAAACAGCGGTGACCTGGTTTGCCGATGATCAGCGGATTCGCTCACTCGCCGAGATTAGCGGGCTCGAACATTTTGACGCCGCAAAAGCCGAGGGTAAGGGGGTGATCGTACTCGCCGCTCACTTCACGACGCTTGAGATCGGCGCGCGGTTCCTCACGGCAACTCGCGAGGTACACGCGGTTTATAAGCCGTCGAGTAACGCTTTATTGTCGGAGCTTTTCAAGCGCTATCGAGGTCCTTGCGCGGCCAGCATGATCCCGAGCGACGACATTCGCGGCATGATCCGAGTGCTCAAGCAAGGCGGTGCCGTTTGGTATGCCCCAGATCAGGCGTATCGCGGCAAGAGCGCCGAGCGCGTTGAATTCTTCGGTCATCCCGTGGCGACCAATACCGCGACCACGCGTCTTGCGAAAATGACGGGTGCTAAAGTGTTGCCATATTTCGTTGAGCGACTGCCTGGCGCGCTCAGGTACCGAGTTCGTATCGGAGCGCCCTTAGAGGATTTTCCAGGAGAGAGCTCTTTAACCGACGCGCGGCGTCACCACGCCCTGATTGAAGCAGAAGTGAGAAGGAATCCTGCTCAGTATCTTTGGTTGCACAAGCGATTCAAAGATATTCCTGGCGGGGATCTTGATTATTATGGGCGTCGTTGATCGCACCTAGAACAGGGTATTTTTGATGAGCCAGAATATCGAATCGGTGTTGCACGAACAAAGAGTATTCGAGCCCCCCGTTGCGTTCTCTCGTAGCGCGCGTATGCAGGCCGCTGATCTGGAGCGACTGCGTCGCGAGGCGCATGAGGATCCGCTTGGTTATTGGGCGCGTCTTGCACGTGAACATATTCAGTGGCAGAAAACGTTTACCCAAGTGTTGGATGACTCGGCGGCGCCAAACTATCGCTGGTTCACCGATGGAGAGCTCAATGTGTCGGTGAATTGCCTTGATCGGCACCTAGCAGAGCGCGCGGATAAGACAGCGATTATCTTTGAAGGAGAGGCGGGCGATGTCCGTAAGCTCACTTACGGACAATTGCATGCCGAGGTAAGTCGTTGCGCCAACGGTTTGCGCGCGCTCGGTATCGAGCCGGGTGACCGCGTGGTGATTTACATGCCGCTCGTGCCCGAGGCTGTGGTGGCGATGCAGGCTTGTGCGCGTATCGGGGCCGTCCATTCAGTTGTTTTCGGCGGCTTTTCAGCCTTGTCACTGAAAGATCGCATTGAAGATGCCGGTGCACGCTGCGTCATTACGGCCGATGGTGGCTGGAGAGGGGGGCAGATCGTCGAGCTGAAGGCTGCCACGGACAAAGCCTTAGCGGACGGTTGTCACAGCGTTGAGCACGTCATTGTGTTGCAGCGCAGCGGACAGGCGATCTCGATGCAGGAGGGTCGCGATCACTGGTGGCACGATGTCGTTGCGACACAGGCGAGCGTTTGCGAGCCGGTCTCGGTAAATGCCGAACATCCGCTTTTTTTGCTTTACACCTCAGGCTCTACCGGCCGACCAAAAGGAATCCAGCACTCGAGCGCAGGCTATTTGCTCAACGCGAAACTGACGAGTCAGTGGGTCTTTGACTTACGCGATGACGATGTTTTTTGGTGTACGGCCGATGTGGGCTGGATTACGGGCCACAGCTATGTCGCCTACGGTCCCTTAGCCGCGGGTGCCACATTAGTGCTTTACGAGGGGGCACCGACTTATCCCGACGGGGGTCGATTTTGGCGGGTCTGTGCAGCGCACGGCGTGAGCATCTTTTACACCGCGCCAACGGCAATCCGCGCCCTGATGAAATTGGGAGATGAGATTCCCGCCGCCTATGATTTATCAAAGATTCGACTACTAGGCAGTGTGGGTGAGCCGATCAATCCGGAAGCGTGGATGTGGTATCACCGTGTGATTGGGGGCGGGCGTTGTCCGATTGTGGATACCTGGTGGCAAACCGAGACGGGGGCCATCATGATCGCGCCCATCCCTGGGGTGACAGCGACTAAGCCAGGCTCCTGCACTCAGCCCTTGCCGGGTATCGAAGCAGAAATTGTGGATGATGAGGGTCGGCCTGTGACGGCGGCCGATGCCGGCGGATATTTGGTGATCCGCCGACCGTGGCCTTCGATGCTGCGTACGATCTGGGGCGATAACGCGCGCTACATCGAAACTTACTGGTCAAAATTTCAGAATCGCTATTACGTCGCGGGTGATAGCGCGCATCGCGATGCTGATGGTTATTTTTGGATAATGGGTCGAATTGATGATGTCCTGAATGTGGCGGGTCATCGATTGGGTACCATGGAAATCGAATCCGCGTTGGTGGCGCATCCGCGTATCGCCGAAGCGGCTGTGGTGGGACGACCCCATGAGATCAAAGGCGAGTCCGTTTTCGCCTATGTAGTTTGCAAGGGGCAGCGCCCGTCAGAGTCCGAGCTCGCGACACTCAAAATTGAGCTACGTGCGTGGGTAGGTGAGCAACTGGGTGCGATCGCGAAACCCGATGAACTGCGGATCGTTGATAACCTGCCCAAGACGCGCTCTGGCAAAATCATGCGCCGCTTATTACGGGCGATCGCACGGGGCGAGTCGATCACTCAGGATGTCAGTACCTTGGAAAATCCCGCGATTCTTGAGCAACTTCGCGGCGGCTAGCGCATCGCGTCAAGGATTGATTGTATCGCGCGCCGCGCGCGCGGTATCCGGAAAATCGCTGAATACGCCATCGACTCCAAGCGCGTAGAACTGCTGATATTCCGCCGTAGGGCTGCCCTCATAATCTATGAGTAATTCTTTGGGCTCATTACGAAAGGTCCAGGGATGCACCACGAGATTTGCTGCATGCGCTAAGCGAATAAATGACGTCGGTTCAAGCGCAGCGTCGCCACGGCGCTCAGGATCGGGTTTTGCGCTTACGATCCATCGCTTCCACGGTCCAATGCCATCCGCGTACTGTGCGATCTCCTCAAAGGCAGCGATGGTCGTGTAGTCCTTAGGCATAGCCCCAACCGGATAGAGTTCGCAGCCTGCGGTCGTTTCCGGTACCGACCATGGAATCACGGTCCCGTCTTCGCGGATGCCAGCGCCTGCGATCAACTGAATCAGTTTGTAATCGCTACGTTCTCGTAGCCATCGAAGATTGCCGGATTCAAAAGATTGGATGAAAACAGGCGCCTCGCGTCCTTGCCAGCCAGCGGCTTGCAAGGCCTCTAGTAAGGCAGGCTCCAAGGCCAGACCCAATGAGCAATGCCAGCTGGGATGCTTAGTCTCAGGATAAATACCAATCGTTCGTCCGAGTCTCTTGGATTCAGTTTGCGCAAGTTCAATGATCTCTTGCAAAGTGGGGATAGTATAAAGACCATCGTATTCTTTGCTTCGATCTTCTCTCGGCTGGATCGCACGTAATGTTTTCAGTTCCTGCAAACTGAAGTCCACGGTAAACCACCCTTCGTACATGACGCCATCGATTTCGACACGACGCTTGCGGTCCGCGAATTCCGCGCGTGTCGCCACATCGGTGGTCAATGAAATATCTGGCTCATGTCGTGCAACGAGTACCCCATCGCGCGTAGCGACTAGATCGGGTTCGATGTAGTCGGCGCCCAGCTCGATCGCCAGTCGATAGGACTCCAGAGTGTGTTCAGGGCGATAGCCCGATGCGCCCCGATGAGCAATGACCAAGGGGCGTCCTGGGGGCGCCTCGGCGGATTCCGCGTGTAGTACCTGCGTGGAGAAGCTCATCGCGATGACCACGAGGGCGAGGGTGGGGGTGAGGGTGAGGGTGAGGGCACGCCGAACTCGGCACAAGACGCGCTGGTTACGACAGAAACCAAAGATTGAGGAATGACGGACTCGCATAGCGACAACCTAGTGGTGCGATATGACCGAATCATGACAGAGAGAGTGTTTTGCGCAGCGAGACAAACCACAGATCATCCCGCTTTGGTAAACCAAAGCGTGCATCGCCATACGGAAACTCGTGGCGCTCCCCGGTGAGTTCGAAGCCGCGTCGTCGATACCACTCAATCAGTTCATGACGCAGATGAATGACATCGATGGTCAGATAACGCGCATGCCAAGCCGACCGAGCGTGCTGCTCGGCCGCGCTGATCATTTGACGACCGAGGCCTTGTTTTTGATCAGAGGCTTGGACACTGAGCATGCCCAGATGGGCCTCATCGCCATGATGTTCAAGTTGCAGACAGGCGATGATCTGGTCTTTGACGATACCCACCAACATCACCGAGAGATCGGGCGATCGACTCAGAAAGTCATGCAAAGCATCACGGTCTGTGCGCTGGCCATCGAGCAAATCGGCTTCTGTGGTCCAGCCAACGCGGCTCGACTCACCGCGGTATACGCTATTGACCAGCGAGACGAGCGCGTCCGTATCGGTGACTGAGGCGAGTCTTATTTGCAAACAATGCCTCGAGTCTCGGCGATTTGCTCAAGGCCTATGCGCATTTCCAAGCGGCGTTTGAATTCTTCAGGTCCGAGCGCGCGTTCGGCGAGTACGTTCATGGGGTCGGTACGATAACCCATCTCTCGCACGTAGTAATCATAGTGCTGTTGTGCGAGACGGTCTTCCGTGGCGAGAGGCTGTTGCTGCGCTTCATCTAACCAGCCGAACCAGCGTCCCACAAAGGTCTCTAAGTACGACTCACAGGTGGCGATATTTTGTTCTGTGAGCTCGCCCATCACGCTCGTACACACCGGAGACATTAAACCTCGAAGGTAAGTCCCGTGGCTCCAGTTCCAGGTGAACTCCGGTAAGCCGCGAAAGCGAATGGCCTCCGCGTTCGCCGGCTCGTAATACTTCTGAACATAATCGAGATTCATCCGCAGATCGACGCGCGGCGTGTAGTCTGCATAGAAAAAAAGCTTCGGCACCGTGCCAAAGATAACGACTAGATGCGGAACCTGATTCTGTTGTGACAGATACACGGTCGCGTTCATATCTAACAGACTTGCTTTGCGATTACCGAGCCAGGAGTGCACGAGCCAGTCCACGCCGCTGCCGCTCCAAGCACTGAACGAGCCCTCCATCGCACCTTCTGCGGAGGTGAAATATTCATGTCCCGCGGTCGAGGGGTGTTTGCTCAGGGTAAATCTTTGCTGTACCCGCTCCACAATCGAAGAGTGAATGCCCCAGCAGCGTTCCCAGGCGCGAGAGACGTCCACGTCCGGTTGCTCCGCGAGGAACTCCGTGATGGTCTTGATGTCCAATTTCGGTTGATTCATGGTCGTGACCGTAAGCGGCTAGGCGGCGATACAACATCACCCTTCACCCATTTGTTCATGACGCGGACAGGGTAGGTTTGTTAGCCTGCGGTCAGGATTTATTTGCCAAGCTTTCGTTCTTCGGAGTCAGGGAGGTTCCATGTCAGTCAGTCAATCAGTCAGGCGAGTCGATGGGCGTGTCCGGATGAGTCGCGTTTTGGCGGGACTTTTGGCGATGTCCTCGATGCTGGGCGGTGCCATCGCTGTCGCCGAGTCATCGGATGCGGTTTTGGCTGAGGTCGCCGCGGGAGATTGGCGTAGTGAGGGGGATCGCACCCGTGACGCAGCGCGACGACCTGTTGAATCCTTGGCCTTCTGGGGTCTGGCGCCGGGCGATCGCATTTTGGAGGTCCAGCCGGGGGCAGGCTGGTGGACGCATATTCTCGCGCCGTACGCCGCGCGGACCGGAGGTCAATACTTTGCGACCGCCGCAGATCTCGACGATCCCAGTACCTCTGAGGGCGCCCGTCGTGGTCGTGAGGCATTTGCGGCGCGCTTTTCGGACTCAGCGATTTACGGCGCCATCAATCTCGTCAATTGGGGTGCTAATGCGGCGCCGCTCGCCGCAGATCAATACGATTTTATTTTGATCTCTCGTTCCATTCATGGCTGGATGCGTCGTGAAGGCGCGCTCGATCGATATTTGGGTGAACTCGCCCGAGCCTTGAAGCCGGGCGGCACGCTCGCCATTGAGCAACACCGCGCGAACCCCGGACCGCAGGATCCACAGGCTGCCAGCGGCTATGTCACCGAGGCGTTTGTCATCGAAGCCGCTGAGCGAGCGGGCTTTAAGTGGGTGGCGCGTTCGGAAATCAACGCAAATCCCAAAGACACCAAGGATCACCCTTTCGGGGTATGGACCTTGCCGCCTCAGCGTGCGACGGTACCGTATGGTTCGGGCCGCACTGCGGACCCCAGTTTTGATCGAACCAAGTACGATGCGATCGGTGAGTCGGACCGCATGACATTGCGGTTCACCAAAGAATAATGTACTGAAAATCGAGGCTCCGACATGGACCAACCCACTGCGCTTGATCGACGACAGTTTCTGCTGAGGTCCGGAGCCGGCGCAGTCATGGCGGCGCCTCTTCTCTCGTGTTCGCGTAGCGAGCCCGAGCCGGTCGTACGCCCCGCAGGGGTCCCAATAGGACCTTTCGGGGCAGAGAGCACGGCCGAAGAAGTCACGGCGGGTATCGATCTGACAGGCAAGCTGGCCTTGGTCACCGGGGCGACATCGGGTCTGGGTCTGGAAACAGCGCGGGTGCTCGCGCAACGCGGCGCCAGTGTCATCGTGGCGGGACGTAGTCTCGGCAAGGCGGAAATAGCCTGTCGAGAGCTCGGTATGGACACCCAGCCTATAGCCTTAGAGCTCGAGCAGGGTGAGTCCATTGTGACGGCGGCCCAATCTGTGCTCGCTCTTGAGCGACCGATCGATATCTTAGTCTGTAATGCCGGCATCATGGCGCTACCGCAACTGGAGCAAGTGGGCGGCATTGAAAAGCAATTCGCGGTCAATCATTTGGGCCATTTCATGTTGGTCAATCGATTGTTACCGGCTATAGAAGCGGCTGCACAAGGGCGAATCGTCATCGTCTCCAGTCTCGGTTATCGCTGGGCACCCGAAGCGGGTATTGAGTTTGACAATCTCTCCGGCGAGCGTGATTACGAGCCCAACCGTATGTACGGACAGTCGAAGCTTGCGAATGCTTTATTTTCTTTGGAGCTCGCAAGACGCTTTCGTGAGTCAGGTAGCACGGCAACGGCCAATGCCCTACACCCGGGGGTCATCAATACTAATCTCGGTCGGCATTTCGATGCGTGGAAGCGCGTGGCCGCGAGTTTAATAGGCTGGACGTTCATGAAATCGATTGAAGAGGGTGCGGCAACGAGCTGTTATCTGGCAACGGCCCCGGCACTCTCGACAGTCAGCGGTTATTACTTTGAAGACTGTAATCCCGTCGTCCCGACGCCCGGAAAACACATGGATGATCTCGCGATGGCGCAACGTTTATGGGATGTCTCACGCGAGCTCTGCACGGAGTACTTAGTATGATTTTTCTACGCCGGGTGTCTGTATTAATCGGTGCGTTGCTTGCGGTGAGTAGCGTCGCTCACGCGCAAGGGGGGGCGCCTGCCGCGCTGACTCCCGCCTCGGTGATGAGCGATGCGCAAACCGCCTATTTCACCGAATCGATATCGTCCTTGGATGCCTTGAGTAAACGTACGAGCGCCTGGGCGGAGAGCCCCCAGTCTTTGCAGGCCTATGCCTATGCGTACGTCCAATTTCGAGAGCTACAGCTTGCCTTGCTCGCCGATGATGAAAAGCGTGCGAAAAAAGTGGGGGGGCGTTGTGTGGATACCCTTGAGCGCCTGCTCAAGTCCAAAGCCGACTTTGCCGAAGGGCACGCCTTGCTATCCGCCTGCTACGGGTACCTCGCTAATCTAGGCGGATTTGCCGCGATTCGTAACGGCTCTCGCAGCGGGAAAGCCATCGAGTCGGCTTTAGCACTCGCGCCTGATCACGCGCGTGTACTCTTAATCAATGGTTTTGGTGTGTACTTCCGGCCGGCGTTTGTAGGCGGCGATAAAGCGGCGGGTTGTCAGCTTTTTGCTGACGCGGCAACGGCTTTCGAGCAAGGTGCTGAGGCCCGTGCTGCGGCACTCGGCGGTCATGATTGGGGCGCAGCAGAAGCCTACTACTTCAAAGGTCGCTGCGCGCGCGATGCGGGTGACGCTGCTGCAGCCGCATCGGCATTCGCACGCTCAGTGGAGTTAGCGCCGAGCTTTAAGCGCGCGGTCAAAGCGGCTACACCCTGAGCGCGAGCACGGATGATCCGCGGAGGGCGCGGCGCACTACGGGCTGGTGATCAAAAAATACCGGCTTCGAGTCCCAGAGCCAGCGTCGCTCCGAGCTCATGGCAGGCGCGAAGATCGTCAGCCTTAGGCGCGCCCACAATCCTCAACGCCGGGGCGATAGATTGCCACCGATAGCCGGTTGCGATTTTCTCCACGGCAGCGATCGTGCCGCGCCCGTCGTCGCCGGCACTGACGAAGAGCCCATAGGGGCGGCCAGCTGTTTTATCTCCGCTCGGGTAAAACGTCGTATCAAAGAAATGTTTCAGTGCGCCCGCCATGTATCCGAAATGCTCTGGCGTACCAATTAAAATTCCATCGGCTTGTAAGAGATCGTCCACCCCTGCCTGCAAGGCATGACGTTGTTCGAGTTGGCAGTCCGCGCCGCTTTGCTCGATCCCATCGGCTACGGCTGTACGCAGAATCTCGGTTCGTCCGCCTGGATGTCCGGCGTAAATTAAAAGAATCCTGGTGCTCATACTGATGTTTGATGGACTCGTCTCTAGTGATCCATAGTGGATGGCTCTGACATAGAACGCCAATCCTTCACCTTTTGTGAGCAAATCACCAGCGCCGCGCCGAGGGCGGCCAGCGCCATGTCACGTTGGGCATCCCACTCATCGCCTTGTATACCCAAGAAAGCGGCGCCTAGGTCTCCTCCAAACATTTCGGCGGCGCCCCACTCAATGAGTTCATAGCATGCTGAGGTGGATAGGATCACGTTAAAGGGCAGAAACCAGCTCCAAAAACCGCGTACCCGAGCGCGGTGTACCATAAGTTCACGCAGCGGCATCATCAAAAGCGCGCCATAGGCAAAATGAACGAAACGGTCATAGTGGTTTCTTTGCGCATCCATCCATTGGTTGAGGGAGTCACCGCCGATCGACACCCAGGCCTCATCGTAAGGCACCATGGAGTAGGTGAAGTGAGCGCCGATCGTATGCAAGCTTAGAAAAAACAGTACCGATAAAATTGCCGATTTGGAAAATGGCGTCGTCCGCGAAAGTGCCCACAGCGTCGCAAACCCGAGCACCACCAGTACGTTTTCGAGTAGCCAGGTTTGTCGGTCGATCGGGCTCCAAGCTAAGCCTGCCCAGAGTAAGCCAAAGATGACGATGGCTGCCCGGATCTCAGGGGCGTGCCACATGGGATCAGTTCTTTTCAACCGTGTAGACGATTTCGGCACTGGTTTCTTTGCTGGCTTCTGTGCGTAGTGTCCAGCGGTCATTAATGCTGTAGCGCATTTTCAGCGTATTGATGGTTTCGGCAAGTGAAATACCATAACTGATATAGAGCCGACTCGAGAGATACTTGCCGAACACCAGCGAGGTTTCATTGCTCAAGTTTTGTTCGATACCCACATCCTCGATACCGATTCTCTGCCCGAGTTGCTGAGCGAGGATCGCGCTACCTTGCGCCAGTAACGCGTCGCGACCCGCTTTATTGGGATCGCCACTCTGTGTGCTCTCAAGTCCACCGCCCGCGAGAATCAGCGATACCACCTGAGATTGGGGTAAGGACGGTTCGGAGAAAAACGTCAAACGCGGTTCACGCAAAGTGCCACGCACGTTGACGCCTGCTTTGACATCAGGGAAAACTTTGACGGCGCGGACGTCAATAGCCGGATCGCTAAGTAGCCCACCGGAGAACTGTAAACGTCCGCGTTCGATATCCAGTTGTCGCCCGAGCGCGGCGTATCGACCCTCGCTCACGCGTAATTCACCAGCGGCGCGCGTGGGAGTCGCTGGCGCACTTTGGATACTGATGTCTCCTTGTAGACGACCACTGAGCCCAAAACTTTCTAGGCTGACCTTGTCGCCCAGAATCAACCTAAGATTACTACTGATGGCGAACGTGGACTCAGGATCAACAGGCTCTGCACCGATCAGTCGCTCATCAGCCGAGGCGGTCACGGCACCGGTTAAATCGGTGGGTGTGAGACGCGCCTCCGGGATCCGGACGGTACCGCTCGCCACGAGTTGACGTCCATCCACTTTAAAAAGCAGATCCGGTGAGGCACTCAATCTGGCTTCAGGGAGATCTACCAATAATAAATTATCACCGCGGATGCGTACCTCGCCGAAGGGCTGTTGATCGCGCCAGTTCAGTTCGGCGCCCGCTTCAATGCGTCCTTCACCCGAGCGCGCAGTTGAATTGAGAACGAACCCATTTTCCAGCAACCTTGCCTCGGCCGTGATATCGCGAAGCGCTAGGTTGACTTGATAAAAATCGAGCTCCCCCTGACTCAAACGGAGTACGCCACTCACGCTCGGTGCTCCCAAGGTACCCCCTACGACGAGATCGGCGAGTAATTCGCCTGACGAGCGATCAATCTCGGGGACGTAGAGATAGAGGAGGGCGAGTGCGGATGAATCAGCTTGTAAGGTGGCACGCAGTGGCATGTCTGCCCACGCTTGTTCGGCGTTGGCGCGCTCGGCGCGCAGGATACCGAGAGCCCGTCCTGTATTGCCGGCCGTGACCTCGAGTTCCCCATCAAGTCCGCTGTCATCCGCATTGATCGTGAGTGACCCAGAGCCAAGCTTCAGTATTTCTTCGCGCCCATTCAATCTTTGGCGCCGTAATGCCGCTCGCTCAAATTTGGCGGCTAGCGAGCCCTCTAGTGCTCGATCTTCGGCACCATTCACGTTGATGAGGGCATTAAAGATCCCGTCATAACTGATGCGGCTCGACGGTTTGGGAAGCACGCTACCGAGTGGGAGTCCTTGCACCTCGCTTTGCACTTTCCAACGCTCTTGGCTCCATTCGCCAGAGCCGCAGAGTGTAGCTTCGCCTGTGACGGCGTCATCATTGCGACCACGTAGACAAAATGGATCAATCGTCAAAGAGTCGGTCGTCAGACGTAGCGACAGAAGATCCCCCAGCGCCAAAGAAATATCTGCAGGCAGATCGAGATCAAGTTGCTGCCAATCTTGTCGCCACTGATTACCCAGAAAGACTCCATTGCCACGACCGCGTAAGCCCAGCCCTTGCACGGTGGTGAGATTCATTTCCATTTCGTGCTGGATCGCTTGGCCTCGCATGCGGTAGTTGAAATCGGCGATATCCACTCCTGCGACTCGTAGGCCTTTGATATCGACATTGGCTTGGGCGGGGGCGCTCGCGCCGCTGACCGGATCGATATCGACCTGTGCGATGAGGCGCTCGATCGCCATACCCGCGACGGAGATATCTTTGGCGCTCGCCGAGAGTCCAACTTTCATGGACTCGGGTGATCCGCGCAGCTGTCCTTGCGCGCGCAGTTGCCCCCGGCCATTTGGGCCAAAGACACTCAAGTCATCAGCATTGATACCAAAGTCGAGATTACGTCGTTGGCGATCGAGGATTCCATCTAGACCGATGGCCAGACCCCCTGCCGCGAGGCGTAATTGCCGGAACTCAGCAAACGAACCCTCTCGATTAAAACGGGCGGTACCGCTGCCCGATGCGCTTGCGCCGCGTAGTACCCCACCGACTTGAGCAAGATCTAGCTGCCAAATATCTCGAGCGCCGAATCCGTTCCCCTGTAGTTGGAAATCTGCGTTGAGCTTGCCCGGTAGCCGTTCCCATATCGACTGCGGGTTGATGTTCTGCATACGTCCCGCGATATTCAGCCCCGATCGCGGACCTCGCGTTAAGCGACCTGTGAGTCTGACCTGGCCCCCCAGCGTGGCAAGTTGCGCATTATCCACCGTTAAGCGTTGCGGTGAGAGTACGCCGGTCGCGCGGGCGTCGATAGGCGGGCCCACTTGAGGTCGCAATTGGGCGTCTGCGCTCAACACATAGACTTTGTCGGCTCCGGTACCTTGATCAATGACCGTGAAACGGCCTTGGGGGCTTCGTACGCTCGGATCTTTGGCGTCCAATGGCCAAGCCAACTGTTGCCAGCTGCCGGCCAGGGCCACGCGAGGTAGATTTTTGCCAATGCCGAATGAGCCAACCAAGTCTATGGTCAGCGCATCGTTGATGGCTTCGAATGTTAATTGTCGAGCTTCGATACGTCCTTCCCGTGGCTGACCTTCGAAGGTGACTTGGAATTCTTTGATGCCGAGACCAGGCGAGCGAAGCGGGCCTGAGGCACGCCAGCTAAGGGCATCTAGCTCGATTTGGAGATCGCCCGTGAGATTGTCAAAGGCGGTAGCAGCACCGAATCGCGACGGATCCACATCACGTAGCTGAACGTTACCGGTGAGATTCCAAGGCGGCAGCGCGCGTAGCTGTCCGAGTTCCATCTCTGCGCGAAATGGCTCAATGAGTCGTGCATCGACGTTTAATTTTTCAAGATCACCGGTGACCTCCGCCTCGGCTAACCAATCCGGACTATCCTCGGCATCCAGTCGTGCCTCCACGGAGCCCGCCAGAATCAAGGGTCGATTGGCGGTGAGGGTGGCTTCACCCGTTAGGCGAAGTCCCAGCAAGATGCTTTCAACGTGTTCAATTTTTGCTGAGCGCTGACGAATCGTGCCATGAGCGCGAGTGTTGTCCAACGTGACCACCAAGCCCGAGCGTTGGGTAATGATGATGCGGCCAATCTCAACCTTATCAATCTCAGCAGTGACTAAGCCAGGCAAGAAAAATGGGGGTCGATTGGGCGGGGGGATGTCACGAGGTTGAGGTTGGAGCGCAAATTCTTCGATGGAAAAGTCTTTCGTTTCGAGAGACTGCCAAAGGAGAGGCCATAGCTCGAGACGTGCGCGAATGCCACGAATCTGAATGTGCGCAAGATCATGGCGAATTTCGATGCGTTCAATCTGTAGCCCACCGCCTATCGACCCACTCACGCCTTCTACAGCCAAATATTCCACCGGGCCGATTCTTTGGGGCAAGCGCGCGATCAGTGCCTGTAGCGCCGCGGGTGAATATCCGAGTGCCCACAGGGCACCTATCGGTAGCGCGGTCAGCACGCCTAGCAGAATCAAAGTGACAATCGAGAGGCGACGCATCAACATGGCTACAACTTCGGAGAGAAATTTAGATGTAGCCGAGGACCGCCATTGGAGTCGAACCCGGGCTCCAGCGCACAGCGCGGATCCGGCGTCACGCTACGGCAGACGGGATTGGTGAGCGGCTGAGCAATATCTACACCGATAGTGACCACCGGCAGCCGAAACCGCAGACCGATGCCCGCTGAGTACTGCAGCGGATCATTGAAATCATCGATTGCATTGCCAATATCAAAGAATACAGCCAGTGCTAGATTGCGGGGCAGGTCGCGAATCAGTTCGACGGTACCCGTGAGTAGATGACGGCCACCGATTTTTGCGCCTTCATCGTTGAGGGGTGAGAGTTCCGCAAAACCAAACCCGCGCACGCTTCGATCGCCGCCGGCGAAAAAGCGCTCGGTACCGGGTAGATCCTCTGCCTTACCGATCACCGTCGCGCCCACTTGTCCGCGTAGCAGCACATGCCACTGCTTAGCAACATTCAATACGCGCTCGGCCTCGAGACGAATTTGCAAAAAATCATCGACGGCGCCTAAGGCGGCACTTGAGCCTCGAAGCTCGCCAAATAGTGAGCGTGAGAAAAGGGCCTCTCCCAAATACCCGCGTGGGACCGAGGTGAAACTAATACCCGGGATGAGCAAGGTGCTACTTTCTTCGACGGCAAGACGCGTTGCAGAACCGTCGGTTAAGGTTCGCACACGATCTAGCGCGACAAAGGCGACTCGTTGCCAGTCGCCGCGTACTTGGGTCACCGAGGGCTGGAAGCGGGTGGTTCGCGTATCGAGGTCGCCAAGCTCATCGCGTGCGTAACTGAGCTCAAAGCCCAAACGCTCTAATGCAGGATCACCAATGGGGACAAAGTAGCGAGCTTCAAAAGACTGCTCTACTTGCGCCGCTTTCAGTTCCGCGCGAAATCGGTGGCCACGATTATTTAGTCGACGGTTTTCCCAAGATAAACTGCCACGAGCACGGCTATCGGTGGCATAGCCTGCACCTACCGAATAACGATTGCGTCGGTTGGGCTCAGCGATGACTTTGACAGGAATCGTGCGGAGCGTGTCATCGGGTTCACCCGCTAGCACTTCCACGTTAGCAAAGTACTGGCTGTCATCCAGGGCGAACTGACTGCGAAGTAGTTGGTTCGCATCAAAAGGTTGTGCTTCTTCAAAACGTAGATAGCGTCGCAATAACTCATCACGAATCGATCTTTGTTCGATCGCAAGAGAGCCAAAGTGATACCTTGGCCCCGTGTCCATCACCAAGCTGACGGTCGCTGAATAGTTATCCGTATCGATCAGAAGCTCATTCTGTAAAAGCTTAGCTTCAGCAAAGCCATGGTTACTGGCAATACGCTGTACCTGATCTTTGAGGGTTTCATATCTTGCATGGTTGAGTCGCTGCCCAATGGCGACCCCTGGGTTTTTCAGTAAATCTTTGAATGCAGGATCATCGCGCCCTTCACCCTGAATTTCAAAGACTAAGGTTCCAATGGTGACGGGCTTGCCTGGGATGATGTCCACCCGCGCGCGCCACGCATCGCTATTCACTCGTTGCAAGTCGACGCTTGCCGCCGCTTCATAGAAACCGAATGGGCGCAGTGCGGCGATCGCTTCGGTCTCCGCGCGCTCTTGCAATCGTTCGAGCAGTGCCTCATCGAGATTGCCGCGATTTTTGTAGCGCTCGAGACTGAGAAATGCGAGTACGTTGCGTCGTAGCTCGGCATCAACCCCCGTCACTTCGATTTCGATGGCTGCGTGTGCGATGCCCGTTCCGAGCCACGCCAAAAGCGACACCCATAGCGCGGCGCGCCAGACGCCGCGACGGCGCTTGACGGGGGCCATAACAGGATGCTGCGCGGGATCGAACATGAGACATGCGCATCTCGGCGAAAAAACTGTCTCGATTCTACGCCAGTCGGTCGATAGAGTTGGGTGTGGGTGGCCATTGAGTGAGGTGGCCTTGCCAACATTGGCGCGCGACGACCTCGCCGTCACGACCGTAACTGCGCTCCTCCACCTCGATGTGGTCCGCATGATCCACCCGCAGCAGGGTTGAGCACCGAGTACCGTACTCAGGATGCACGATGAAAGGCGGGGATAAGCGTCGTTCCCACTCCAAGGAAATACCGGTCTTCGGTAGGCGGTGGTCATCGGCCGGCGTGCGATCGGTCAGCGCTTGCCACAGGGGCTCGACGTCCTGATGTGTGTCTACAGGCTCACTGAGCCAATGCGCTAATGCGGTGCGTAGCCGCGAAAGCTTGGGCCAAGGCGTATCGAGCAGATGATTGCTGAGGGCGAAGACGCCAGGTTCGAGCGGCCGCAGAAAGCCTCTCTGTCGATTCGAGGCGTACCAGAGGGATCGCAAATCACCGAGCAGCAAATTAAACCCCGCATAGCGCGCAGCGCTTGGGGCGAGTGCCGCCAGATAGTCGCTGGGAGTCTGCGGGCCATCAAGGAAATCAGGAATTAGGGTGCCTCGTGTGGGGGCATCCTGAGGACTCTGTTGATCGCGATAGTTGGTGATGAGCCCAAAGCGTCCGCTTCGATGCCAACCGAGCCAGGTGCCACCGGCTTGAAGATCACGGCCCGCCAAAACGCCCTCGCGGTCTGACCATAAGTGGAGCGCTTCCGTCGGACGTGCATGAAATTCATCGCGATTGGCGATGAGGACTAATCGGTACCGCGGATGCGCTTGCCAGGCGATGGCAGCGAGACACATAGCTGGATTTCTTAGCCTGGCCGCGCAGCTGCGGTCCAGGAAGCCGTGGGGTAGTGAGCGAGCGGTGGTCCCGCGTAGTCGTTGAACCAGGTTTCGATCAAACGATGAGAGATCGAAGTGGCAGGCGGTAACATGACTCTTTGTTGAATAATGTCATCACGATTGAACCAACACGCCTCGGCCAGTTCACATCCGACTTTAATCGTGGGAGTCTCGGCTTCGGCCATGAAGCCGAGCATCAAAGAAGACGGAAATGGCCAAGGCTGCGAGGAGTGATAGTGAATGTCGCGTAACGTGACGCCCGTTTCTTCACCCACCTCACGTTTGACCGCATCTTCTAAGCTTTCGCCCGGCTCTACAAACCCCGCGATCGTTGAGAAACGTCCTACCGGCCAGCTGGGTTGTCGACCCAGCAAGGCATGATCGCCATGACGAACTAAGACGATCACAGCGGGATCAATACGCGGAAAAAAAGCTTCGCCACAATCCGGCGATACGCATTGCATTAGATGTCCGGCACGCTGCGCTCGGTTCGGTCCGCCGCAACGACCGCAGTAGCGATGACGTCGTTGCCAATAAATTAAAGCTCGCGCATAGGCCAAAAGTCCCGCCTCATCGCGATCGAGGATGGCGGCTAGCGGCCGTAGTTCTTCAAAACGCCAATCGGCCGGCGGTCGTAGGCGAGAGGGTGCCTCGTCATCCATTGAGAGCAATAGGCAAGCCTGCTCTTGGTACCAGCCCAACAAAATAAACGCATCGTCTTCGAAGTCGACCAATTGTGGATCATCGCTCGGTAGAAAGGCCGCACGTGGTGGGTCTCCCATCACACCGATCGCAGTTCCGCGCGTGAGCAGTACCCGGCTACCAGACTGTTGGCGAGCGTTCGCGACGGCGTAAGGTTGCTCGCGCTCGTCGCTACGCCGATCCAGATAGGGACCAGCTAGAAAGTTCGTGATCGCAGGCGAGTGAAGAATAGTCATGGTGGGTGCGAGGTTCGCCGCATTCTAGCAGCAGGGCTCCATGGGCTGGGTAAGCTTGCGCCGCAGACTCGGCAGGGTCCGCTGCGAAGGCGGATGTACTCTGTGAGATTGAGCGATTCGCAGCTGGGACACCAGCAGAGTTGGATTTCGTCGCCCCGTTGTAATACTTGCAATAAGAAATCCGCGTGCTCGAGGTCAATGCACGGTGAGGGCAGCACGCGCTGATAACACTCAAAAGCGTCACAGAGTAAGACGCCGCGTCGCAGTGATGGGGTACGTACGCGGGTCGCTCCGGGTTGATAGGCCCCAAACAAGACAAATAGCGCCGCCAACGCATGCGCGTGCGCGAGGGTGTGCTCATTACGCAAAAAATAATTGACCTGTTGCGGCGACTTGCCACGGTGGCGCTTTAGGCCGCTGTCGTGGCGAATGTAATCTCGGATCAGTTTGCGTACCCGGTCATCGCTGAGACCGGTCCAGCGGCGGACCGTTTGGGTGCGTGCGTCGTGACCAACCAGCCGTAAGGCGAGCTCCTGTCGATACCGATCTTTGTCATAACGTTCATCAGTGACGCGCATGGCGAATTTCTCCCGCAGTTGTCGTTAGTTCTCTCGACCCTCGGCATGGCGCGAAGGGTCGGTACAGGGCATTACGGGAGAGATCTATGACAGAGGACAAGCTAGGCATCGCGGCGATTACCACCCATGTGGAGTTCGCGCGCAGCGTGGATCGCGACATCTTGCAGCAGATCGCCATATTAAATTTGCAGGGTTTACAGGCGCTGATCGAGGCGTCGCAGACGAATCCGCACGAGCGCCCGAGTGGTGTGACCCGACTCGACACCTTAGTCGGGCAGTCCGAACCTTGGTCGAAAGTCAGTCAAGCCCCTTTCTTGTTGTTCGAGTGGCGAGCACTCGAGGATTGGTCGGAGAATGACGAGGAGGATTGGCAAGTACACGAACCGCTGGGGATCTGGCGCAAGGCGGAAGTCTGGCGGCGTTTCGCAAGACTGGCGACCCACCTCACTGCCGAAATTTGTCGCCATCGACAGGTTGCCGCTCGTTTATTACTGGGGATGCCCCAACCCCAATGTACACGCTGGGCGGCCTTAAGCCTGCCCGAGATTGATCGCCATGCGCAGCAGGCCTCTTACCAGATCGATCTACGTTGGCGAGACGATGGGTTTTGGCAGCGGCGAGTCAAAGCCGCGATGAACGAGGGCGATGAATCCGCGCTGTGGCGAAATACCCTGGAGGGGATACAGCGCCTTGCGGTGCTTGGGCGATCGAACCGCTGAGCATGGTATCTTTCACTCACCATGCAGGCACTCGAGGTACGCGGGCTCGTTAAGCAATACCGTAACGGCGTTCAGGCGCTTAAGGGGATTGACTTGTGTGTTGCCGAGGGCGATTTCTTTGCGCTCTTGGGCCCGAACGGCGCAGGAAAAAGCACCTTAATTGGGATCTGTACCTCGCTTGTCACTAAAACCGCTGGCACCTTAGAGGTCTTCGGACACGATATCGATCGCGAGCTTGAAGCCGCCAAGGCCTGTATCGGCGTGGTTCCGCAAGAGTTCAACCTTAACCAGTTTGAGACACCGCTGACCATTGTCGTTAATCAGGCGGGTTTTTATGGCATTCCGCGCAAGCAGGCACTGGCTCGTGCCGAAGAAGTTTTGACTCAGCTGTCGCTCTGGGATAAGCGCAACAAAATGGCGCGTACGCTCTCAGGTGGCATGAAAAGACGCTTGATGATCGCGCGGGCGTTAGTGCACTCACCACGGTTGTTGATATTGGATGAGCCGACCGCAGGCGTCGATATCGAAATCCGCCGCTCGATGTGGGATTTTTTGCGTCAGTTAAATGAGCGGGGCACCACCATCATTCTGACGACTCACTATCTTGAAGAAGCCGAGTCACTCTGCCGGAATATCGCCATCATTGATCGCGGACGGATCGCAGAGTCTGATCGTATGGATCGTCTGTTGCGCAAGCTACACGTCGAAACTTTTGTGCTCAGTCTGCAAGAGGCGGTCACCGAGCTCCCGCGGATCGATGGTTACGAGTTGCGTCGTATCGATGAGCATACGGTAGAAGTGGATATCAGCAAGGAGCGTGACCTTAACGGGCTTTTTGCCAAACTTTCAGCGGATGGTCTGCATGTTCTTTCCATGCGCAATAAGGTCAATCGTCTCGAGGAAATTTTCATGCGTCTTGTGGATCGCGCGGCGAGTCCGAGCGCAGATTCAGTAGCAGGGTCGGCGGTCTAATGCACGCCACATCTAATCAAGTGACGATACCGCAAAGCGTCGCACGCACGCGCTGGATTGGTTTGATGACGATTCTGCGCCGAGAATTCGGCCGCATTTTGCGTATTTGGGGTCAAACCATCGTGCCGTCGGCGGTGACCGCGGCGCTTTATTTTGTGATCTTTGGCAGCCTGATCGGGCGGCGTATCGGACAGATGGATGGTGTCGATTACACCCAGTACATCGCGCCAGGCTTGATCATGATGGCGGTGATCACGAATTCCTACGCCAATGTTTCAGCGTCTTTTTTCGGCGCTAAGTTTCAGCGATTCTTAGAAGAGATCTCTGTTTCGCCTTTGCCAGATTGGATCGTGGTGATTGGCTACGTAGGTGGAGGTGTGTTGCGTGGGTTGCTGGTGGGCTTTGCGGTAACACTCGTTGCGTTGTTCTTTACTCATCTCCCTGTGCAGCATGCGCTGGTCATTCTGGTCGCGGCGATTTTGACGGCCATTATTTTCTCGCTGGCAGGCTTTATTAACGGAGTTTTCGCCAAAAATTTCGATCAGGTGAACTGGATTCCCACGTTTATTTTGACGCCGTTGACGTACTTCGGCGGGATTTTTTATTCAGTCAAAATGCTGCCATCGTGGGCGCAGGATTTGTCGCTCGCCAATCCCGTGCTCTATATGGTCAATGCCTTCCGCTACGGCTTCCTCGGTCGTTCGGATGTCGATGTCGGCTACGCGTTTGCCATCATGCTGCTTTTTGCGGGCGTGTTATTTGCGATTTCGCTTTGGCTGATGCGGCGCGGTATCGGCTTGCGTGACTGATCGTAACCATGGCGATTTCTCTGCCCCCGCAGGATTTTGTCGCGCCGGGTTTTCTAAGTAACGCCCATCTACAGTCTATTTTGCCGAGTCTGGCGTTACGACGACCGTGGGTGGAGCGCCGTGCCGCACGACTCTTGCGCCACAGTCGACCGTTGTTACTCGCCGCCGGCGATGGGGTGCGTTTACAAGGATTTTATAGTCCACGTAGTGCTGCAAGCTTGCCGCAGGACACATCGACGGCTCCGCCTCCAAAGTTAGTCGTGATCGTGCACGGTTGGGAAGGTAGTGCCGAGTCGCTGTATGTGCTGTCGCTGGCGGCGGATCTACACGCTTGCGGGTACGACGTGTTACGCCTAAATCTGCGTGATCATGGCGAGACTCATCATCTGAATCAGGGTTTATTTCATTCTTGTCGGCTGGCAGAGGTGGTCGAAGCGCTACGATCGATTCAACAACTCTTCCCAGCCCATCGACTTTATCTGACCGGATTTTCTTTGGGTGGTAACTTCATGCTCCGCGCTGCCGTGCAAGCGCCCGCCGTAGGCTTGAACGTGGCGAAAGTCATCGGGATCTCTCCTGTGTTAGATCCGGCGACCACCCTCGATGCGCTCGAGCAAGGCTGGTGGCTTTACCGTCGATACTTTGTTCTGAAGTGGTCACGCAGTTTGAGGCGCAAACAGAATCTTTGGCCTCAAGATTTTGTCTTTGATGCACTCTTGCGTTCAGGTGATCTCAGGCGTATGACCGAGGAGCTCGTGTTGGAGCACACAGGATTTGCGACGGTAGAAGAATATTTTGCAGGTTACGCCTTGGTCGGCCAGCGGCTCGCGGCGCTCAGCGTGCCAGCGGTGATGGTGAACGCACTCGATGACCCGATTATCCCGGCTGTGGATTTGGCGCGGATCGCGCGGCCGGCGTCGCTGCGCGTGCTCGCGCCACGCCATGGCGGGCATTGTGGTTTTTTCGATTTCTCAGCGGGTCCGGGCTGGGTGTCACGGCTTGTTTTACAGGAACTCGCGGATCCGCCGGTCATGGCCTAAAATCGTGCCTATGCGTTGGCGCTTAGCGATTTCATTGTGTTGTATGACGGTGCTGGCTGCCTGTGGCGAGCTGCAGGATTGGCAGGGCACCGAGAAAGCCGACACCTTGGAAGCGTATGAGTCTTTCCTTGAGCGCTATCCAGAGAGTCAGTACGCGCCGGTTGCGGAACGGCGCATCGCGATCTTAGTCGAAGAGCGTGATTGGCGGCTCGCCTCAGAGCGGGACACGGCGGAGGCTTATCGACAATTTGTGGATGCGTACCCCAAAGGTCGTTGGGCGAGTGAGGGTCGATTGCGTTTGCAGAATTTCATGTCAGCCCCTGGCGTATTGGGGCCAGCTGCAGTCGAGCCCGTCGAGCGCCCAGTGGAGCCGATTCCGACGCCCGAACTGAAACCTACGACGACAGCACCGCCCCCCTCGACTGAAACGAGTGCGCAGAGCAAAGGGGTTCGGCACCGTATACAGCTTGGCGCATTTTCAACGCGCGACAAGGCTGAGCAAGGCTGGCGAACCGCTCGCGATCGTTATCCCGACTTACGCGGTCTCGTCCCACAGATTATTGGCACGAGCTCCGATGAGGGATCGATTTATCGGCTGCGGGCGGGCGTGGTGAGCGAAGCGCGCGCTCGAGAGATTTGCAGCAAGCTAAGCGCTGCCGGCCAGGCTTGTGTTTATGTTCCGCCGGGGCGATGAGCTCATCCTCGGCGCTGGCTGATGTATCACTCATTCTTTGGTTTACTTGAGCCGCCGTTTTCGATCACACCGGATCCGCGTTACTTGTTTCTCAGCGCGCGTCATGCCGAGGCGCTCGCCCACCTTGTCTACGGCGTCAGCGAAGCGGGCGGCTTTATTCAGCTGACCGGCGAGGTCGGCACCGGAAAAACGACCGTGGTGCGCTCGCTCTTGGCGCGTGATCTACCCGGGGTTGAGATCGCTCTTATTCTCAATCCACGGCTAAACGTCAAAGAATTTTTACAAACCCTGTGTCAGGAGCTCAAGATTCGTCTAACGCCTGCGCGGCGGGGCAGCATCAAGGCGTTGATGGATATTATCGCTGAGCGTCTTTTGTCAGCGCATGCTGAGGGCCGAAGGGTGGCGCTGCTAATTGACGAGGCCCATCTTCTCGATCGCGAAGTCTTGGAGCAGGTGAGGCTGCTGACTAACATCGAAACCCCCACTCGCAAGCTGTTACAAATTATTTTGATCGGTCAGCCAGAACTACGCGATCTCTTGGCGCGACAAGACTTACGACAAGTCGCCCAGCGCATCACCGGTCGCCATCACTTGCAGGCCTTGTCAGCGGATGAGACTGCGGCCTATGTGCGCCATCGCCTGCAGGTGGCGGGTGCGACCACGGATATCTTTACGCCGCGTGCGCTCGCTGCGTTGCACCGGGCGAGCGCGGGGCTACCTCGACTCATTAACGTGGTCGCCGATCGCGCGCTACTCGGTGCGTACGCGCGTGAGCAGCGCACCGTCGATACCGCGATGGTGCGCCGCGCCGCGGCGGAGGTCTCGGGGCATGAGAGCTCCCATCGTGTGCATCTTTGGCCCTGGTTAGCCGCGTTGGGCGTGTTGTTAGTGCTGATCACCAGTCTGTTGTGGATTACGGGGAAACTATGACAATCATTCTTAAAAAGTCTCAAATCGCATTCGTCGCGATGGTCGCCGGGGTCGTGTCGTTATCGGCCATCGCCGCCGACAACGCGACTCAGAAAAAATCCACCGACGCCTCGACGAGTGACTGGGCATTCTTTGGGCACGATGCGGGGGGTAGCCAGCATTCGCCTTTGAAAGCGATCAACACCGGCAATGTGCAACGACTCAAGCAAGCCTGGGTACACCGCTCGGGTGATTTTGCGGATGCGCCTTTCCCGCGCGGGACGGCCTTCCAGGCGACCCCTCTACACGCTAACGGTCTACTTTATTACTGCACGCCATTTAACCGAGTGTTTGCCGTGGATCCTGCAACCGGTGCCGAGCGTTGGGTGTTTGATCCTCACCGTCCGGACCCCGAAAGTGGGCGCGCTGCCTTAAGTCCGCCCCTGCAGTTCGCCTCGCGGTGTCGGGGTGTTGCGTATTGGCAAGAGGCTTCGACGGCAGACCAGACCAAGGCTTGTCAGCGAAGAATCTTCAAAAATGGTGATGCGGCACGCGTCTATGCGCTTGATGCGGATACCGGTGCGCTCTGTGATGACTTTGGGGCGAGCAAAGATCATGCGGGTTGGGTGACCCACGCAGACTTTGAAAATCATGGTGAAGGCTTGCTGGCCTCAGCTTCATCACCACCGGTCGTACTGGGCGATGTCGTCATTTCGGCGGTGATGGTTGATGACGGTGTGGCCAATGCCCACGACGGTATCGTGCGCGCATTCGATGCGCGCACGGGCGAGCTGCGTTGGGAGTTCAATCCCATCCCTGAGCCGTATCGCGAAAAAAGCGGTGCCGCCAATGTGTGGTCCACCATGAGTGTGGACCCCGTACGGAATCTAGTGTTTTTGCCCACCACGAGCCCTTCGACTGACTATTACGGGGGCGGACGTCAATTTGAGATGCCGCTCGCGAATGCGATTGTCGCGCTCGATGGGGCGACCGGTGCAGTCGTGTGGTCGCAGCAAGTGGTGCGCCATGATTTATTTGATTACGACTTAGTGGGTCATCCTCTACTCGTTGATATTCGGCGAGACGGGCGGCGTGTGCCCGCTGCCCTATTGCAGACCAAGATGGGCTGGCTATTCGGTTTTGATCGGGCGAACGGTCAGCCGCTGTGGCCCATCGTGGAGCGACCCGTCCCCGCCAGCGACGTGCCTGGGGAAGAGGCAGCCAAAACACAGCCTGTACCGGAGGGCATGGCGCCGTTTGCCAGACAGGTCATGACGCGCGATGAGCTCTTTGGTTTGACCCCCATCGATCGAGCCGCCTGTCAGCGGCAGTTTGATCGACTGCGTTATGACGGCATGTACACCCCGCCGTCAGTGCAAGGCTCGATCTTGTTTCCTTCGGCTTTGGGCGGGGGAAATTGGGGAGGCGCCTCTTATGATCCCGCTAGTAATTTATTGATCATCAAAGCGGAAAATTTGGCGACCGTCTTACGAGTGGTTCCCAAAGACGACCCGGAAGCCGAAGATGCTCTGCCACCCAAAGATTATCTGACACGTCCGCTTCGGGGTACGCCGTATCGAGTGGAAGGGGAAATCTTTCGCTCTCCGCTCGGTATTCCCTGCACGCCGACGCCGTGGGGAACGTTGACGGCGCTCGACCTATCAAGCGGGGAGGTGCGTTGGCAGATTCCCCTGGGGCAGATTCGTAAAGCCGGTATCACGATTCCCAAGAGCGCCAAATGGGGCTCGCCCAACGTGGGCGGCCCGATGACGACCGCCGGTGGGCTGACCTTTATTGGCGCGAGCATGGATAACAAGCTGCGTGCGCTCGATACCGCGACCGGCAAAGAATTATGGTCGGCAGATCTACCCGTTCCTGGGATGGCCGTGCCCATGACCTATCGCGCGAACGGCAAGCAGTATGTGGTGATTGCCGCGGGCGGCAGCGTGACGGCAGAAACCCCTGTTGGTGATTATTTGATCGCGTTCACGCTTGAAGACTAAATAGGCTGATATCAACGAGTGATCTCAACCCGTATGGCATCCGTCGCCGAGTGTCGCTTCGAGTAAGGCGAAGCAACCCTCAGCGTCGGCCCGTACGGCCCAGTGCACGTTCTGAACTCGCCGCGGCTGAGGTCGAAATTCGACGGCGGTGTGACCGACTGTCAGCGGTGAGTCACACTCAACATCCACAGCGCACAGTCGAAACTCAAAAAGATCAGGCGCCAGTAGCCATGCCACGGGGCAGGGGTCATGTACCGGTGAGCCCGCTTCTTCGGCATACGCCGGTAGGCGACTCGCAAAGTCGAGAAGTTTTGCCGCCGCCTGAGCAGGGGCAGTGGGGATCGCCTTCAGCCGAGCAATACGCGCTGAGGTGGCCCGTACTTGATGGGTGGCATCCAAACCAAATGCATAGACCGGTAGACCCGTCTCAAAGATATATCGAGCCGCATGAGGGTCCGCAAAAATATTGTATTCAGCCGAGGCGGTGATATTGCCGCCTTCACTGCGCGCACCCCCCATCACCACAAATTCTTTGACTGCACGTAGTAACTCTGGCTCATCGCCAATGAGCGAGGCGACATTGGTCATCGGGCCGGTGATCACCCAGGAGATTGAATTCGCTTCAGCATGGCGCAATTGCTCGCACAAAAACGCCTGTGCCGTAATATCAAGGGGTCCGTGTTCGGGCTCGGTGAAGGGTAGATCGCCGAGTCCGGTCTCGCCATGGAAGTGACTCGCCGCAATCGGCTCACGCTTAAGTGGACGCTCGGCACCCGCGACGACGGGGACAGTAAAGCGTCCGGCAATCTCGCGCATCACGCAGGCATTACGCGTCGTTTGCTCGATGTCCACGTTCCCGGCGACGGTGGTGATGCCGAGTATCTCGAGTGCATCCCCCGCACAGAGCGCGAGCAGCAGCGCGACGGAGTCATCGACGCCTGGATCGCAGTCAAAGAGAATTTTCTTTGGGGTCACAGTGCTAATCGCATTGACGCGTACTTAGGCGTCGCCGATATGCGTATCCCACCACGCTTCCATACGGGCGCGCGTTGCCGCGTCGGGGAGTGCTCCGCGCGCAGCGCCCAAGTTATCTTGTAGATTGCCGAGTCGCGTCATACCCGGAATCGCGCAGGTCACTGCCGGATGCGAAACAATATATTTTAGGAAAAACTGTGCCCAGCTTCCGGCGCCGATTTCAGCGGCTAAGGGTGGCAGCGCCTGATCTTTGACCTTAGCGAATAGGCTGCCGCGACGTCCGCCGAGTGGCAAGTTCACAAGTACCGCCATCCCGCGATCGAGCGCGAGCGGCAAGATCGTCTCGGCTGCCGTACGATTACCGAGAGAGTAATCCACTTGAATGAAATCGAGCGTTTCTCGCTGCATGATGTCAATGAGCTCTGGGTACTGACTATCGCGCGAGGTGGTGACACCGATATAACGAATCCGACCCGTCTCTTGTTCTTCACGCAGGAGAGGTAGTAGGCTGGCGGTGCCCATTAGATTGTGCACTTGCACAAGATCAAGCGTATCGCTTTGTAGTCGTTCGCGTGAGCGCTGAAGCATGGCTTCACCCTCACTGCGTTCGCCACTTGCTGCGGTGACTTTGGTCGCTAAGAAAATCTTTGATCGGTTACCGATGTCCGCCATGAGTTCGCCCAAGGTGGCTTCTGACTGTCGGTAAGCAGGCGCCGTATCAATCACACTCGCGCCGCCCGCGCTGAGCGCGGCGACGACCGCTCGACGCGTTTCGCGTTCCTCGGGCGTTGTGGGACTGTAATTATTGGTGCCGAGTCCAATGACGGGCAAAGATTCTCCACTGGATGGGATAGTTTTAACGAGCAGCGCGCCGTCCGCGGCTTCGCTCCAGCTGAGGCTAGCGCCCGCGCTACCAGCGATCGCTGCTGCGAGCGAGAGCTTGAGCACTCGGCGACGATCCACGATATTCGACATCTCGTTATGTGACGTCTCGTTCGACGACTTCGTGAATAGCTGACTCATGAAGAGACTCCTACAGTCATTCGGGGCCCCAGATGACGCCCAGTGCTACCCAAGCAGCAGGCTGATCGGCGAGGGGCCCGCGATCGTTGGGTCGACGGCACGGAGCAGAGCCCATGCCAAACAAAGATTGGACGATAGCACGGGCTTTGGGGACTCGGCATGCCAACGTCTCAGCGCGGCGAGGGTCGGCATACCCGTGCCACTCGCGACGATCACCTCTGCCTCAGAATGATCGATCTCAGCGAGCGCCGCATACGCCTCGGTGCTCGTTAATTCATAGATCCGATGCGTATCAGTCAGCGAGGTTTCGACGCGTAGCCGGGCGCAAAGCTCGATCCCACACGCCTCCCAGTACCGATAACCCGCTTCGGCGAGCGCCACGGGATAGGGTGATACCAGAGCAATGCGACGAGTGCCGAGGGCGTCGAGAGCGTAACGGATTGCTTGCGCTGCGGTGATGACGGGTATGCCCGTTTGTTCGCTCGCGGCATGGGTCAGCGCATCTTCGGCCTCTGGCGTGACGCGATAGCTCGATCCCGTACAGCCAAAACCAAATGCGACAAGATTCAATGAGCCGAAGCTCTCGATCGCTTCGGGCATGTGCTGAATGTAGTGATCCAGTCGGTCCTCGACTTTGGGCGCAGGATGCGTGAGGCGGGTGGCATACACCTCGATATCGCGCGGCATCAGCGCACGCAACTCAGGCTCGACCGTGGGGTTAGCTTGCGGGGTGGCAACCCCTAGACGAGCGCGAGCGCCGTAGTCGGCGCTCACTCGCACAAGCTCTCGAGATAGCCCTGAGCTACCGGCGAGAGACGTTTCTTGGCTAATTCGCGGGCGCGCGGCACATCCATCAAGTGCTCAAGTGGGCCAGAGACGAGAATGCTGCGTACATTCGGATCTTTGCGCGAGACGGCTGCCATCTTGTTGAGCACCGTGAATCCACGATAAATCTTTGATCGCGGTGCACGACGATTTTCAATGGAGCGAGCGAGGTACTGGCCGAAGCGTGAATACAGGAAATAATCGTCATCCCCGACCTGAAAGCGGGCTTCGGCAAAGAAATCCGGGAAATTCTTCTCGAGGTATTGATTGATCTTGAGAAGACGGGGTCCAGGGTCGTTGTCACGGGACGACATTTGCTTTTTCATCGGGGTCTTGCCACACCTCCTGGGGCCCGGACGACCATCTCTGGACGTCACGGGCGGTACCACACCCCGCGACGCGGCGCGAACGTTAAGGCAGCGACGCCTCGAGTGCAATACCTTAGGATCACTTCGATGAAAAAAGTCTCTCCGCCCCGTACTGAGCCCGCTAAAGAGGTCGCAGCCGCGAGCGCTCCGGACGCAGCTTCGGGCCTCGCTCCCACTCGCGGATCACTCGCGAGTTTTCAGGCGCCGCTACGCGTACTGATCTTCGGCGCGAGCGGCGGCTTGGGCGCGGCACTGACGGATTACCTACGGGCGCAGCCTGAGGTCGGCGAGGTGTTCGCTGCGGCTCGCAGCGCTGCGGAGCCTTGGCGTTTTAGCTTGGAAGATGAGGCGAGTATTGCCAAGGTCGTGGCGAACGCGAGCGCGAACGGACCGCTCGATCTCGTCATCGTCGCCACGGGACTCTTGCACGCGGCGCCTCTTCGACCTGAGAAAACTTGGCGCCAACTGAGTGGTGACGCCCTGATGAGGCTGTTTCAGGTCAATGCGGTCGGTCCTGCGTTGATTGCGAAACACTGCTTGCCGCAACTGAGGCGGGATGCTAAAGCTGTATTCGCCGCGATCTCGGCGCGGGTGGGGTCGATCGAGGATAACCGTCTCGGCGGCTGGCACAGTTATCGAGCTTCGAAGGCCGCGCTCAATATGCTGCTGCGCAACTTGGCGATCGAGCTCAAATTGAGCCATCCACGGGCGCTGTGCGTGGGTTTGCACCCTGGGACCGTGGACACCGCGTTGTCAGCGCCCTTCCAATCGGCGCTCCCGCCTGGGCAGTTACAGACCCCCCAAGCCTCAGCAGCGGCCCTCATCGAAGTCCTCGGTCGGCTGAGCGTCGAGGACTCGGGTCGGCTCTGGGCCTATGACGGACAACCGATTCCGAGTTGACCGGCGGCCACGAGCCGCTATGATCGAACCCATAGCAAGGTCGCAGGTTGTCCAGAGGTCCCATCGGGCGCTGGATCGAGACAGCCTCCCTTCAACAGATTGTTTAAAATCAGTACGTTACAGGCGTTTGGCCTGTGATGCGGGGTGCTTGCGCCCTGCAGATTGCCATGTGGAGCCCATGAATCATGATAGATCAGCCAGAGACTCAAGCACCGGTTGCCACCCCGATGACGGGTCGTCCAGGTAAACAGGGTCTCTACGATCCGGCCTTTGAGCATGACGCCTGCGGCGTCGGTTTCGTCGTCGACATCAAAGGCCGACGCTCGAACAAGATCCTGCGGCAGGCGATCGAAGTACTACGTAATCTCGATCACCGAGGTGCGTGTGGATGCGAGGTCAACACGGGTGACGGCGCCGGCGTCTTGATGCAGATGCCGCACGAGTTTTTGAAGGCGGCGGCTTATCAAGCACACATTCGCCTCCCAGAGCCCGGCGACTATGCGTGCGGCATGCTGTTCATGCCGCGCAATGCGACGCAGCGTCGTCGTATCGAAGAGGTCTTCGCGGGCATCGTGCAGTCTGAAGGGCAGATCTACCTCGGGGGTCGCACGGTTCCGGTCGATAACTCCATGCTGGGTGATACCGCCCGTCAGAGCGAGCCCTTCGTGCGTCAGCTCTTTATTCAACGCGGCGAAGACACGCTCACCGCCGAAGATTTTGAGCGCAAGCTGTACGTCATTCGTAAACGCGCCTATAGCGAAATCCGTGTATCGACCTTGGGCGGTGCAGAGTCGTTTTATGTGGCGAGCCTGTCGCACAAGACCTTGGTCTACAAGGGCATGTTGTTGACGATGCAGCTCGATCAATATTTTCTCGATCTGCAAGACCCGCGGATGGAGACTGCGCTCGCGCTCGTGCACTCGCGCTTTAGCACCAACACGTTCCCGAGCTGGGATCGCGCGCATCCCTATCGCTATATCGCGCATAACGGCGAGATCAATACGTTGCGCGGCAACATCAATTGGATGCGCGCGCGAGAAGCTTTGCTCGAATCGGAATTATTTGGCGAAGACACGGCAAAGATCGCCCCGGTCGTAAACATCTACGGCAGTGACTCCTCGATGTTCGACAATGTGCTTGAGCTCATGGTGCTCGCGGGGCGCTCATTGCCGCACGCGATGATGATGATGATCCCGGAGCCTTGGTCCAAACACGAAACGATGGATCCCGCGCGTCGGGCGTTCTATCAATTTCATTCGAGCCTCATGGAGCCGTGGGATGGCCCGGCGGCGGTCGCCTTTACCGATGGCATTCGTATGGGTGCTGTGCTCGACCGTAACGGTTTGCGGCCTGCGCGCTATTACGTCACCAAAGATGATCTAGTCGTGCTCGCCTCTGAGGCGGGCGTGCTGGAATTGCCGCCTGAAGAAATCGTTCAAAAGGGACGATTGCAGCCTGGCAAGATGTTCTTGGTCGATACCGAGCAAGGGCGCATCATTGATGATGAAGAGATCAAGCGCGGTATCGTCAATGAGCGACCGTATGCCGAGTGGCTACAGCAAAATCTCGTACATCTCAAAGATTTGCCGGCCGCGCCTGAACTACCGGCGCCTGAGCCCGAGCTACTGCGCTCACGGCAGATGGCGTTTGGATACACCTTTGAAGACCAGCGGATTCTGCTTGCACCGATGGCGCGTGATGGGGTTGAGGCGGTCGGCTCAATGGGCAACGACACACCGCTCGCCGTACTCTCGCAGCGCTCGCGCCTGCTCTATGATTACTTCAAACAGCTTTTTGCGCAGGTCACGAATCCACCGATCGACAGCATCCGCGAAGAGATCATTACATCGTCGGATGTCTGGCTAGGGTCCGAGGGGAATCTGCTCGATCCCAAGCCGACTGACTGTCGCCGCATCGAGTTGAAAGCGCCGGTACTCACCAACGAAGATTTCGCGAAGATTCGGCGTGTCGCGTTGCCCGGACTCAAGGTCGGGCAATTGTCGATGCTGTTCAAGGTGCGCGAAGGCGAGGCAGGTCTTGAGCGTGCGATTGAGCGTATCCGCGCAGAAGCGTGCCGCTTGATCGAGCGCGATGAGATCAATATTTTGATCTTGAGCGATCGCGGTGTGAACAAAGATTACGCGGCGATCCCGGCGCTCTTGGCGATGTCCGCCTTGCATCACCATCTCATCCGTGAAGGCCTACGTATGCGGGTATCCTTGGTGCTTGAAACCGGTGAGGCGCGGGAAGTCCATCATTTCGCGTTGTTGATCGGCTATGGGGCGAGCGCCATCAATCCCTATCTCGCCTTCGAGACCTTGGATGGCATGATTCGCGAAGAGTTGCTACCCAATGTTGATCACCGACTCGCCTGCGCCAACTTTGTGAAGGCGGCCACCAAGGGCGTGATTAAGGTCATGTCCAAGATGGGTATCTCTGCCGTACAGAGCTATCACGGCGCGCAGGTATTTGAGGCGATTGGTCTGCGACAAGACCTGATCGACGAATATTTTGCAGGTACAGCGTCGCGGATCGGCGGCATCGGTCTCGAAACGCTCGCCGAAGAAACCTTGATCCGCCATCGATTAGCGTTCCCTGAGCGCACCGTGTCGGACCATGTCTTGCCAACTGGCGGCCAATATCAATGGCGTGTGGATGGTGAGTTCCATGTGTTCAACCCTGAGAGCATCCACCGCTTGCAAAAGGCCGTTCGTACGGATAGCTACGAGACCTTCAAATCGTATGCTCGGATGATCGACGATCGCGCAAGAAATTTATCCACGTTGCGCGGTCTACTTGATTTCAAAGAAGCTGAGCCAATTTCTTTGGATGAGGTCGAACCGATCGAGAGCATCATGCGACGCTTTAAAACGGGCGCCATGAGCTATGGCTCGATCAGTCAAGAAGCCCATGAAACCTTAGCGATCGCCATGAACCGTATTGGCGGCAAGAGCAATACGGGCGAAGGAGGCGAAGACCCAGAGCGGTTTAAGCCGCTCCCGAATGGGGACTCGAAGAACTCTGCGATTAAGCAGGTGGCCTCGGGTCGCTTTGGGGTCACGAGTGAATATCTCGTGAATGCCAAAGAAATCCAGATCAAAATGGCGCAAGGCGCAAAGCCAGGCGAAGGCGGTCAGTTGCCAGGCACCAAGGTGTATCCGTGGATTGCCAAGACGCGACACACGACAGCCGGCGTCGGGCTCATTTCCCCACCGCCACATCACGATATCTACTCCATCGAAGATCTCGCTGAGCTTATCCATGATCTCAAGAACGCAAATCGCGATGCGCGCATTTGCGTGAAACTCGTGGCCGAGGTGGGAGTCGGAACGATTGCCGCAGGTGTGTCTAAAGCGCATGCGGATGTGGTGCTCATCAGTGGGTATGACGGCGGTACCGGCGCCTCGCCCTTGACGTCGACCACCCACGCAGGCTTGCCGTGGGAGCTCGGGTTAGCTGAAACGCATCAAACCTTAGTGCTCAATAATTTGCGTAGTCGCATTACCGTCGAGACCGATGGTCAATTAAAGACGGGTCGTGACGTCATCATTGCCGCATTGCTGGGGGCTGAGGAATTTGGCTTCTCGACCGCGCCGCTCGTATCGGTCGGTTGCATCATGATGCGGGTCTGCCATCTCAATACCTGCCCAGCCGGTGTGGCCACTCAAAACCCTCAATTACGGGAGCGTTTTGCGGGTAAGCCTGAGCATGTCGTGAATTTCATGCGCTTCGTCGCGATGCAGATGCGTGAGCTCATGGCCGAGCTTGGCTTCCGTACGGTCGATGAAATGATTGGCCGCGTGGATCGCCTCGAGCCGCAGCTGGCGATCGATCACTGGAAGGCGCATGGTTTTGATTTCACGAACATCCTTTATCAGCCGGATCTCGGACCTGAAGTGGGTCGCTACAAGCAGATGGAGCAAGATCACGGTCTCGATAAATCATTGGATGTGACAGATCTGCTTGAGATCTGCCGTCCTGCGATCGAGCGCGGCGAAAAAGTGGAAGCCGAACTCAAGGTGCGCAACGTCAATCGCGTGGTCGGGACGATCACCGCAAGCGAGGTGACGCGTCGCTGGGGTGCTAAAGGCTTACCGGCTGACACGATTCGTATCCGATTCAACGGCTCGGCTGGACAGAGTTTCGGTGCGTTTGTCACGCCTGGCATGAGCTTCACGCTTGAGGGTGATGCTAACGATTATGTGGGTAAGGGCTTGTGTGGCGGTAAATTGGTCATCCTGCCGCCTAAGAATTCAGCATTTGTCCCGGAGCAAAACATCATCATTGGTAACGTCGCGCTCTATGGAGCGACCGCTGGAGAGCTATTCGTGCGCGGTCAGGCGGGTGAGCGCTTTGCGGTGCGTAATAGCGGTGTCGATGCCGTCGTGGAGGGCGTCGGTGACCATGCTTGCGAATACATGACAGGCGGACGCGTGGTGGTGCTCGGTCCGACCGGGCGTAACTTCGGCGCCGGGATGTCCGGCGGCGTCGCCTACGTCTTAGACGAGCAGGGCGAGTTTGAGTCGCGGATCAATATGGCAATGGTTGAGGTCGAGCGAGTCGAGGACGCCGAGGAGGCGCTCGCTTTGCAGGACTTACTACGGCGCCATCATGAATACACTGCGAGCGGAGTTGCCGAGCGCGTGTTAGACGCATGGCCAACCATGCTGCCGAAATTCGTGCGCGTCATCCCCAAAGATTACAAGCGCGTACTGGCCTGTATTAAACGTGCGCATGATCAGGGCTTGTCGGGCGACGAGGCCATCATGGCGGCATTCGAGGAGAACTCGCGAGATCTCTCGCGAGTAGGTGGGAACTGATCATGGGTAAGCCAACAGGTTTTATTGAATATCTGCGTCAAACGCCACTCGATCGAGCGCCGCTCGAGCGTGTGAAGGATTGGCGAGAATTTCATCACGAGTTGGATGAGAAGGGGCTGCGCAACCAGGCCGCACGTTGTATGGATTGCGGTGTGCCGTTTTGTCACACCGGCAAAATGTTGAGCGGCTCGGCAACGGGCTGCCCCATTAATAACCTGATTCCTGAGTGGAACGATCTCATTTATCGAGGCTTATGGCGCGAAGCGCTCGATCGTCTGCACCGGACCAATAATTTCCCGGAATTCACCGGCCGAGTCTGCCCCGCACCGTGTGAAGGCTCTTGCGTATTGGGTATCAATGCGCCACCGGTAACGATCAAAAATATTGAGCACGCGATCATTGAGCGAGGCTTTGAAGAAGGTTGGGTTGTCCCAGAGCCGCCAGCGGTTCGCACGGGAAAGAAAGTCGCTGTGGTCGGTTCGGGTCCTGCGGGTCTGGCTGCCGCAGCGCAGTTGAATCGGGCTGGGCACTCCGTGACGGTTTTGGAGCGTGCTGATCGTCCGGGTGGCTTGCTGACCTATGGCATCCCAAACATGAAGCTCGACAAGCAGGATATTGTCGCAAGACGTATCCGCTTGCTCGAAGAAGAGGGCATCAAGTTTGTTTGTAATGTGACCGTCGGTGAAAACTATGAAGCCGAGCTGATGCGCCGCGATTTTGATGCGGTCGTGTTGTGCACGGGCGCGACGCAGCCGCGTGATTTACCGATTGAGGGGCGCGAATTGGCGGGCGTGCACTTTGCGATGGACTATCTCACGACCAGCACGCAAGCCTTGCTCGCCAAAGATCCTGCCTCGGCGAGCATCCACGCCAAAGGTCTGGATGTGATTGTGATTGGGGGTGGCGATACGGGTACCGATTGCGTGGGTACCGCTATGCGTCACGGCTGCCGTACGCTCACCCAGTTTGAAATCATGCCGAAGCCACCGCTTGAGCGTGCAGACGATAACCCGTGGCCAGAGTGGCCTCGCGTCTTTAAGACCGATTATGGCCAAGAGGAAGCGGCCGCTAAATTCGGTCACGATCCACGCGTGTTTTTGACCACGGTCAAAAAATTCGTAGGTGATGAGAATGGGCGAGTCAAAGAAATTGTCACCGTCAAGGTTGGCTGGGAGCGCAATGCCGAGGGTCGTATGGTGGTTGTCGAGCAGCCGGGTACCGAGCAAACCCTACCTGCTCAATTAGTGCTGCTTGCGATGGGATTCACCGGTCCTGAAACCGGTTTGCCTAACGATCTGCGACTGGAACTCGATGAGCGTCAGAACGTGAAAGCCGAGTATGGTCGGTATACGACCAACCAAGCCGGCGTCTTTGCCGCAGGTGACTGCCGACGCGGACAGAGCCTTGTTGTGTGGGCGATCAACGAAGGTCGGGGCGCCGCCCGCGCCTGTGACGAGTGGTTGATGGGACGTAGCGACTTGCCCGCATAAAAAAACCCCGCCCGAGGGCGGGGTTTCAGTTGCTCTCTGGTCCATCACTATACGGCGGCTACAAAAGAGCCCCCCCGCGAGCGCTAATCCATAACGGCTGCTGCGTTGGAGAAACTCTCCGGCTCACCTGGCCCACGTGTGCTCACGTGCGTTCGCTGCGCAAAGCCGCCAAAAGGAGGCCGCTTTGTACCGTGCCCGCGTCGATTACCAAAGCTGCTGTGTTGTTGGCGCAACGCATCAAACTTTGTTGCAAAGCTTAAGCGGTGACGCTTTTTCACTTCAGCCGCCTGAAATCGCTATTAAATCAACGCATTACACGTCTCTTCAGCGATACAGACGGAATTAGTCTAGCACTTTGGAATCAAAAGTGTGTGAATTTTTCGCAACAGCTGTGGCGAATAAGTCTTAAGGATTACTCCAGTGCGGTCCGCGCGAGAGCTCCACCAGCTCGTAATAGGTCTGCATGTAGCCGGCCACCTGACCCTTCAGGAAGAGGAAATCCCCATCGGCCGTACACCAGACGTCGTAAGGGGGATGCTCTTCGGGGAGCTCAGGATTGGCCACAAACTGGAAATGCAGCGCATCGAACGTGCCCGCGCCGACCGTGACTTTTTCGGGGCCGACGAAGACCAGATTAAGTCCGATCGAAAACAGCATCGGCCCCGTTGCCCCGCGGTGATCCGGTGAAGAGAGCAACATTTGTGGGATGCGTTGTACGACACCCGGTTTATTTTGATCGATCAGGCGAAGGTGCCACGCATCGCAGGCGATCGCATGATTCTGAAAGGTCAGAAGCGGTGTGGAGAGATCCATGCGTTGGGTCACGCGACCCTCGAGCGAGGTGTAGGTCTCGCATTCGGCAAACTGCGGATGAAAGCGAAACCAGCCCGAACCCATGAATTTGCTCGCGACGGATAGACGTACGAAACAATCCGTCGGCATCCAATCACCATCGAGCGAGTAGGTGATATCGCGCATGACGGAGGGCCGATCATCGATTTCACAGTGCGCGGTACAGGTCCGCGTGCCATCCGCGTGCATATCCATGCGGAAATACTCGCGTCCACGCTCCTGCCCCAACCGATCTGGCTTGTTGCTGGTGTAAAGAATCTTGCCCATCACGCTGCGATGATCTCGTTGCAGGATAGGCAGCTTGGGGTCGGCAGGGGCTTTGGACATCGATAGGCTCCTCAGTAAAAAAATGCGTTTTCAGTGTAACGGTCAGCTCGGGTCCGCCGCCCACTGCTTTGCTTCACGGGCCGCAGCGCGGAAATGCGGCAAGTTATAGATCAGTAGTGCCGTACCGATAATGGAGACGACCAGTGCTACCACGAACATCGAGTAGCGCAGCTGGGCTTCATCTGCAAAGTAAAAGTCGGTGACCATCGCGACCGCTGTGGGACCCACGAAAAACCCAACCGCGTTCAGTACAAAGTAATAAAACGCCACGACTTGCGCGCGCATGGTGGGTGGTGCGATGGCAACGACAGCTGCTGCACCCGCCGCAGTTGGCGCGGCCGCACCGAGCGTGGCCGGTATCAAAAATAAGACCGCGAGTAAGGGTGTCGGCATCAGCGTAAAGAGACAGTACCCCGTCGCCATCACCAAAAAGGAGACGAGACAGACGCGTACATAACCGTCTTCATAACGCTTCTGGAAATAATCACTCATCCAGCCGCCGATCAATACGCCTGACAGACCAAAGACGATGGTAATGACACCGCGCCATTGAATCCAGAAGCCAAGCTCTTCGGGGCTGAGTTCATAGGTGCGACGCAGAAACTCCGGAATCCAAAAGCCGATTCCGTACGCCATGATCGCAAGGCCTGAAAGGGCAAAAAACAACACCAAAAATGCTTGCCATCGGTTGAATAGATGGGCGAGCGTTTTGTTGACCGGCGAAGCAATAGGCTTGACGCCGCTTGCGAGAAATTCGCGCCGGACCGGCTCTTTGATAGTGAGTACAAGTAGTGCGATCAAAAGCCCTGGGAGCCCTACGTAAATAAACATCAGCTGCCAAGGCTCGTGCCAACCGAGCAAGGGTAGCTCGACCGGGCCCGCCGCTTTAATCTTCGGGTAGATGGCGCCGCCAAAAATAAACGCAAGGCCGCTGCCGCTGGATACGCCTGCCGTATAAAGACCAATTGCCCTACCGATCTTATCGGGTGGAAAATAATCTTTGAGAATAGAGAGTGCTGAGGGGTTGAGTGCTGCTTCACCTGCGCCGACGCCCACTCGGGCAAGAAAGAGCGCGGCGTACGAGGTTGCGAACCCGCAGCCGGCTGTCATGAGGCTCCAGAAGGTCACGCCAGCGAAGATCAACCAACGTCGGTTACCTCTATCGGCAAACCACGCGATGATCACGCCAAAAAAAGTGTAGAACACCGCAAATGCGCCACCCAGTAAAAGACTCATTTGGGTGTCGCTGATTTGGAGGCTCGCTTTAATGTCCGGCACTAAGAGCGCGATGATTTCGCGATCGACAAAGGCGAGGATATAGGCGAGCAGCAAAACCACCACGACATACCAGGCGTATGCGGGGTGAGGGTAGGGATGGGTTTGTGCTTTAACTTCAGTTGTCATGCCTATCCTCGCAAAGAGTCAAAGGTTCTTTTCCAAATCGTCAAATAAGATCATCCGTACCAGCGGCTCGGTTTTGAGTAGTGCCCCTGCGTTACGGTCAATATGCACATTCAGTAGGTAAGGACCGTCAGCGGCAAAGGCACGCTCAAGCGCGCTATCTAATTGCGCAAGCTCCGTGACGGCTTCGCCGCGACAGCCAAACCCTTCGGCGACCTTTTCATAGGGCAGGTACTGTAGCTCCGTGTTGACGCTACGCCCGAGGATGGCTAGTTGGCCATGTAGTTCCGTGCCCCAAGCGCCGTCATTGCCGATAATGACAATTAATTTGAGCCCCGCTAGCGCGGCGGCATGTAATTCGGCGGGGTAAAAGCCAAATGCTCCATCGCCAGTGACCAGTACCACCTCACGTAGATTCCGGTTTTGCGTGCGTGAGATTTCTTTGGCGGCAGCAGCGGCGCCCACCGCGAGCGGTGTACCCACCCCCATGGCACCCATTGGGTAGTGATCCATGAACCCTGGATTACGTTTGATGGCTAGGCTCGCATACATCCAGTTCTGGATATCGGCACCATCGCCCACCACGATGGCATCGTCAGGGAGTTTGGCGGCGAGTCGGTCGCCAAGCTGTAGGGGGTGTAGCGTGCCCGCAGCCGGTTTGGCGGAGGATCGCAATGCATCGAGTGCTTGGCGACGGGGCGCGAGTGCCTGATGGACCCACGTATGGCGGTCTGGGCTGATCGAGTCAGCGTGAGTGGGATCCGCGGCTCTCAGCGTTTCGAGCTCGCGGTACAAGGCTTCACAGGCGAGACGTACATCCGCGACGATGGGGATCTCGACTCGGCGATTACGCGAGAGCTCTTCGGCTTCAATATCCACTTGAATGAACGTCGCATCACGCGCAAATCGAGGCGGTAGGCCGTAGCCTAGGCGTTGTTTCAGTCGTGAGCCGAGCACGCAGACCACATCGGCTTGATGGGCCACATACTGCATGTAGGGCCAGTTGAAACTGGTGACGAAATTTTCGGCGACCAGGCCACGCCCGAGACTATTACCTGCGATCGGCAGCGAAAAATCTTTGGCTAAACGCGAGATGATGTCCGCAGCATCCGATTGGGTCGCGCCCGCGCCGGTAATCAGTAGCGGCTTTTTGGCGCGATATAATCTTTGAGCGGCTTCCCGTATCGCCTCTGCATCCGGAGCAGGACGACTTGCCGGGGCGGGCCGTGCGGACGGGCTTGTCTCGGGAGTAATGCTTTCGCCGAGATATTCTTGGGGTATCTGTAGAACCACAGGCCCTGGCCGCCCGCTCAAGGCGCGTTTTGCCGCGGTATCCACATATTCGGCGAGTCGATTGGCGGAAGGCACGGTACGCGCCCACTTACTGATGCTGCCCACCAGAGGCTGCTTCAGATTATCGTATTCGCTTTCGGCTTCGGTCCAAGAATTGGGTAATCGAGCGACGAGAATGAGGACGGGTGAGCCGGCTTGAAAGGCGGTGGCAATCCCGTTGATGGCATTGGGCATACCTTGATCCGCGATGATCAGCGCGATACCGAGTCGTCCTGTGACGCGGGCGTAGCCATCCGCCGCACTCACGCAGCCTGACTCGTGACGGTGGCTATAGATCTGCCAGCCATCTTGTTGGAGCGCATCGAGCAGATAGGTATGCGAGGCACCCGCGAGCGCAAACACACTCCGAACGCCATAGCGCCCGAGCGCTTGGCTGACTACCATTCCGCCCGTTAAGGCTTGCATCAACATCCCCCTTTTCCTAAACACCTTTTAAGGGATTCGGCTCCAAGTTGAAAGTCAGTCACCACCCCGATTACTACCTGCCGCTACCGACAGGTCATCCTTTCCCGATGGCCAAATACACCTTGGTGTATGACGTGCTGCGTGAACAGGGTTTACTACCGGCGGAGCGCATCATGCTGCCCGAGGAGATTGCGCGTGAGCATTTGGCACGAGTGCATACTGCGGATTATCTCGAGCGTATTTTTGGTGATGGGCTCAGCGAGACGGAGGTCAGACGTCTCGGGGTGCCTTGGAGTACGCGCTTATTGCGTCGCTCGCGTTTGGCAGTGAGCGGTACGGTACTCGCAAGTGATGCAGCGCTAGCGCAGGGGCTCGCCGGTAATTTAGCAGGCGGCACTCATCACGCCTTTGCCGATCATGGCGAAGGGTTCTGTGTGCTGAATGATGTCGCCGTGGCGATTCGTAAGCTCCAACATGAGGGGCGCTGTCAGCGAGCGCTCATTATCGATCTGGATGTTCATCAAGGTAACGGCACCGCTAAAATCTTTGAAAATGACGAGCGTGTGTTCACATTTTCGATGCATGGAGAGCGCAATTACCCAGCGCAAAAGATGCGCTCGAGTCTCGACGTGGGGTTGCCAGATGGCACCGACGATGAGCGCTATCTGGAGTCCTTACAGCAGGCTTTGGGACACATCCGGCAGCATTGCGCGCCCGAATTAGTCTTTTATTTGGCGGGCGTCGATGTGATGGCAGGCGATCGCTATGGCCGCTTTACGCTGACTGAAGAGGGTCTGCGCACCCGCGAGCGGCTGGTGCTCGACTTTGCCCGTGCCGAGGGCTTACCGATGGTGATTACCTTGGCAGGCGGTTACGCGCGCGATGCAGCGTATACCGCGCGCTTACACGCGATCGTGTTCGAAGAGGCGCTTAAAGGCTAGCGAGGTCGTGAGGCAGCGAAATGGCGAAATGGCGAAATGGCGAGATGGCGCTTAGGCGTGCTCGAGCATCAAGCCACGCAATTTTTTGATCGCGTTCGCTTCGAGCTGTCGGACACGCTCCGCTGAGACGCCATACTTATCGGCCAGATCGTGTAGCGTCGCTTTATCGCCATCGCCGGCCATCCATCGGCTCTGGACAATATCCCGACTACGCGGGTCGAGCTCTTCAATGGCCTGGCGTAGTAACACCTGCGTGTTTTCTTCCCACTCGTGTTCTTCCACGTGGGTCGCGGGGTCCGCATCAGGCGCTGGCAGATACTGCGTCGGCGCGTAGCTCTCGTCCTCGTCGCCCTCAGTCGATAGCGGATCAAAAGACAGATCGCGTGCGGACAAGCGACGCTCCATCTCGGTCACCTCAGCGGTGGACACGCCGAGTTCACGAGCGACTTCTGCGGTCTCATCCGCCGACAGCCACGACAAATTTTTCTTCATGCGACGAAGATTAAAAAACAGCTTACGTTGCGCCTTGGTGGTCGCGACTTTGACCAAGCGCCAGTTGCGCAACACGTATTCGTGAATTTCAGCGCGGATCCAGTGCACCGCAAAGGACACCAGCCGTACACCGAGCTCGGGATCAAAGCGTTTGACGGCTTTCATCAAGCCCACGTTACCCTCTTGCACGATATCGCCCATCGGCAAGCCATAGCCCCGATAGCCGCGCGCGATATGCACCACGAATCTCAGATGCGACAACACGAGTGTGCGGGCGGCGTCGACGTCTTGCTCATCGCGCAGACGCTGGGCGAGGCTAAGTTCTTGCTCGCGCGACAGCACCGGCACCTTCGAAATACGTTCGAGATAGGCGTCGAGACTCCCGAGCGGGCCGCTCAGCGCGAGATCAACATCGCGGGTTGCCAGTGCGTGGGTGGTCATGACTGAAATACCTCCAAGCCCGAGTTTAGCACTCCAATAGACCGAGTGCTAAGCCCCTAAGTTCCCCGCAGCCCCGCTCGGCCAGCGTCCCTCGGCCGCCCGCGGGGTCGGAGATGCCCGATCAGGGCTGAGGATCGATGGCCTTGAGCTGCCGGGCGGCCCCCACCCACGCGCCAATCAGCCCCAGGGCGCCGCTTGCGAGCAACAGCAGGCCGGCTTCTTCGGGGTGTAACCCCGCTAGGTTGTAGCGGCTGCCATATTCGAGCGAGAGCGCTGCGACCGGCTTCGCGAGGACCCACCCGAGCACGCTCAACATCAACATCGCCAGTACCCCACCCACGACGCCATACAGCAGGCCGCTATAGAGGAATGGCCGCCTGATGAAGGCATCGCTACCGCCGACGAGTTTGGTCACTTCGATTTCCGCTCGGCGACTCGCGATTTCCAGTCGGACGGCATTGCCGATGACAGCGAGCACACCGAGCGAAAACACCACCGCGAGGGCCTGAAAGAGCGCTTGGAGCACCGCGAATAGCGCCTCTAGACGCTGTAGCCACGCACTGTCATAGCGGATGGATTCGACCTCCGGCCAGGCGGTGAGATCGCGCTGCAGCGCCGCCACGCTCACGGGATCCGCTTCCTCGAGTGCGGGACGCACTCGCAGTAGGTGCGGCAGCGGATTGCGACCGAGTGCATCGATGGCATCGCCAAACCCTGCGTATTCGCGAAATTCTTTGAGTGCATCATCCGCACTGACCAAAATCACAGATTCCACTCCGGCGCGCTTGCGGGTGCGCTCAGCCAGTGCTTCAGCCGATGGCAGCGACACATCGGTGCGTAGATACACCGCGAGCTCGACGGTCTCGGCCAGGCCGCCCGTTGCGATCCGTGCATTTTTGACGAGTAGCCAGAGGCCAGTGGGCAGGGCGAGCGCGAGTGCGATCACGAAGGTGGTCAATAGCGTGCCCAGCGGTCGACGCATGAGTCGGCCTAAGGCGCCCAAAAAGGCGAGTACGTGCCGCATGAAATACGTGACCGGGGAGATCATACGATCACCCTCCCGTCATCAATATGCACTTCTCGATGTCCAAGTTCCTGCACCAGCGCCAGATCATGTGTGGCAATCACAACAGTGACTCCCACCTCTTGAAATCTTTGAAAAAGATTCATGACATCGCGAGCGAGTGCATGATCGAGGTTGCCCGTTGGCTCATCCGCGATGAGTACCGTAGGTTTCGCAACGACCGCGCGGGCGATACCGACGCGCTGCTGTTCACCGATGGAGAGTTCTGCCGGCAAGACTCGTTCGCGCCCAAGGAGGCCCACTTGATCTAAGGCGGCTCGTACGCGTTTGTCGATATCTCGAAAGCGCGTATCCGAGACGACCAAGGGCAGCGCGACATTGTCGTAAATGGGGCGGTCCATCAATAATTGATGGTCTTGAAAGACGATGCCCAGTCGACGGCGATACGCAGGAATGGCGCGACGCGGCAACCGGCCCGTATCTTGTCCATTGACGATGAGTTGTCCTCGCGTGGGGCGCTCCAGTAACGCGATCAATTTGAGTAACGAGCTTTTCCCCGCGCCTGATCGTCCCGTCAAAAATACAAACTCACCGGCTTCGATCTGCAATGAGACATCATGCAAGGCCTCACGGCCGTTTGGATATCTTTTGAAGACGCGTTCGAATTCAATCATGCCGCGACCCTCGACTGAGCAAAGCATCGGCAAACGCTTCCGCCGAAAAGGGGCCAAAGTCTTCGCTCGTCTCGCCAATCCCTACATAGCGGATCGGTAATTTGAGCTTGCGCGCGATGGCGAGCACGATGCCTCCTTTGGCGCTACCGTCGAGCTTGGTGAGGACCAGGCCACTAACACCCACATCGGCCGTGAACTGTTCGGCTTGCCGCAAGGCATTCTGCCCTTGATTGGCATCAAGGACGAGCAGCACCTCGTGCGGAGCAGTGGGATCCAGTTTGCCAAGGACGCGGCGGATTTTTTTGAGCTCTTCCATCAACTGCGCCTGCGCTTGCAAGCGACCCGCCGTATCAATGATGAGAACATCCGCGCCGCGACTGCGGGCAGCGCCGAGCGCATCAAAACCGACTGCAGCGGGATCTGCTCCGGTCGTTTGGGCAATCAGTTCAGCGCCGCTACGTTCTGCCCAGATACCCAGTTGTTCAACGGCGGCCGCCCGAAACGTATCGCCCGCTGCGAGCATGACCTGTTTGCCTTCGCGCTGTAAGCGATTGGCGAGCTTACCGATGGTGGTGGTTTTGCCCGAACCGTTGACGCCCACCACCAAGATGACGAAAGGTCGCTCGGCAGATTCGTAGCTGAGCGCTTGTTCAACAGGTCTGAGGAGCTGCACGATATCTTCGCGGAGCGCGTTGAGGAGCGCTTGCACATCGCCCAATTCCTGACGGGCCACGCGTCGACGCAAATCCTCTAGTAGGGTTTCGGTGACCTCAACGCCCACATCGGCGGCGAGCAATCTCGTCTCGAGCTCCTCGAGCGCATCGGCGTCAATGCGCCGAGGTCCGATCAGCCGAGTGAGTTCGGCTGCGATGCCGCTTCCTGTGTTCGGTTTATCGCTCGCGCGACCAAACACGTTACGCAAACGCTGGAAGAAGCTCGGGGAGTCAGCCATGTCGCGATTTTAGGCGATCTTTTGAAGTCGCGACCACGCTAATGGACAGGATCCTGAGAGTGTCCGGTGAAAAACGCGAGTGGCTGCCCGACGTGTAGGCGGCTACCCTTCACGCGTGAGCGTCACATCTCAATCTGTCCGCATCATTGGCGGAGCCTTTCGCGGGCGACGTTTGCATTTCCCCAAGGGAACGACGGTGCGCCCAACGCCTGATCGGGTGCGTGAGACCGTTTTCAACTGGCTTGCGCCCTACCTACCCGGTGCGCGGGTGCTCGACGCCTTCGCCGGTAGCGGAGCGCTCGGTATCGAAGCGCTTTCGCGCGGGGCTGCCGAGGTCGTATTACTCGATCGCGATGCGCGCTGTGTGGCGGCGATCGCCGAGCAATTACAGGCCTGGCAGGTCGAGCCTGCTCGCTATCACGTGCAACGCGCTGACAGCATCGAGTGGTTATCGCGAGGGGCGTCGTCGGGCCGTGGCGGCGACGCACGCGGGCCTTTCGATATCGTCTTTTTGGATCCTCCCTTTGATCGCGATTTGTGGTCTGCCGCGATCGGTGCATTAGAGCAGGCAGGGAATCTCGCACCACGGGCCCTCGTTTATCTCGAGACACCGGCTGTAGCACCCGCGGTCTTGGTCAGTCTGGATACGACAGGCTGGGAGTCATTGCGTTCGAGAGTCGCCGGTGAGGTCGGGTATCATCTCTATCGACACGCACAGGTCAATCAGTCTAACCATGCTGGGGAGGCAGGGTCATGAGTGCTGCGCTGTATCCGGGGACATTTGATCCCATCACCAATGGTCATCAGGATCTCGTTCGACGGGCGTCAAAAATGTTTTCGCGGGTGGTGATCGCGGTTGCTGCCAATCCCAATAAAGCGCCGATGTTTTCTTTGGATGAACGGGTGACGCTTGCCCGCGAGGTGATTGCAGACCTGCCTAATGTTGAGGTCATGGGATATTCCGGGCTGACGGTCGAGTTTGCGAGACAACATGGGCTCAGCGTCATCATGCGAGGATTGCGAGCTGTTTCCGACTTCGAATTTGAATTTCAGCTCGCCAACATGAGCCGCCATTTAGCGCCTGATTTGGAGACGGTGTTTCTTACGCCGCAGGAACAATTCACGTTTATTTCGTCGACCCTAGTCCGGGAAATTGCCGTGCTCGGCGGTGATGTGAGTGAGTTCGTACATCCGGTCGTCGCAAAAGCGCTTGCGCGACATCGACGCAGTCCTTGAGTGCGATTTAGCTTCGAGAACGATCTTGCTGACCGTCAAAGATTTATTGGAGTTGGGATGCCGAGTGCGCAGCATCTAATTGGAGCGTGGCACCCGGTGGCTGCGTCGGTGAGTGGTCGTGCGCTGGACGTGGCGGAGATACAGGTCGCGCATCTGCAATTTGATGCTGAGCGTTACATTATCTTTGATCGTAGCGGTCAGCCCGTCAATCAAGGCCCATATCAGCTTAATATCAACGCGCAGCCGTGGACGCTTGATTTAAATACGCAGTCCTCAGTCCTTTCAAAGTCGATGGCTGCCATCTGTGAGCTCGGGGTGGATGAAGCTGGCACGGATCTCTTGACCATCTGCTACGCGTTGGAGGCAGGAGAGCGACCCTCGTCATTTGCTGAAGCCCAAGATTTTTCTGGGCCCGCAGAGACCGCTCGTTTGCATTTAACGTTGACGTTTAGGCGTCTGCCGCGCTCTTAAGTTCCAGCGCTCGCCAAAGATACCAGCAGGCGGCACTTCGATAAGGGGCCCACCGCATGCCAAAATGAGCAAGCTCTGTGGGTGTCGGGAGCCGTCGTTTGCGGTACCAAAGCATGAACCCTTTGCGTACGCCATAGTCGGTTGCGGCCATGATATCGGGTCGGCCAAGATGGAACATCAGCATCATCTGCACGGTCCAGGGGCCCACGCCACGTACGACGGTGAGCTCATCAATGATTTGCTGATCACCGAGGCCATTCAGCGCTTTCGCATCGGGGATCTGCCCCTGCAGGGCTTTATCAGCCAAATCATGAAGCGCTCGCACTTTTGCGCTCGACACGCCTGCGCTACGCAATTGCTCGGCTGAAACTGCACGCAGCGCTTTTGGACTGGGGAAGTAATCTTTGTCGGTTGACGTCCCTGGGATTTCATAACTCGCAAGGCATACGCTAATCATACGTTCGGTGATCGTGGCGGCGGCCCGACCGCTGATTTGTTGCGCGATGATGGCGCGAGCTAGATAGCGAAATGGGGCTTCCTTTGCCGTGTATTGCAGACGATAAGGACCTGCGAGTTCCACGAGCTCCGCCATGCGCGGATCCACTTGACGAAAGTGACGCAGCAGCTTTTGACGAGTCAAGGGAGTCGTCTTCGCTACTGTTGGCATTGCGGGCACCAATAAGTCGCTCTTTGGGCAAGCACACGGGTGCGAATCGGCGTTTGGCATTGCCGACAGGGTTCACCTGCGCGTTCATAGACATTGAGCTGTTGTCGGAAGTATCCCGGTTTGCCATCAGCACCGACAAAATCTCTCAAAGTGGTCCCACCCACTTTGATTGCTCGGGCGAGTACTGTCTGGATCGCTGTCACAAGTCGCGCGGTTTGCTCTCGCGTGAGGCCGCGCGCCTGACGACCCGGTCGAATACCCGCCAGAAACAGCGCTTCGCTCGCATAGATATTGCCGACTCCAACGACGATATTCGCATTCATAATCAAAGATTTGATCGCGACGCGACGTTTCCTTAATTTCGGCCAAAGATAATCTACAGAAAACTCTGTTGATAAAGGTTCGGGCCCCAGCGCGCGCAGCAGAGGGTGCGAGTAGGGGTCGCCGACGAGTCGATGTAGAGAGCCGAATCGGCGAGGATCGTTAAAACGCAGTAACCGCCCGCTATCGAGTTCGAGCTCGTAATGATCATGCTTCAGTCGTGGGGTATCCGCCGAGACGATTCGCAAGCTCCCGGACATCCCAAGATGGATCAGTAAATGCGAGTCGTCTTCGAGTCGAAGGAGTAAATATTTGGCGCGACGCGAGAGCGCTTGGATAGTGAGACCAGCAATCTCTTTGGGTAACGAGGTAGGCACGGGCCAGCGCAGGCGTCGCTCGTAAAGGGTGAGCCCACGCACACGGTGCCCCGTCACGTGGGGCAGTAGGCCGCGGCAGGTGGTTTCGACTTCGGGCAGCTCGGGCATGGGCCGCCTGTCCGGGGCAATGAGCCCCGGCTAATTATTTGATTTTGGTTTCTTTGTAGGCGACGTGCTTACGTACGACTGGGTCGTACTTGCGCATTTCCATCTTTTCGGGATGTAAGCGCTTGTTCTTCATCGCCACATAAAAATGGCCGGTGCCGGCCGAGGAGAGCAGTTTGACTTTTTCGCGCATGGCCTATGAGCTCCGACTCAGATCTTCATGCCTTGGGCGCGCAGATCGGCGACCACGACATCCAAACCATTCTTTTCAATCGTCCGCAACGCTTTGGTGCTCACGCGCAGCGAGATCCAACGCTGCTCACTCTCCAGCCAAAAACGCTGGGTATGCAGGTTGGGCAGGAAGCGACGACGCTTCTTGTTATTGGCGTGAGACACGCGGTTGCCCGTAACAGGGCGCTTGCCAGTGATTTCGCAGACCCGAGACATGGTACGAAGCCCTTCCAAATCAATTAGTTACGTATGCTGGGGCGGATAGCGCCCAAGCAAAAGGGGGAGCTTTATACCAGTCTGCACGGCACTCGGCAAGCGCTAGAGCACGCCGCGCTCGGCGAGCGACACCGTATAAGGCCCCGCAATGATCAAATGATCGAGCAGTCGGACCTCGATCAGCGAGAGCGCATCGCCCAATCGCCGAGTGATCATCTCATCGGCCCGGCTCGGCTCGGCGACCCCGGAGGGGTGATTGTGTACCGCGATGATCGCTGCCGCATTGTGGGTGAGCGCCTGGCGCAGCACTTCGCGTGGGTGGACGGCCGCACCGTCGAGCGTGCCACGGAATAACTCCTCGAAGGCGATGAGGTGATGGCGGGTGTTGAGATAGAGACAGCCGAAAATCTCGTAGGGGCGATCCCTTAGCTGAGCTTGCAGGAAGCGTCGGGTGGCCTCGGGGCTCTCGAGCACTGAGGCGGTGTTCAAAGGAGCCCCGTAGTGTCGGCGGGCGAGCTCCAGTGCGGCGTGCAGACGGTGCCATTCGCGAGTGAGCGGATCCGTGCCGACCTTCGCTCCGATCGCAGGGGGCTCGCGTAGTAACTGGCCGAGTGAGCCACAGGCTTTGAGATGCCGTTGCAGCGCGCGCGACGGGCGCGGCAGCAGGTGGCGTAATAGGTCTTCGTCGCTCAGCGAGCGAAGCGCCTCAGGAACGTTCAGGTTGATGGGGGAGGATTCGATCATCGGACTCATCGTGTGGGCGGTGGCGGCATCGGCGATGAGGATGAGCGCTCCCGCGCGCGTCGTTCCAGCGCAGATTGTCGACCGATAGCCCGATTCATGGCCGAGGGGACCCAGATGGTCGATAATCGCCCCACCCATATCGGCCGATCACATGGCAAGGACATGAGTGCACTTCAGGGTCTGAACATATTGCTCGGGGTCAGCGGTGGCATCGCGGCCTACAAATCGCCCGATTTAGTTCGGCGCTTGCGCGAGCGTGGCGCTGAGGTCCAGGTGGTGATGACTCAAGGCGCTCAGCAGTTTGTGACGGCGACAACTTTCCAGGCGGTCTCGGGGCGCGCGGTGCGCGCGGAGCTGTGGGATCCTGCCGCTGAGGCTGCGATGGGTCATATTGAACTCGCTCGCTGGGCGGACCTCGTGTTGATCGCACCGGCAACTGCCGATCTGCTTGCGCGAGTCGCCGCTGGGCGCGCCGATGATTTGTTGACCACCTTATTGTTGGCGACGGCCGCCCCCGTTGCGGTGGCGCCTGCGATGAATTCTTTGATGTGGGCGAAGCCTGCCACTCAAGATAATGTCAACGCTCTGCGCACTCGCGGCGTCTTGGTGATCGGTCCCGGTCACGGCAGTCAGGCCTGTGGCGAAACGGGTGATGGCAGGATGTCGGAACCGCTCGAAATCGTCGCGGCCATCGAAGCGCAGATGGCGCAAGCCCACGTCCAAGCACGAGACGCTGACGCGCCGTTATCTGGATGCAAGGTGGTCATCACCGCGGGTCCGACGCGCGAGGCCATTGACCCCGTGCGCTACATCACGAATCGCAGCAGCGGCAAGATGGGTTTTGCGATCGCGGAGGCTGCGCGAGCGGCGGGCGCAGAGGTCACCTTGATCGTAGGCCCGGTGCAATTGGCAAGTCCGCCGGGTGTGACGCGAATCGATGTGCTGACCGCCGCGCAAATGCATGACGCTGTCATGGCCGTCATTGATGACGCGCAAATTTTTATCGGTACTGCAGCGGTTGCTGATTACCGTCCGATACAGATCGCGCCCCGCAAGATCAAAAAAAGCGGTGAGCGTCTGGACATCGAGCTTGAGCGCACGGTAGATATTTTGGCCTCGGTTGCTGCGCGTCAAAATAAACCTTTTACCGTCGGCTTTGCAGCCGAAACTCATGATGTGGAGTCCTATGCCCGCGACAAGCTCGAGCGCAAGGGTCTCGATATGATCGCCGCGAACGAAGTGGGCGATGATCGTGGATTTGACTGCGACGACAACGCTCTATTGGTGCTTTGGCCGAGCGAGGGTCGTGTCAGCCTGCCATCGGCGAGTAAGACACAGCTTGCGGCGCAGTTAGTGAAGTTGATTGCCGAGCGTATGCCGAGGAGTCTTTGATGGGTGCGAGTGATCTTAGTGCCGATGATACGGCCACCTCGGCGGCGCGCCGACCGCCACTCAAGCTACGTATTTTGGATCCACGTTTGGGTGCTGAGTTTCCGCTGCCGACGTATGCCACGTCGGGCTCGGCGGGTCTCGATCTGCGCGCCTGCATTGATGGCACCTTGACGCTCGCGCCAGGCGAGACCACCTTGCTGCCGACGGGTATGGCGATCTGGTTGGATGACCCGGGTCTTGCGGCAATGATTTTGCCGCGTTCAGGGCTCGGGCATAAACACGGCATTGTGCTGGGTAATTTGGTCGGTCTCATCGACTCTGACTACCAAGGTCAGCTCATGGTGTCATGTTGGAATCGTGGGCAGACGGCTTATGCCATTCAACCGGGCGAGCGGATTGCCCAGCTTGTGGTGGTGCCCGTGCTGCAAATGGATTTACAAGTGGTCGAAGAATTTGGCGCGAGTCAGCGGGGCGAAGGCGGCTTTGGTAGCAGCGGGCGCGGCTGATGAGTTTCTCTCTTCAGTTCTTCTCTAAGATCGCGGTGACGCCCATGCCGCCTGCGGTACACACCGAGATCAAGCCACGACACGCCGTTGCATCGTGAGCAAGTAATTTAGCGAGTGTGGCTACGATCCGACTACCGGTGGCGGCAAAGGGGTGGCCAATCGCGATACTGCTACCGCGCACATTTAGACGCTCCGGGTTAATGGATCCAAGCGCTTCGCTGAGGCCGAGCTTTGTCTGGCAGAATTCTTTGGACTCCCAGGCTTTAAGCGTGCACAGCACTTGCGCCGCAAACGCCTCGTGGATTTCGTAGTAATCAAAGTCTTGGAGCGTGAGTCCCGCATCAGCCAGCATGGCGGGGACGGCATACGCAGGCGCCATCAGTAGCCCTTCGCGAGCGTCGGGTTCTTTGGCCGCAAAGTCCACAGCCCAAGCTTTGCCAAAACGCAGCCAAGCGAGCACCGGTAAGCCACGCTCGCGCGCCCAAGATTCACTGGCTAGTAATACGCTCGATGCGCCATCAGTCAACGGCGTGCTGTTTCCTGCGGTCAGGGTTCCGTTGCCACTGCGGTCAAAGCACGGTTTGAGTGAGGGGAGCTTTTGTAGATCCGCGGCAGGGCGGAGGTTGTCATCCCGCCCGAGTCCAGCATGGGGTACCACAAGATCATCAAAGAATCCGTTATCCCATGCTTCGCTCGCACGGCGATGACTCTCGAGTGCCAGCGCATCCTGTTGTGCTCGGCTGATCTGCCAGCGCTTGGCCATGAGCTCACAGCTTTCACCCATCGAGAGCCCAGTGCGCGGCTCGCCGGCATCAGGCACCTGTGGTTTGAAATGTTTGGCTCGGATACCCGCGAGCGCCGCAAGGCGTGCGCCGAGACTGCGGGCTCGAAAGGCTTTCATCAGAATTCTTTGGTAGCTACGCGGGTAGACTACCGGGGTGTCGCTGATGCTATCCACCCCGGCCGCGATCCCCGAGTCGATTTGACCGAGCGCGATTTTGTTCGCGATCAAAATTGCCGCTTCCAGGCTCGTGCCGCACGCGCGCTGTAGGTCCAAGGCAGGCGTGTGCGGATCAAGGCCACTATCGAGCACCGACTCGCGGGTCAGATTGAAGTCACGCGAATGTTTGATGACCGCACCGGCGGCGACCTCACCCAGTCGCACGCCCTCTAGGCCGTAGCGTTCGACTAAGCCGCGTAAGCTCGCGGTGAGCAGCGTGGCGTTCGTTGCGTCGGCGTAGGCGCCATAGGCGCGTGCGAACGGGAGGCGCACGCCGCCCACGATGGCGACTCGGTGAGGTTGCGATCCGACGAGCATGGCGGATTAACGCGCGAGTCCCTGACGCACGCGTTCGTAGTGACGATCTCGAAGCGCGCTATGTCGTGATTCGAGCGGTTGCTCGCGCCCGTTACTCAACACGAGATCCGGAAGACTGCTGACATCAAGCGGATCGCCACTCCACATCACCAGATCAGCTTTGCGTCCCACGCTAATGCTCCCAAACTGATCTGCCACCCCAAAGATTTCAGCAGGGGTGCGGGTAATGGCGGCGAGACCCACATGCCAAGGTAGACCATGCGCGACGGCATTGCCCGCTGCTTGGCGAGTCTTCCCGGCATCTTGCACCTGTGGGCTACGCAGCGAGATTGCGATTTGCACACCGGCTTGATGGAGTCGTGCCGCGTTCTCAAGCGTGGCCCCGAGGCTATCGAAGCTATACGGCAAGTTCTCAAGCGGATCCAAGATGACGGGGATTTCAGCGCTCGCGAGCTGCGCCGCTACGCGCCAGGCCTCGGCGCCACCGCGAATGACCGCGCGGACTCCTTCGCTGCGGGCAAAATCGATGGTTCGTTGAATATCGATCGCGCGGTCCACATCAAAGACAAACACGCCCTGATTTTTGATGAAATCGACGAGGACTTGTCGGCCCGATGGGCTTAAGAGTCGCTCGTCATGCACCATGACCAGATTGGGGGCTTTCGCTTCTACAAAAGCTTGGCGCAACAACATGAATTGGGCGGCTCGGCTGCCACCCGATAAATCATTGGCATCGCCACCGAGATCCACAAACATGACGCGTGGCCCTGTGGGCAGGCTTCCATCGAGTGCGGTCGCAGCACCCAAGCCCGCGACCAAACTGCCACCGCGAGCCGACGCGGGCGCGAGCACACTGAACGTCAAGCCATTTTTGAGATGTACGCCGAGCGACATGGCTTCAGGATTGAAGGCGAGCGTGACGTCGAACTCAGGTCGCATTTGTTCGAGTCGTTGCGCGTAATCGCCAGTCGTTTTCTCAAGACCGATTTCCTCAAGCCCAATCCGCCCGATACCGCCAAAGACGCCAGGCGTGACGGCACGTCCCGCCGCGTCAATGACTTGCGTGATGCCAGTCGTCGGCAAGTCCTCGCCGACCTGGGTGATCACGCCGCCTTCAACGCGGATATCCATGTTGGTATGGGCTGCGGTTTCCTCGGGCGCGGCGGTATAGAGCGTTGCGTTTTGAATGAGGAGCGTATCGCTCGCTACAGCGAGCGAAGCCGCGCTGATCAAGCTTACGAGTGCCAGGGCGCTAAACCCATTGCGCACGGAAGTCCAGCGCTTGTGCCCGGGGTTATGTTCGTGGTTATGAGCTAGATGCTGATTGAATCTTTGAGTACGGATCATTGTGCGCCCTCTGAAGTGAAGCGCGCGGCAGCGCGCGTGGCAGCGGGCTGGCCGAGTAAAAAGTCGGACTCAGGCAGCGCAGGGGGATTACTGCGATCAAATCGCAGTGCGCCATCAATGAAAACCTTTTCCGTCAGTGCGTACACGCTGAAGGGGTTTTGATTCCAGATGACCACATCAGCCATCTTGCCCGCTTCAAGCGTACCGATTTTATCGGCAAGGCCAATGACTCGCGCCGCGTTCGATGTGAGCCAACGAATGGCGTGCTCGGGGGTGATCTCGATACCCATACGCTTGGCAAACGCCATGCCCTTGGCGGCTTCTTGGTTTAATCTTTGAATGCCTTCTTCGGAGTCAGAGTGCACGACCGCGCAGCTGTTTTTCGCGGCATCGACAATGATCATGTTCTCGGGGATGGCATCGTAGGATTCCATTTTGAAACCCCACCAATCGGCCCACATCGCAGCGCAGACATTGCGCTCGGCTAAAAGATTGGAGATTTTGTAGGCCTCGGTCGCGTGATGAAATGCGGTGACTTGATAGTCAAACTCCCGAGCCATATCGAGCACGATTGCCATCTCGTCGGCGCGATAGCAGTGGTGCTGAACGAGGATCTCGCCGTCTAGTACCGCGGCCAAGGTCTCAAGACGCAAGTCACGCTTGGGCGGTCTCAGCATGGGATTGCTCGCGCCGCCGTTTGCTAATCGCTCAGCATACACGCTTTGATCGCGGGCGTACTCTTGCGCCTCAATCCATTGGGCGCGCCAGCCAGCGACATTGCCCATCCGAGTCGAAGGTGCGGTTCGGCGATTGCCGTAGACGCGCTTGGGGTTTTCGCCGCAGGCCATTTTGAGGCCATGCGGCGCATCTGGAAACTTCATACCTTGATAGGTGACGGAGTGGACATTTTTGACGCTCACGGAACGCCCACCAAAGAGATTGGCGGAGCCCGGCAAGACATGCAGCGTTGTAATGCCACCGTGTAAGGCTTTTTCAAAACCCGGGTCTTGAGGCCAGATCGAATGTTCAGCCCAAACATTGGCGGTGGAGGGCGCCGTGGCTTCGTTACCATCCGAGTGCGCTTCGACGCCCGGGGTGGGGTAAACGCCTAAGTGAGAGTGCACATCGATCAGGCCCGGCGTGACCCACTTGCCGTTGGCTTCAATGATTTCAGCGCCTACGGGGGCGGCAAGCCCCGAGCCTACTGCCTGGATGACACCGTCCTGCAACAGGACGTCGGCATTCTCCAAGCGTTCGCCATTACCGATCAGCAGCGTTGCCCCGCGGATCAGGGTGGGTGGTGCGGCGGGGGCCGTGTAAGTCGAGGGGTAGGCGCCCACCGCGGGCGTATTGGCGCTGGCAGCCGTGGCTTGCGTTCGTTGCAGGCTACTTGAGCTCGCACAGGCGCCGAGCGTCAACGACACGGTCGCAATCAGCCAGGCGGCGTGGCGCGTTCGCAGGTGCGTAGCCCGAGTGTTGAGATCGGAGGTATTGGGATCAGACATGGATAGCACGACGTTTCACTTCCCAGTTAGCCGTCAGATAGACCCAAGTCTAGGCTGCGGACTGGTCTTTGGGCAAAGATCCGATTGCGGCTAGGTGGGCCTTGGGGGCAAGATGCTCGCCTACTCTGCTTAAGCACACGGCGCGTTCGCGATGGCTTTCAACTCTTTTCAGGATTTTTATCCCTATTATCTAGCGGAGCACGCTAATCGGACCTCGCGACGTTTGCATGTCATCGGTACCTTGGGCGCGTTACTGCAGTTGGCGTCAGCGATCGCGCTGCGTGAACCGATCCTGGTGCTGACGGCGCTACTCACGGGTTACGGTTTTGCGTGGGTCGGTCATTTCGTGTTCGAAAAAAATAGACCCGCGACGTTTCGTTATCCGCTCTACAGCTTGCGCGGTGATTTCACCATGGCCTTTGAGGTCCTTCGTGGTCGGATTCGCTGGTGAGGTTTCTGCGTGCCCACTCCTCGTATTGACCGCGCCTTTGAGCGCCGATTAGCTGCTCTGATCAATGCGCGCGCAGAGCGGGCGTTGTCTGGGGGTCGTCGTGGCGTCGAAAAAGAATCTCTGCGTGTGACGCCAGAGGGATATATCGCGCAGACCGCGCATCCTCGCGGATTGGGCTCGGCGCTGACGAGCGAGAACATCACCACCGATTACTCAGAAGCTTTAATTGAGTTGGTGACGCCCACGTTCGCCGACAACCAGAGTCTCTTTGCCTATCTCTCGGATCTGCATCATTTCGTTTATCAGCACTTAGGGGATGAGTTGCTCTGGGCGACGAGCATGCCTTGCCGCATTGAGAGCGATGAGAGCATACCGATCGCGCAATATGGGCCCTCCAACGTAGGGCAGATGAAGCGTATTTATCGCGAAGGACTGGGCTTGCGCTATGGCCGCGTCATGCAGGCCATCGCGGGTGTGCATTTCAATTACTCGTTTCCCGACGCGTTCTGGGAGCCCTGGGCGGCGGTCCGCGAGTCACGGGAAACGGGTTCGGATTTCATCTCGCGCAGTTATTTTGATCTCCTGCGAAATTATCGACGCTACGGTTGGCTCACGCTCTATTTATTTGGCGTCTCGCCGATGGTGTGTAAGTCATTTCTCCGCGCCCGTGGCGAAGCCTTGCCCGATTTCATTGCTGGGACCGCCTGGCGCCCCCATGCGACTTCACTGCGCATGAGTGATCTTGGGTATCGCAATCGTAGTCAGGCGGAGCTTGCGGTCTCGCTCAACAGCGTTGAAGAGTATGTGCGCGATCTAACGCGCGCGATCATGACGCCGAATGCTGACTATGAAAAACTCGGCGTGCTGGTCGATGGGGAATATCGCCAGCTCAACGCCAATCTTTTGCAGATCGAGAACGAGTACTACGCGTTCATTCGTCCTAAGCGCGTGGCGCTCTCCGGTGAGCGGCCAACGAAAGCTTTACTACGGGCGGGTGTGCAATATGTCGAGGTTCGCTCGCTCGATATCAGTGCCTTTGATCCCCTAGGCGTGGCTGATGATGAGTTGCGCTTTGTCGAGGCATTTTTGGCGTTTTGTGTGATGCGCGAGAGCCCGTTGATGAGCGCGGACGATCAGACCTTGCTCGATGGCAATCACGTGGCTGTCGCGAGCGCAGGGCGCGATCCCGATCTGATGCTCAATGATCAAGGCAGAAGCTTGCCGATGCAGGTCTGGGCCAAAGAAATACTGGATCAGATGCAGGGTGTCTGTGAGTTACTCGATAGCGGGGATGTCAGTCGACCATACTCCCGCGCTCTCGAGTTACAGCGCGCGAAAATCGACGATGTCTCGCTCACCCCATCAGCGCGTCTCGTCCAGGAAGTCGAAAGCTCAGCTGAGAGCTTTTTTCATCATGCCCTCGCGATGTCGCAGCAGCACAAACAGACGCTCGCACAGGTTTATCAGCCTGATCAAAATCGTTTGGTTGCGTTTGCGGAATCAGCCGAGCAGTCTTTACAGCAAGCCGAAGCCGTCGCTGCAGCGCCTCAAAAACCCTTTGCCGAGTTTCTCGCCGATTATTTTGCTTAACGCGATCGCGTGGCGCGCGAACGTAAAATCTATCAGTCTGCGTAGATCGCGATCAGCCGTTCGCCTGTGCTTGTGCGTAGGCCGCGGAACATGCCTGGGCTATTAAACTCCAGTACGACATTGCCCTTTGCGTCGACAGCGATGATGCCGCCTTCGCCGCCTCGGTCACGCAACTTGTTCTGTACAACTTCGCGCGCGGCCTCAGCCAAAGATATCCCGCGATATTCGACGAGTGCGCAAATATCATAGGCCACAACTGAGCGGATAAAATATTCGCCATGGCCGGTCGCTGAGACGGCGCAGCTCGCATTATTGGCATAGGTGCCAGCGCCGATGATGGGCGAATCGCCGATACGGCCCCATCGCTTGTTGGTCATGCCGCCGGTCGAGGTCGCTGCCGCGAGGTTGCCCGCGGCATCACGGGCGACCGCGCCGACCGTGCCAAGTCCATCAAGTTCATTACGTGGGGTGCGTCGACCTTGCAGTACGCGCTCGAGTTGGCGCTTGCGAGTGGGCGTGATGAAGTATTCGTTGGGGACCAGCGTGAAACCACGTTGCAGCGCAAATTCTTCGGCGCCGGCGCCCGAGAGCATGACGTGGGGCGAGTCTTCCATCACGCGCCGCGCAAGATCGATGGGATGACGCACATGGCGAACCCCTGTGACGGCACCAGCGGCGAGCGTCGCGCCATCCATGATCGACGCATCGAGTTCAGCGCTCCCATCATGCGTAAGCACCGCGCCTTTGCCAGCGTTAAAAAGCGGATTATCTTCGAGTGCGCGCACCGCGGTGCTGACCGCATCAAGACTACTGCCGCCTGCTTCGAGTACCGCGTAACCAGCATCGAGCGCGGCGCCGAGCGCTTCGCGATAGGCAAGGCCCCCATCTTCACCGAGCTGTGAGCGTGTAATCACGCCGGCTCCGCCATGGATCGCAATCGAGATCATCTTGGGCTCCTGATCGGCCGCCTGTGCCGTCGCGAAAGTGAGAGGGGTGACCAGCAGCCAAAGGAAGGTGCGTAAATGAGATGACATACCAACACTCCTTGCATGAGCTTGCCGGCTCGCTATGATCGGGTGGGCATTATATTCAGGGCGCCATCATTAGCGCTTAATCGATTCGCTGTGCCAAGGGGGGGCAAGCTGATGACCCATGTACGTTTTGATAAGCCGGTACTTGCGGTCGCAGCGGTGTTACTGCTGGCTACAGCATGGGTGCCGCCGCTTTTTCGCGGCGCCGTGATTGCGCTGGCGATTGCCGCGGTGGTGCTGTCGGCACTACCGCGAGGGACGCGCGGCTTGGTGTTCTCCACCATGATCGGCCTAGCCACGGGCATCGCTTCGATCAATCTGTTTGCGATCGGTATTTTTCAGGGACCGATCACGGCAGAGTTTGGTTGGAGTCAAACCGAGTACGCCGTGGTGACCTTGGTCGGCACCGTGGTGACCGTCATCTCCTCGCTATACATCGGTAAATTATTTGACCGTCAGGGCGTTCGACGCTGGGCGCTGATCGGCATTGTGCTTTTCGCGATCGCGCTGATTTCTTTGTACTGGCTAACACCGAGCCTGTTGCATTTCTATGCCGTCTTCGCGCTCATTCCGCTCATTGGCGCCGGGACTTCATCGATCGCTTATTCACGGGTGATCGCTGCGTGGTTTGATCAGCGGCGCGGACAGGCTTTTGGTGCCGCGCTCGCAGGGATCGGTATTGGCGGCGCGGTTTTATCATCGGTGTCGCAGTTCCTCATTACGGAAGTGGGTTGGCGCGGCGCGTATGCCGGGCTCGGCATCCTGACGCTCGTCACCACCTTGCCGCTCGTTTTCTGGAAGCTCAAAGATTCTCCCGCGGACGTGGGGCTGGGGCTGGATGGTGAGCCCTTGCGAGCGGGCGAGACCCCGGCGACGGACGAGCGTACGGCAACAGTCGAGTCGCCGTCTTCAGCGGCACCGATCTGGGTGGGCTACACCGCCGCTGAGTCCCGCGCGCGACCGCGGTTTTGGTTGATGCTGGGTGCGTTTTTACTGTTGGCGCTCGGTATTGGTGGGGTGTTGATTCCGCTCGTCCCCATCCTGCGTGCACGAGGGGTCTCGGCCGAGGAAGCCGCAGCGGTGCAGGGTGCGCTGGGGCTTGCGCTCATCCTAGGACGCGCTTTTGCGGGATTTTTAATGGATCGTTTTTTTGCACCTTTGGTGGCCGTGATCATTCTCATCTTTCCGGTCTTGGGTGTGATCTTGCTCGCGGTGGATGGCAGTAGCACCTCGGCCTTGATCGCAGCGATCTGTATCGGTGTGGCTGCGGGGGCGGAGCTCGATGTGATTGCGGTGCTGATCACGCGTTACTTTGGTAATCGTGCCTATGGCGAGAATTATGGTTGGCAATACGCCGCCTGGACCTTCGGTTCGGGGACGGCCGTCATTA
>CAZSRB010000002.1:0-106837 GCA_964609065.1 uncultured Acidibacter sp. | reverse complement strand
ATTCCCCACATAGATCGTCGTCATTCAACCGTCTCTCTCAGCAGTCAAACAACTTCCGGCCCCGATTTCTTTTGACCGGGAACCGAAACCCGTCTGCCGACCACCGGCAGACGGGTCCGATGCTACTACTGACCGAGACGAACGATCAATGGCCGCCGTGCTGCGAGGCGGCGCCACCCTCGACGGGGTTCATTTTCTTGAAGTAGGTCCAGCTCGTCTCATTTTTGCGACTATCGTCCCCCGCGGGCGGAGTGCGGTATTCCGGATACTCGTTTTCAATGGTTTTACGCATGATTTCCGGCAGCTGATCGTAGGACTCGAGCTTGCGACCGGCCGCATGCATATAAATGAGGCCCGCTCGGCCGCTCATTTCCATCCAAGGAAGCCAATCAGCCATGCGTACCCAACCCACTTGAATGGGTGGGTTCGGGATTTTGGAGTCCACCAATTCGTTGAGCTTGCCGAAGAAATTGAACATTTCGGTGGCGTGATACACACCGCCGACATTTTTTTGATAATCACCCCCTAGCGGGTTGTGATAGAACAGCGGCACGGTGATGGTGTTCCACCAATAGTCACCACTGATGGTCCCGTTCCACTTTGAGGAACTGCGATTGACGCCCGGCCCGTACGGGAACACCGGACGCTGGTTCACCGGATCATTGGCGGTCTGTAGAACTTTGACCGTCTTACCAGTCCAAGGATTGTTCCACTCGCGAAGCAATTCACCCGTTTGCGGGTCAATATAGAGCAGTAATTCGCGCGATACCAAGCGCCAGCCTTCGCCCCGCTCAGGATCCGTCACGGTCACACATTGACGGACGTTATAGCCTTCTACATCGAATAGTTTTCGATCGGCTTCGCCGGGCACTCGGCTAAAGGCCGCGCCGTGAAAGCTGTAAATCGTCGGTACATTATCGACCGCACCGCACTGGATCCGACGCCCCGCGAGGGTCGCGCCTTCTGGGGTATTGAGATCAATTTTGGCCGACTTTTTTGCAGCATCGGCTGAGAGCGGCGACAGCACGAGCAATGTGGCGGCGGTGGCGGCCATCAGCGCGCGCAGGCTCGCTTGAGAGAGCGTGATTCGAGTCATTATTCCAAGCTCCTTGTCTATCCAAAAAATGGGTCTGTCCAAGAAATGAGGGTTGATCCAAGAATTCCTATCGCTGACAGAAATCTGACCAAGTGGCGGCACTATGGCAAGAGAGTTTTAATGATCATATCCTGAAGACGTTTTATTGCCAGCCTGCGGGCGTTGCAGGGGCTCCTTGCGAGCAGCGCAGGTGCTCACAGCGAGTGCCGCTGAGGAATCAGTCGGGATGACGCAAAAATCGGCTGACGTCGGGATCGATGGTTGAGACTGGGACCCGATTACGGGTGAGCTCAGAGAGGATCCGGGCGGTGAAGGCGGCGAGGTCCTGAGCCTTGGCGGCTGCGGCGTCGGGCGGGTCCACGCGGTTTTCGACAGCGCCTTCAGGGACCAGTTTTCGATCGGCGAGTTCCGCCTCGAGGGTCGCCAAGCGCTCACGCAGCATGTATAGCTCCGCGCTTAACGCCATGATGGCGCCCACGGCGTTGTCCATCGGCAGGTGTTCGAGGAAATCGGGCTCGGCACCGGTCACGGGTCCTTGCAGTGAAGCTTTAAAACCCGCCTTCGGATCATCAGTCGCCATGACGCATCTCACTTCGTGAACACATATAAGTTCCAGTAATTGGCATTGATCGGCTTGCCACCTGGGCGCAGTACCGAGCGCGTGAGTCGTTCGAACGGACTGATTTTGATGTCACTAAAGCCTGCCTCTCGCGCCCAGTCCGCAATGGGAGTGTCGTACCAAGCGGTCGAATAGGTTTCATTGTTCGTCCACGCGTGACTGCGCTGTAGGACGTTTTGGAACGCATCGCCTGGGCGCAGGTGGAACTCGTGACCCGCAAAATGTCCGCCTGGCTTGAGGATCCGCGCGGCTTCACGCAACAGCGCAGGCGTGTGCGCCGGCGGTAGCTCGTGCAACATGAAGTTGAAGAAAATTAAATCAAAGTATTCATCAGGATAGTCAAGATGCTCGAGATCTTGCTGCGAGAAATAAAGCGTCATGCCTTGTTCGCGCGCCCGTCGGTGTGCCAGCGTGAGACAAGGCGCTGAGAGATCGACGCCGTGACACTCGGACTCCGGATGGCTCTGCTGCCAAGTGATCAGCGCGGCACCGTGCCCTGTCCCCCAATCTAGGACTCGAGCGTAAGGGCCTGGTGGGAGCGCCTCAAATAAAATCCGATAAATCCCATTGGGATCTGCGTGCGCTGGTACTGTCGTTCGCCGACCGATTTCATAGGCGAGGCCATCGAGAATATCTTTGGCGACACCACCGGTATGCTGGTGAAAAGGCACAAACCGAAAATAATCCGGGATCTTAAGCTCAGGATTGAGTCTCAGCTCCTCTTTGTTTGCGTCGGCGGTGCTCGTCTTGAGCTCTTGGGTCAGACGCTCGCGCTCAGCTTCCAGCGTCGCGAAGATACCGAGCGTCGGTCGATGATATTTAAAACGTTGTAGATTGCGGTACGCCCAACAATAAAACTGGAACTCCGGGAGCTCATCGAGCAGCGCTTCAGCTTCGCGCCAATCTTGAATCTCACTCGCCTCGCGCCCCGATTGGGAGGCTGCTTGCTCATAGTGGTCATACATCTGCGCAACGAGCGGTCCCTCGAGGTAGGTGCGCGCCGCACGTAAAAATGCGTGATAACTGCGAAAGTCTCGGCTCTCATTCACCGCAAGCGGAGCGGGAGGAGCGGGTGGTTGTGCTGCTTGCAATACGGCGTTCATGGTGGCCTCCCAAGCGTTCTCAAGTTTGGGTGAATCCGAGCTTACTCGAGATAAGCGTACCCGTTGAGTTCAGCTTCGTAAAATCGCTTGAGCGCTTGGCTTTCCGCAATGGTCATTCGACCTGCGCGAATCGCACGCTCGCAGTCGCGCGCGAGCGCGGGATACAGCTCTGCCACATCGTATTCCATGTATTGCAGGACGAGGTTGGCGGTGTCGCCCATGACGACTTCATCGATCCACCAATGACCATCGTCTTCTAGACGAATATGAACGACATGGGTATCACCGAAGAGATTATGCAAATCGCCTAAAGTCTCTTGGTAGGCGCCCACCAAAAATGCAGCAAGGTAGTACTCATCATTTGCATTGATTTCGTGTACTTCTAGCGTGCGCTTGATGTCGCGATGCGAAACGAAGCGATCGATCTTACCGTCCGAGTCGCAGGTGATATCGGCAAGCACTGCGCGGCGGGTCGGCTCTTCATCTAGACGGTGTAGCGGCATGATGGGAAAGAGCTGATCAATCGCCCAGCTATCGGGCAAAGATTGAAACACCGACATATTGCAAAAATAAATATCGGAGAGAATGCTCTCGAGATCTTCGAGCTCCTCGGGGATTTCTTCGAGTTTGCGAGCGACCTCGCGAATCTTGGTGCAGGTCGCCCAGTAAAGCCGCTCGGCGAGTCCGCGAAACTCGAGTGACATCAAGCCAAGATTGAACATCTGCAGACATTGTTCACGCGCGGTGAGCGCATCATGCCAACACTCAACCAGTCGCCGCGGCGAGACATCTCGATAGGCTTCGATGAGATCGAGTACCGGCTGCGGGAGTTCACCCGCTGCATAGCCTTCGTCTTCTTTGCCGGTGACGCGGAAGTTATCGAGTGCAGAGCGCCCCAAAGTATTAAACACAAGCACGCTGTGATACGCCGCGATCGCGCGCCCCGACTCACTAATGATCATCGGATGATCGATGCCGCGGGTATCGCAGATGCTCGCAATGCGATACACGACGTCGTTGGCGTATTCCTGCATGTTGTAGTTCATGGAGGAGGTGAAATTCGTCCGCGAGCCGTCGTAGTCGACCCCGAGGCCACCGCCCACATCAATGTATTCTAAGCCCGCTCCGAGTAGCTTCAGCTCCGCATAGACATGCGCTAATTCATTGATTGCATCTTTGATGCGACGAATATCTTGCAGCTGGCTTCCAGGGTGGCAATGCACGAGTTTCAGGCAATCGAGCATGTCATGCTTTTTGAGCACCTCGACCACTTCGAGAATTTCAGTGATGAACAGCCCGAATTTGGATTTTTCGCCCGCCGAGTCGCGCCAACGACCTGAGCCTTCGCTGGCGAGTTTGACGCGCACACCAATACGCGGCCGTACGTTTAGGCGCGCGGCCTGTTTTAGGATGAGCCCGAGCTCGGCGAAGTTTTCGACGACGGGAACGATGGTGCGCCCGAGTTTGGTCGCGAGCATCGCCGTTTCGATGTAGCTATCGTCTTTGAAGCCGTTACAGACGATGAGCCGATCGGGTGAGTTTTCGGTCATCGCCATGACGGCGAGGAGTTCAGGTTTGCTACCCGCCTCGAGTCCATAACCGAACTCAGCGCCGTAGCGATAGACCTCCTCCACAACAAGTCGTTGTTGATTGACTTTGATGGGATAGACCGCTGCGTAGCGATTGCGGTACTCATTTTCGGCAATCGCGCGCGCGAAAGCGTCGTGCAGTCGGCGCAAGCGATGCGCGAGAATGTCTGGAAATCTCAAGACAACCGGTGCGGTGATGTCGCGTGCTTTGAGGCCTTGGATGACCTCATGCAGATCAATGGTGGTCTCGCCCTTGGGGTCGGGACGCGCAACGACGTGGCCCGCTTCATTGATATCAAAATAGCCCTGACCCCAGGCTTTGACGTGATAGAGCTCGAGCGAGTCGGCAATCTGCCAACCCGGCCGTGATAAATCTTTGATATTCAAGGTGGGATTATTCCTTACTTAGCGACGGGGCGATCGGGATCTTTGATCCACTCGCTCCATGAGCCCGGATAGAGCCGCGCACCCGGCAAGCCGGCGAGCTCCATTGCGAGTAAATTATGGCAGGCGCTGACCCCTGAGCCACACATGGCCACCATCTCCCCGGGGTCGCGGCCGTCTAAGGTCGCAAGCCAGCGCTCGCGCAGCGCATCAGGCGCTTGTAGTCGGCCGGCGGCGAGGTTGGTCGCAAAAGGGTGATTGACCGCGCCGGGTACGTGTCCGGCGCGCGCATCCATGGATTCATTTTCGCCGGCGAAGCGATCGGCGCCGCGGGCATCCACCAAATGCATCGTCGAGTGCCCAAGCGCGGCGACGACATCATCGACGTTGGCCACCTGCGTGCTATCAGGGTGAGGGACAAAGTTGCCGATGGGTCGCACGAGCGTTTCGGTCGAGACGGCCTGACCGGCCGCGCACCAAGCGGCGTAGCCACCGTCCATGAGCGCGACTTGCGGATGACCGAGCCAGCGAAAGAGCCACCAGGCCCGCGCGGCAAATACGCCGCCCGCCTGGTCATGCACCACAACTTGGGTGCCTGGATGAATGCCCCATGCGCGTGCTTTGGCGGCAAATACCTCGGGATCGGGTAACGGATGACGGCCGCTCGTGGCGGTCGGCGGGGCCGCTAGGTCGCGATCGAGATGGGCATATTGCGCCCCCGGCAGATGTCCGGCTGCGAACTGGGTCTCACCCCACGTGGGATCGGTGAGCTCAAACCGGCAGTCGAGGATGACCCAATCGGGATGCTTGATCTGGGCCGCCACAGTCGCGACGTCAACGAGGGTTGAATAGTGCATGAGTTGAATTCTCCGGTCTCGGGCTTGCCGTTACAATCCTTATCTATGGCCATCGATGTCTATTGGGCGAGTGGGTGTCCGTTCTCCTGGCGCGTCTTGCTAGCGCTGGAGCACAAAGGACTGCCTTATAACAGTCATAAATTACAGCTATCGCTGCAGGCTCAAAAATCGCCGCAGATGCTCGCGATGAATCCTCGCGGGCGGGTGCCGGTGGTCAAGCACGATGACTACGTCGTGTTCGAATCACTCGCGGTGCTCTACTACCTCGATCTCAAATACCCCTCACCGCCCATTTTTGGCCGCAGTGCGGAAGAGGCCGCCGTCATCGTGCGGGTGATTGAGGAGTTTCAGGCCTACACCGAATCCCACATTATGGGGATCTGCCGAAGTTTGCTCGCCGATGAGATTTTCCCTGAGGGCGGCCCGCCGCTCGGTCCGGAAGCGCTCACCGAGGCCATGCATGTGGTCGCGCGTGAGGCTCGCACCATCGAGCAGCGTCTGGCGCGTTCCGATTGGATCGTGGGCGAGGATTACAGCGCCTGCGACATGATGATCTTCCCAATGATCCAGCTTTTGCGACGGGCGCTCTTGCAACCGCGGGGAGCGGATCTTGCGCGACGATTTTTACCCGTTGAGGTACACTATCCCGCTCTTGGACGCTGGCTGGACCGAATCGAGTCACAGCCAGGGTATGTACAAACCTACCCGCCTCATTGGCGCAACGGCTGATTCAGCCGCTTCCTACCAAGGAGCATCATGTCACACCCCATCCATGCGGACTTCGCCGGTCGTTTTATTTTCGTAGGCTTCGGCAGTATCGGTCAGGGCACCCTGCCTTTGATCATGCGCCACATTCGAACCTCAGCGGATCGGATCACGATCGTCGCGGCCGATGGACGCGGCGCGGAAGTGGCGGCGCATTATGGCGTGAAGTTCATCACCGAGCGCATCACGCGAGATAACTTGCGTAGCGTGCTCGAGCCGCTCGTCTCTGAGGGCGATTTTGTCGTTAATGTCTCGGTCGAAGTGTCCTCAATCGCCTTGATGGAGTTATGCCTCGATCGTGGGGCGCTTTATATTGATACCTGTATCGAGCCGTGGCCCGGTGGCTACACCGATCTGCGCACGCCGCCCGAGCGACGCACCAACTATGCCTTGCGCGAACTCGCGCTCGCGTTTGCCGCCGATCATGCGGGCGGGCCAACGGCCGTGATCACCCATGGCGCGAACCCAGGGCTGGTCTCGCATTTTGTGAAGCAAGCCATGCTGAACATCGCAGCAGATACGGGTCTCGCCACAGACGCCCCCAAAGATCGGGCGGAGTGGGCCGCGCTCGCAGCGAACTTGGGCGTCAAAGTGATCCATATTGCTGAGCGCGATACGCAAGTGTCACCGGTGCGCAAGCAAAAAGATGAGTTCGTGAACACCTGGTCGGTGGATGGCTTTGTCTCCGAAGGCATGCAGCCCTCCGAGCTCGGCTGGGGTACGCACGAGAAGCATTTCCCAATCGATGGTCATCGCTATAGTTTTGGCCGCAAGTCCTCGATCTTTTTGAATCAACCGGGCGCTGCGACTCGAGTACGTACGTGGACGCCGATGGCCGGTCCCATTCATGGGTTTGCGATCACCCATGGTGAGTCGATTTCCTTGTCAGATTATTTTAGTGTCGGTGAGGCGGATGCGGCGACGTATCGACCGACCGTGCATTATTCCTACCATCCTTGCGATGATGCCGTGCTATCGGTCAATGAATTTGTCGGCCGAAATTACCATCTACAGTCAAAACAAAGAATTTTGATGGATGAGATCTCATCGGGTGGTGTCGACGAGCTCGGCGTCCTGTTGGCAGGGCATGCCAAAAATGCTTATTGGTATGGTTCGCAGCTCAGTATTGATGAGACGCGGCAGATTATTCCGTTTAATAACGCGACCAGCTTACAAGTTACGGTGGCGGTGTATGCCGGCATTATCTGGGCGCTTGAGAATCCGCGACGCGGGGTGGTGGAGCCAGAGGATCTTGATTTTGATCGCATCCTTGAGCTCTGTAAGCCCTACCTCGGGCCCGTGGTGGGCGCTTACACGGATTGGACGCCGCTCACCGACCGTGAGCGCTTGATGCCAGAGGATCTCGATCGCGATGATCCGTGGCAGTTCAAAAATATCCGTGTGAAGTAAGGTCTCTGTCGAAGCCAGGTTTCAGTCGAAGGCTGGTCTCAGTCGCCGTCACGCTCGTAGTCAATGGCGGTGATTACGAGCTGGCGTTCGCCAGCCGGTGTGGCCACTGAGATTTCGTCATCGAGGCGTTTGCCGAGTAGGGCGCGCGCGAGGGGTGAATCAAGGCTGATATAGCCCTCGGCAGCATCGAACTCATCGGGTCCAACCAGTCGATGGCGTCGAGTGTGGCCGGCTTCGTCCTCGAGTGTGACCCAAGCGCCAAAGAAAACGCGCTCGGGATCGCTGGGCGCTTGCGAGACGACCACCATGCCATCCAGTCGTTTGCGTAGAAATCTCACTCGGCTATCAATTTCGCGGAGTCGCTTTTTGCCGTAGGTGTATTCCGCGTTTTCGGAGCGATCGCCCTGCGCAGCCGCCTCGCTGACCGCTTGGGTTATGCGTGGACGCTCAACGCGCCAGAGCTCATCGAGCTCGGCTTGCAAGCGCGCGTAGCCTTGCGCAGTGATGAACTTAGAGCCGGGTGTGCTGGGTGGGCGGTAACGGGACATGACAAGTACGCAAGATCGCAGATTCGGTGGTAACGCTGGTGTGCTGTGTCGGCTAGGGCTAGGCTTGGCGTTTGACAGTCAGAACAATTTGGATGGGGACGACGAAATGATACAGAAGCTCTTTCGCGCGCGAGCTGCGATCCGCCCGGCATTGCTCTGGGTCACAGTGGGTATCACGCAGAGTGTGGGGCTTGGCGTCGCGGCGACGCCAGAAATGCCGAACCCGCCGAGCTTACGCTCCGGGCTGGATTTGGCGGGGTTTGATCGCTCGGTGCGACCTCAAGATGATCTCTATCGATTCGCAGGCGGTACCTGGCTTGCCACGACGGAAATCCCCGCCGATCGCTCCAACTACGGGACCTTCACCGCCCTTGAGGAATCCGCCCAAGCCGCTTTACGGGCTTTAGCTGAATCCTCGGCCGAGGGAGCCCGTGAATCTGCGTATGCCAAGGGGAGTGATCGGCAAAAGATCGGTGATCTTTATGCCTCGTTCATGAACACGGCGGCGATTGAGTCGCGGGGCATTACCGGTGTTGAGGATTTACTCGCTGAGGTCGCGGCGCTCTCCAGTGCAGAGGACGTGTTCGCCTTGATTGGCCGCATGCAAACGCGTGGTCTCTCGCAACCGATTGCCGCTTACGTGTCGCAGGATCGCAAGCAGTCCTCGCGCTATGTGCCGGGGCTTTCGCAGTCGGGTCTGACCATGCCTGATCGCGAATATTACTTAAGCGAAGAGGCGCGTTACGCGGATTTGCGGACGGGACTTTTGAACTACGCTCGGACGCTACTCGAGTTATCAGGCGTCGAAGCAGAGGTGGCTACCCAGGGCGCCGCGCAGGTGCTCGACATTGAGCAGGGTATTGCGCGTGCGCATTGGACGCGTGTTGAGAATCGCGACCCCCTCAAAACTTATAACTTAATGAGCCTTGAGCAGGCCGCTGAGCGTATCCCGGCCTTTGATTGGTCGGCCTTCATGGAGGGCTTTGGCGAGGCGGCGGCCGAAATCAAAGAATTCGATATTCGCCAGCCAAGCTACGCGCAAGCACTCGGTGAGCTGGTGCGCACCGTGCCCGTCGAATCGTGGAAGGCCTATTTCCGATTTCGAGTCTTAGACGCTTACGCGCCTTTTTTACCGGCGGACTTTGAAGCGGCGCATTTTGCATTCCGCAGTCGAGATGTCCGCGGTGTAAAGGAAATGGAGCCGCGCTGGCGGCGCGGGGTACAGCTCATTAATCGGACGATCGGCGAAATTGCAGGTCGCGCCTACGTAAAAGAGAATTTCAAGCCCGAGGCGCGTGAGCGTATTCGAGAGCTCGTGGCTAATCTTCGAGCCGCCTTCGAGCAATCGATCGACACACTAGAGTGGATGGGCGCGGAGACCAAAGCCGAAGCCAAGCTCAAGCTCGCGCGTTTTAACGTGAAAGTCGGCTATCCCGATAAGTGGCGTGATTACTCGGCGCTCGATTTTACGGGTGAGGATTTGATTGCCAATGTGCGTCGTTCAGGGAGCTTTGAGTTCGCACGACAACTGAAGCGTCTCGGTGGACCTGTGGATCGGGATGAATGGTTCATGACGCCGCAGACGGTCAATGCCTATTACAGTCCGCCGATGAACGAAATCGTCTTTCCGGCGGCGATTTTGCAGCCCCCATTCTTTGATCCAGAAGCAGATGACGCGGTGAACTATGGTGGCATTGGCGGCGTCATCGGTCACGAATTCAGCCATGGATTTGATGACTCTGGGCGTCGTTACGATGGTGAGGGAAACTTGCGCGATTGGTGGACCTTTGATGACAACGCACGTTTTCGACAACGCGCAGGCAAACTGATCGAGCAGTATTCTCAATACCAGCCGCTAGAGGGCGCTTCAGTTAATGGTCAGCTGACGCTTGGAGAGAATATCGGTGATCTCTCGGGTCTTGCGGTCTCCTATCGGGCCTATCAGATTTCTTTGCAGGGTCGTGATGCCCCTGTTATTGATGGGTTCACGGGTCCCCAGCGCTTTTTCCTTGGTTGGGCGCAAATTTGGCGGCGTAAATATCGCGAGGAGGAGCTGCGTGCGCGTTTGCTCACTGATTCACACAGTCCGAGCGAGTATCGTTGCAATGGGATCGTGAGCAATATGACCGAATTTCATGACGCGTTTGCGGTCAAAGAGGGTGATGCGCTGTATCGTCCGGAGAGTGAGCGGGTGAAAATTTGGTAGCGCGAGGCATCACTCCTGACTTCGTGCCAACTTGTGGGAGGAACCCCTATGCGTAGCTTGAAATGGTTGATATCGCTGTTGGCCGTGTCACTGCTAAGTGGCTGCGGCTACAACACGATTCAGGTCCAAGATGAGGCGGTGACGGCGGCTTGGTCAGAGGTGGTCAACCAATACCAGCGCCGAGCCGATCTTGTCCCTAATCTCGTTAACACGGTGCGTGGCTTTGCGGCGCAGGAAGAGCGCGTGCTACTCGGGGTCACCGATGCGCGCGCGCGGGCGACCTCGATTAACGTGACCCCTGAGCTGCTGAACGATCCCGAGGCGCTGGCCCGCTATCAGCAAGTCCAAGGGCAGCTGACCGGCGCCCTCAAGAGTTTGCTCGCCGTCTCGGAGAACTATCCTCAGTTGCGCTCCAATGAGAATTTTCGCGACTTGCAGGCACAGCTTGAGGGTACGGAAAATCGGATCGCGGTCGCGCGCAATCGCTACATTGCTGCGGTACAAGCCTATAACGTGACGGTACGCTCGTTTCCCTCAAACCTTACCGCCAAAGTATTTGGGTTTGAGAGTAAGGCCAATTTTACTGTTGAGAATGAGACGGCGATTGCTGCGCCGCCGACGGTGGATTTTTCTGCAAGCCCTGCGGGCGGGTAAGTCCGTCGTGGGGTACGCGCGTCGCGCTCTTTGGGCGGTCTTGATCGCGCTCAGCGGAGCATTGTCAACGCCGATCGCAGCGTCGATGCAAGCCGATGCGCCGACCGTGCCACGATTAAGTCAGCGTATCACCGATCAGGCCGAGGTGCTCTCTGGGCCACGTCGGGCTTCACTTGAGGCGACCCTCAAAGAATTCGAAACCCAAACCGGAGCTCAACTGGCGGTGTTGATCGTTGAGTCGACCCAGCCCGAGACGATCGAGCAGTTTTCGATCCGCGTGGTCGATGAGTGGCAACTCGGCCGCAAAGGTGTGGATGACGGCGCGCTGCTCATCGTCGCGTTAAAGGACCGTGTTGTTCGGATCGAGGTAGGTCGCGGTCTTGAGGGCGCGTTGACCGATTTGACCTCGCGTCGAATCATTGATGAGTCCATCGTGCCCCAATTTCGCGCGGGCGATTATGCCGGTGGAGTGGAGGCAGGGGTTGAACGCATGATGCAGGTCGTGAGGGGTGAACCGTTGCCGCCGCCTGATCAAGGCTGGCAAGACGGCGCAAAGGGCGCGCAGGAGCGCGGCCCGAGTGTGGTTGAGCTCTGGGTGCTCGGCGTGGTGGCAATTTTTTGGATGGCTGAGCTACTCGGCCGACGTATTGGGCGTATGCCAGCGGCCTTGACGGTGGGCGGCGTTGTTTTTGGACTTTTGATGTTATTGGGCTGGGCGCTACTGTTTTCGCTGTTACTCGCCATTTTGAGTATGGCGGCATCGCTCTTCGTACAGATGCTCCCGAATGACCTGAAATCCGGCTTCGGTGGCACATCGCGCTCGGCTCGTTATCGGCGTGATGGGTCTTGGGGTGGCTATGGCGGCGGCTTTCGGGGCGGCTCAGGCGGTGGCGTCGGTGGTGGCTTTGGGGGTCTCGGGGGCGGCTTTGGTGGTGGCGGCGCGTCCGGTCGTTGGTAAAGGGGTGCGGACGTGAGCGCGAGACGTTACTGGCAAAATCTTTGGGCAATACCACTGATGACTCGGCGGCGTTTTCCCGCGCCTGCGCTCGAGGCGATTGAGACGGCGATTGAGGCCGCCGAAGCCCAGCACGGGGGCGAGATTCGTTTCGTTGTAGAGACGGCACTTGAGTTCGGTACGCTTTGGCGAGGGGTCACCGCGCGTGATCGCGCGATTCAGGTCTTTAGTGAGCTTGGGGTATGGGACACCGAGCACAACAATGGCGTGCTGATTTATGTGCTCATGGCCGAGCATGACGTCGAAATCATTGCGGATCGCGGAATCGCCAAAAGAGTCTCGCCCGAGGACTGGGAGGCGGTCTGCCAAGAGATGGAGCGGGCCTTTCGCGCCGGCGAGTTTGCCCCAGGCGCCGTGCGCGGAATCGAAGGGGTATCTCGTTTACTCGCTGCGCACTTTCCTCAGGCGACGGCCGATCACAACGAACAACCCGATCAGCCGTTGCTGCGGTAATCTAGCGCGCCATGTGGCGAAATTCTGGAAAATCAGCACTGGTCGTAGTGCTGACGATGTTAGGGGTGAGCGCGTGCGCGAGCTATGACCCCGGTAAGCCCTCGACGGCCCCTGAAGTACAGGTCGATGTCGGTGCCGAGGTGCCCTATGCCTTGAGTGCACACCGCGCTGAATTGACGGCGGAGGCGGGTGATCTCATCGGCGTGCTGCAAGTCACCCAAGCGCAATATGAAGACACCTTTGTCGATCTGGCCCGCCGTTTCAACGTTGGCTTTGAGGAATTAGTGCGCGCGAACCCTACGGTCGATCCGTGGTTGCCGGGCGAGGGTCGTGAAATCGTCTTGCCGACGCAGCATTTGTTGCCGAACGCACCGCGCGAGGGTGTGGTCATCAACTTAGCTGCGATGCGTCTTTATTTCTTTGTACCGACTCGCAAAGGCGAGACGCCAGTCGTTTACACCTTTCCGATCGGCATAGGCAAAGTGGGGATGGCGACCCCCCAAGGGCGGACCCGCATTACGCGCATGGCCAAAAATCCGAGCTGGCGACCCGGGCCCGGCGTGCGCGCAGAATATCGCGCGAACGGAGAAATCCTGCCGGCGGTCGTGAAGCCGGGACCGGATAACCCGCTCGGTACCCGTGCGATGTATCTGGGCTGGCCGGCCTATTTGATCCACGGTACCAATAAGCCTGCGGGGATTGGCCTACGCTCAAGCGCGGGGTGTATTCGTCTTTTTCCGGAAGATGTCGAATTTTTATACGACATGATCAAACCGGGGATCCCCGTCACGGTCGTCAATCAGCCGTTTGTGTTTGGCTGGCATCGCGGCGAGCTTTTCATGCAGGCCTATGACGTCCTCGAAGATGATGCGCGTAACTGGCGAGGCGCCCAGCGCAAATTACTCTCCCGTGCCTTGGCGGGTCGATTACGTAAGGAGCTCGCGGCGACGGGCGCTGAGATTGATTGGCAGGCGGTCGGTCAATTGAGCCGTACGCCACGCGGCATCGCCGTACCGGTTTCAAAGCGGTTGACAGAGAGTGATGCCCCACGGGATTTGAATTCTTTGATGGCGGCAGCGCCGCGAGTTCGCAATGCCGTTCCAATCGGCGCAACGTGGTTAGGCGAGCCTGTGGAGGCTGACTTTTTGACCGATGAGGCAGCCGCAGTGATCCGACCTGCCGCCGAGAGTGGTCCTGGGAGCAGTCGATGAGATCCCCCGTCGTTTTTTCGCATGGCAAAGATTCTGAGCCTTGGGGCCAGAAAATCTTAGTGTTAGCCGAGGTCGCGCGTCAGCTCGATCATCCGGTCGAGTCGGTGGATTATCGCGGGCTCGATAGCGTCGAAGGGCGCTTGCAGCACTTGCTGGCAAGTGCTGAGGGTTTATCGGCCCCACCCATTTTAGTGGGCTCTAGCTTAGGAAGTTTTCTGGCGGCGGCAGCATCGGTGCCGCTTTCAGCGTCCGGGCTTTTTTTGATGGCACCCGCTTTTGATCTGCCAGGGTTGCCGGCGACGCCGGCGGTCGCTGCCTGTCCCACCGTCGTTGTGCACGGTTGGCGTGATGACATCGTGCCCGTTGATAAGGCGCTCGCGTTTGCGCGTGCGCAGCGGGCGATGACCTATCTTGTGGATGACGACCATCGATTGCACGCTTCTTTGCCAAAGATTGCCAGCTGGTTTGAAGCTTGGCTGATTTCGCTGCGTGGCTAACCGTTTTTTACGAATACTGCTGCGACCTTGGGTGCGCCTTGAGGTGCAGCCTGACTCGGCGCTTGCGCGTATTGGGGCTGCGCAAGCTGCGCCAGTGTGCTATCTCTTTGAGCGCGAGAGCCGTACCGATGAGGCTGTCCTCGAAAATCTTTGTATTCGACATGGATTGCCCCGACCCGCGGGTCGGTTGATTGGGCGTGGAAGCTCGATGGTGCGCGCGTCGCAACCCCTTTTGCGTACACGCGGCTGGTGGGATGCGCGGATTGACCGGCGGGTGCCGCTCGAGCTCGTGCGTCTTGTTGAGGCGGTACGGGATGATCTAAGTTTTGATGTACGTTTGGTGCCGGTTGCGGTGTACTGGGGGCGCGCGCCGAGTAAGGAAGGCTCTTGGTTACGGCTCTGGTTAAGTGAGAACTGGGTGCTCGGGGGCGCGCTGCGTAAAGCCTTGCAGGTGATCATCAATGGTCGTTTTACCATGTTGGAGGTGGGTGAGCCGTTGAGCTTGCGAGCAGAGCTCGACGATCAACTCTCGCCTGCAGCGATTGCCGCCCGCATTAGTCGTCGACAGCGTACGGCGTTTCGGCGGCAGCGCGCAGAGCGTATTGGGCCGGATCTTTCGCATCGACGAACGCTCGTCACCACCGTGCTCAAAACCCGTGCGGTGCGCGCAGCGATGGCGACCGAGATGCGCGAGCGACATTTGCCACGACGTAAGGTATTGGCGGTCGCCCAAGGCTATGCCGAAGAAATCGCGGCCAATTATTCGCATGTCTTTATTACCTTCATGGAAGGTTTTCTGCGTCGGCTCTGGAATCGCCTATACGACGGGGTCGTGCTCAATCACGCTGACACCTTGCGCGAAGCCGCTCGGGGCCATGAGATCGTGTTTGTGCCCTGTCATCGTAGCCACATGGATTATTTGCTGCTCTCTTATGTGATCTATAAGCAGGGTTACGCCGTGCCGCATATTGCAGCCGGACTCAATTTGAATATCCCCGTCGTGGGACGATTTTTGCGTAAGGGTGGGGCGTTTTTTCTGCGTCGACGCTTTGCAGGTAACACACTCTACACCGCAGTATTCATGAAATATTTGGCGACGATCATGGCTCGGGGTCACTCGATTGAATATTTCATTGAAGGTGGTCGCTCGCGCACAGGGCGCCTATTGCAGCCCAAGACGGGTATGTTATCGATGACGGTGCGCAGTTATCTGCGAGATCCGCGTAAGCCCGTGGTGTTTTTGCCCGTTTACTTTGGTTACGAGCGGATCGTCGAGGCCAATACGTATCTGAGTGAGCTCTCGGGTCAGGCTAAGCGCAAAGAAAGCATTATTGATCTCATCAAGGCGGTCCGAGTACTACGCGAGAAATTCGGCCGAGTGCATGTGAACATCGGCGAGCCGATTTATCTTGAGCAGTTACTTGAGCAAGCGGCGAGCGACTGGCGTGAGCGGGGGGTCGATGCCGAAGGCCGAGCGCCATGGGTGCCGCCTGTGGTGGATGAGCTGGCGCTACAAGTCATGCGGCGGATCAATGCCGCGGCGGCAGTGACACCGATTGGCTTGCTTGCGATGAGTCTGCTTGCGATGCCTCGTCAGGCTATGGCTGAAGCGGATCTGCAGCGTCAGGTCGAGCTTTACCTTGCCTTACTTCGCGAGGCGCCCTATGACTCGCGGGTGACGGTGACCGCTGACACTGGCGCCGAGGTGATCGCCTACGGCGAGAGTATGCAGGTATTGCAACGTCAGGCGCATCCGCTTGGCGATGTGCTGCGACTTGATGAGCAAAGCGCCGTGCTCATGACGTATTACCGCAATAATTTGTTACATCTCTTTACGCTGCCCTCGCTCATCGCCTGCGCATTCATTGCTAACCCTTCAGTACGCGAGGAGGATTTGCAGCGCTTGGCGTGGCGGATTTACCCCTATGTCGCAGCTGAGTTATTTTTGAAGTGGGATGAGGCCGAATTGCAAACGGCAGTCGAGACGACGCTAGCCGCCATGGCCAAGCTCGGTCTCTTGCGACATGAGACGTCGCAAGCGGCGAGCGAGACGGTGTATTGGCATCGCCCAGCGCCTAATACGGAGGCTGCCATGCAGCTTTCGGTACTGGCGCAGTCCTCGGTGCAGACGATCGAGCGCTATTACTTATTGATTGCGACGCTTGAGCAAGCAGGCTCTGGAGTCCTCAAAACCAAAGAATTAGTCGAGCGCTGCCGTGCTCTCGCACAACGCATCGCGATGCTTTACGGTTTTAACGCGCCAGAGTTTTCAGATAAAGCGATGTTTGAGCAATTTGCGCAGCTATTGTTGCGACGGGCGGTGATTCGCGTCGATGACGAGAGTCGCTTGTGCTTCGATGAGGTACTAGAGCGAGTCGCGCGTGATGCGGAATTTGTACTGTCTGAGCAGATTCGGCACAGCATTTTGCAGGTGACGCACGCGTAAATGGCGTGCGGCAAACCCTTGCGCTCCGCGTTCGATGCGTTCGTGGTGTCCACGGGATCCCTGTGATCCGTGAGTCAATCTTCTGCAGGCCGACCGCGTTGGCGTTTGATCGCCCCGCGGTGGCTTTTACCTTCGAGACGTTTGATCTTTGACGCGCGAGTGGGTCGCGTGGCGTGCCGTATCTTTGGCGGCGGTAGGGCTGCACGAATGAGGCTGCAGAGTCGTTGCTCCGCATCGCGGCGGTTCGCTTCCTGACTGCGATGCTCGCGTGCGGTGATCAATAGAAAGCCTTCATCATTGACCCGACGACCGGCTATACGAGTCAGACGCGCTTTGACGTCAGGCGAGAGCGCTTGCGTGCCACGCAGATCAAAACGTAGTTGCACGGCGCTCGCGACTTTATTGACGTTTTGACCGCCAGGCCCGCCGGCCCGAATAAAGCTGACGCTGTAGTCGCTATCCGGAATCGAGATCTTATTGACCTGTAGGGGCATTGATCGGTGTTGCGGCGGTCGTCGTTGTCGAGGTCGCAGGAGGCGAGGCGGGTGCTGCGATCGCGGCGACCGTCGACGGATCCGTCAGCATCGCGCCCGGTTCCAGAACACGGACTTCCTGTTGCGCCACCGGAATCTTGATCCCATGTTCGCGGAACAACTGGAAGATCCGCCGATTGACATCGCTACGAACGTTATTGACCCCATTCATGGGATCGCGAATCCAGAAGCGAGATTCGAGCCTCATGCCGTAGTTCTCAAAGGACATGAGACGCGACACGGGCCCGGGGTCGCGCAAAATCCGCGGGTGATCACTCGCGGCTCGGATGAGTAGTTCCAGCGCGACCTCAGGATCATCGTCGTAGCTAATCATGACAGGTAAACGCAGCCGGACCCGTTGATCAGAGTAGCTCCAGTTGATCACCGAGTTGATGATGAGGCTTTGATTGGGGACCAAGGACTCCACGCCGTCGCGATCGCGAACGACGACGTATCGACCGCGTAGCTCTTGGACCCAGCCAAAGTTTTCACTGGTCGTACCCGTTTGTTGAGTGAAGCTGATCACATCGCCCGGTTTTATGGACTTATCCATCAATAGGACGAATCCGCTCACAAAGTTACTGGTGATATCGCGAATACCAAAACCTAGCCCAAAGACGATCGCGCCGGTTAGTACGGTGAGTGCGGTGAGATCCACACCCGCGGCATTGATCCCGAGCAGAATACCAAGCGTGATCAATAGGACATAGAGAAACTTACCGATACCGATTCGCGTAGAGGGGGCGAGTGTCTCGATCGTCATCACACGCCGTTCGATCGCTTTAGCGATCAAGCTTGTTCCCACAATGAAGGCAGTGACGACGACGATGCTTTTCAATAATGCCCACAGACTAAAAGCGGACTGCCCGGGTACGAGATCAATCGCATCGAGACTGCGCTCGAGGACGTCTAGCCAACCGAGTAGCTGCAGCCCAAGACCAAGCCAAAGAAATAGCGTGATACGACCTTCCCAGGCCATCATGAGTGCATTGTTGCCAAGCGTGACACGAACCACGAACACCGCGAGACGGACAGCGCCGAGCGCGATGACTAAGCGCAGCGCGAGCCCAAATAGGCTTTCGAGCATCCCTAAGTTGCGAGCAGCCCAAAGTGAAGCGCTGATCAGGAGCACGATCGCCGCGTAGGGCAGCAAAACGATGACCGATTCGCGGACGATGGATTTCCAGTCACTCAGCGAGGTACCCGACGTCGTAGTTCCTGTGCGAGCACGGGCAAATCGACCGACGGCTAGCGCCAACAAGAAGACCAAGAGCAGTGCGGCAAGCTCACTTAATCCATCGCGGCTCATGAGTCCGCTGGATAATTCTTTGGGGAGGGTGAGTCCGTCCTGCATGCGAGGATCCTCAGGCGTTTAAGTCGGGTATGAGATGGCTGCTGACGCGCTCAATTTGATCTTTGAGCAGTAGTTTACGGCGTTTTAACCGCTTGATCTCCACCTCATCCACGTGGATATCCATCGAGAGCCGCGCGATCGTTTCATCGAGGTCTCGGTGCTCGATGCGCAACTGCCGCAGTTTTTCGACGTTCTTGAAAAGTTCGCGGTCGACCTTGTCTTGTTCATCATCGGTCATGGGAGTCGCGCCGCAATCGGTTCCAAATCATCCGGTAGCTTAGCGAAGCGCCCCGGTCGATGCCATGGCAGTGCAGGGTCGTGGAAATCTGAGCCTGCGGAGGCGGCCAGCCCCCACCGCCGAGCCAGCGTCGCCAGACGATCGAGGTCATGGCGGGCCATACCGCCGACGCTCACCTCCAGCCCAAGTCCGCCCGCTGCGGCAAATTCACCCACTAAGCGCGAGAGCGCGCCGTTTGAGAGCCGGTAACGATGCGCGTGCGCGAGCACCGGTAGGGCGCCGGCAGCGCGAAGGACGGCGAGTGTCGGTTCAAGCTCGGGCCATTGCTCGGGCACATGCGCCGGGCACTTGGATCCCAGCCAGCGATCAAAAGCCTCCTGCAGGCTTTTGACGTATCCGCGTGCGTGTAGCGCGCGCGCCAGATGCAGGCGCGTGGGCAGCGGGTGCTCTGCCAGCAAGCTATCAAGCCACTCGGGGGCGGGGATTTTCCCCTTGCGGGCGAGGCGTTCAGCCATTTCCTGCAGCCGAGCGATGCGCAAAGCTCTGAGCTCCCGCAGATGTGGCTCAAGGGTTTGCTCCACTCGCTCATCGCGACCCAGCGGCAGCCCCAGCCCGAGCACGTGCAGGCTGCGCCCCTGCCATTGACAGGAGAGCTCGACCCCCAGCGTCAGTCGTAGGCCACACTGAGCGGCGGCCTCAGCCGCTTGCGCGCCGCCGGCGAGGGTATCGTGATCAGTCAGCGCGACGTGTTGCAGGCCGTGCTCGGCGACGTAGTGCATCAGCGCGTCGGGCGCGAGCACACCGTCCGAGGCGGTGCTATGCAGGTGCAGGTCGGTGAGCGGTGAAGACCCCATAGGCCGTATCATACCCGCGCATGAGTGATACCGACCGCCCCGCAACGCACCCTAGTCGACCGGTCGATTGGGATGCCATCGATACTGTGCTGCTCGATCTGGATGGCACGCTGCTGGACCTTGCCTTCGATAATTACATTTGGTTAGCGAGAGTCCCTGAAATCTTTGCTGAACGCGAAGGCTTATCGCTCGCGGAGACGCACGCAGAGCTTGCCCCGCGGTTTCATCGGGTGGCCGGTACCCTGTCTTGGTATTCCATCGATTATTGGTCTGCAGAGCTCGGGATTGATATTGCCGCCGTGCATCGCGAAGAGGCGCATCGTGCAGGCTGGCTACCCGGCGCGCGACGGTTTCTTGAGACCCTGCGGGAGCGGGGTAAGCGGTTGACGCTGATGACCAATTCCCATCCGACTATTTTGGAGATTAAGCACCAGCAGACAGGAGTGCTTGATTTCTTAGATGCCGCCTATACCTCGCACGGCTTTGGCGCGCCGAAGGAAGATCAATTATTTTGGCAACGCGCTCGCGAGGCCGAAGGTTTTGATCCCGCTCGAACCTTATTTGCCGATGACAGTAAAGCGGTGCTGCAGTCCGCGAGCACGGCGGGGATCGCCTGGGTGTATGGCGTCAGACGCCCCGATACTTCCCGCGAGGCGAATCACCACGAGATTGAATCGATCGAGGGTGTGATCGATCTATTGTGAGCTCGCCGACAATAATTAAGTCTATGCGCGCCTCTACGCGCGCATTTTTTGAGTAGCGCTTAGCGTCTCGGGGAGGCGCCGCGACGCGGACCCCCAGAGCGGCGATCTCCTCCTGCGCGACGTTCACCGCCAGGCCGGTGGTCACCGCCTGAGCGCCGATCCCCACCCCGATCTTTCATCGGGCGTCGAGGCGGCCAATGGAGTTCGGTGGCGAGTAGTTCGCTGGCGATGGGCTCATAAGGGATCTTATTGCCTATGTATTTTTCGATGTCCGGGAGTCCGACCGCGTACTCTTCGCAGGCAAAACTGATCGCATCTCCCTCTGCGCCCGCGCGCGCGGTGCGACCGATGCGATGGACATAGTCCGCGCAGTCTTGCGGCAAATCATAGTTGAAGACGTGACTGACTTCGGGAATGTGCAAGCCGCGCGAGGCGACATCCGTGGCAATCAGGACGGCCAATTTGCCTTCATGAAAATCTTTGAGAAAGCGCAGTCGTTTTTTCTGCGGCACATCACCCGAGAGTGCCTGCGCATCAATACCGTTCGCGCGTAGGACATCCTCTAGGCGTTCGGCCATGCGCTTGGTGTTGACGAACACCATGGTGCGATGGGGATCCATCTTGCGCAGTAAGCCAATCAATAAAGGTATTTTTTCTTCCATCGCCGGGTAGTACACAACCTGGCGTACTCGTTCGGCGGTGATGCGCTCGGGCTCAATGCGCACGAGCTCAGGGTCATTCATATGCTCGTACGCAAGCTCCAGTACGCGTTGCGACAAGGTCGCGGAGAACAACATAGACTGACGTTGATCCGGAGGTGGCAGGCGGCGCAGCATGTAGCGGATATCCGCAATGAACCCGAGATCAAACATACGATCGGCTTCATCGAGCACCACCGCTTGCGCTTCACGTAACTCAAAGACGTGCTGTTTGTAGTAATCGATAATGCGACCGGGAGTTCCAATGAGGACATCGATCCCACCCTCGAGGTCACGCCGCTGTTTCTCGTAGTCCACTCCACCGAAGACGACTGCTATGCGTAAGCCCGTGTGTTTACCGAGTGCGATAGCATCTTTGTGGATTTGCACGGCCAGTTCGCGGGTCGGCGCGATCACCAGCGCGCGGATCGCCGTCGGGGCGCGGTTCTCGCTGGGCGGGCGCCGTAATAAATTCTGGAATAAGGCCACCAGGAAGGCGGCCGTCTTACCTGTCCCAGTTTGCGCTTGTCCCGCCACATCACGCCCTTCTAGGGCGATCGGTAATGTTTGAGCTTGAATGGGGGTGCAGCGACTGAAGCCCGCTTCGGCGATTCCCTGCATGAGAGAGGGCTCAAGTTGTAGTGTGTCGAAGGAGAGCTCAGAGAGGTGTGTGTCAGTCATCGAATACCATCATGGATCAATTGTGCGAAGGATGCTTGCAAATGCTGATGGAATTGGCTAAAAAAGCTTCCCAGACGGGCGTTCTGCCCCAGTCAGGCACCGAACCCCACGTCGCAACATCATTAAATTCTGGTTTTTCCAGAGGCATAGTTAAAGAAATCTCGATACGGTCTAGTGTAACCGTTTGACGGTCCCCGGACATCCCAAGTCCCTCGGCACCGGCAGCCACACTCTCAAAATCCGACAACATTCTATTTTCATTTTCTACCACTCCCAGCGGAGGTTCAGCGCGTGAGCAGTCCTCACATCATCAATACCAGTGACGCCACTTTTGAGTCTGATGTTCTCAAGTCCGACAAGCCCGTGTTGCTTGATTTTTGGGCAGAGTGGTGCGGCCCATGCAAGATGATTGCCCCCATCCTTGATGAGTTGGCGGGCGATTACGCTGATCGACTGCAGATCGCGAAATTAAACATTGACGAGAATCCGCAGACGCCGCCGAAGTTTGGCATTCGCGGCATTCCGACCTTGATTTTGTTCAAGAACGGTGCGGTGGAAGCCCAGAAAGTGGGTGCCGTATCGCGCTCGCAACTGGCGGCCTTTTTGGATAGTCACCTGTGAGAGGCGGTTACTTGGGTAATCAAGGCGGTAGACAGCGCTCTAAGCGTCACGGCAATCGTGACCCCAATCGCGGTCAGCGACACGGTAACGTCGGCGGGCCGATGCATGACGAGCCGGTCGATCACGCGCCGTTCATTGATTCTGGCGAAGATGCCGAAATCATCAGTGCCGAGGAGCTCGCGTTATCGCGTAACTCCATGAACCTCACCACGCTGAAGGCGATGCCGATCAGTAAATTGGTCGAAGTCGCCACCAATTACGGCGTGGAAAACATGGCCCGCTCGCGCAAGCAGGACATTATTTTCAGCTTGCTGAAGGCGCATGCGCGTAAGGGCGAGGGGATCTACGGCGAAGGGGTGCTTGAGATCCTGCAAGACGGATTTGGATTTCTTCGCTCGGCAGATGGGTCTTATCTGGCCGGTCCCGATGATATCTATGTCAGCCCGGCACAAATTCGGCGCTTTAATTTGCGTACCGGTGATTCGATCACCGGCATCATCCGTCCACCCAAAGATGGCGAGCGTTACTTTGCGCTCATGAAGGTGGGCGAGATCAATTTTGATTCGCCGGAAAATGCTCGGAGCAAGGTCTTATTTGAAAACCTGACGCCCTTGCATCCGACGCAGCGCTTGAAGCTCGAGCGTGGTAACGGATCCACCGAAGACCTCACTGCGCGCGCGATTGATCTCTGTGCGCCGATCGGTAAAGGTCAACGTGGGTTGATCGTCTCGCCGCCGAAAGCCGGTAAGACGATGCTGCTCCAAAATATTGCGACATCGATTACGGCGAATCATCCCGAGGTGTATCTCATCGTGCTTTTGATCGATGAGCGCCCAGAGGAAGTCACCGAGATGCAGCGCACGGTGAAAGGCGAAGTGGTGTCATCGACCTTTGATGAGCCCGCTGCCCGTCACGTGCAGGTTGCCGAGATGGTGATCGAGAAGGCCAAGCGTCTTGTTGAGCACAAAAAAGACGTGGTGATTTTGCTCGATTCGATCACCCGTCTGGCGCGCGCCTACAACACTGTGGTACCGAGCTCAGGCAAGGTGCTGACGGGTGGTGTGGATGCGAACGCACTGCAGCGACCGAAGCGTTTCTTTGGTGCGGCACGTAACATCGAAGAGGGCGGTTCGCTGACGATTTTGGCAACCGCACTCGTTGATACGGGCTCGAAGATGGATGATGTGATCTTTGAAGAATTCAAAGGCACCGGTAATAGTGAAATTCACTTGGATCGACGTATTGCCGAGAAGCGTGTCTTCCCAGCGATCAATATCAATCGCTCAGGCACCCGCAAAGAAGAGCTCATTACCGATCAGAGTGAGCTCGCGAAGATGTGGATTTTGCGCAAGCTGCTGCATCCGATGGACGAGCTCGCTGCGATCGAGTTCCTGCTCGATAAGATGAAAGACACTAAGACGAATAGTGAATTTTTCGAGGCGATGAAGCGCTGACCGTGCCTTAAGGCATCGCGTGATCGGGCGGGATTACTCCCGCTCGATCGCGCGGTAACCGATATCTTGGCGGTACTGCATGCCGCGCCAATCAATCTGTTGGACGAGCGCATAGGCCGCTACTTGGGCGGCGCTCACCTGATCACCCAAACCCACGGCGCAGAGCACTCTGCCGCCATCGGTCACGACTGCGCCATTCTCAAGGCGAGTCCCTGCGTGAAACACTTTACCGGGGAGAGCGGCGGCAGCGTCGAGCCCTTGGATCACATCGCCTTTGCGGACGGCGTCGGGGTAGCCCTCGGCGGCGAGTACCACACCGAGCGCCGCGCGGGGATCCCACTGCATGTCCACCGCATCCAGTCGCTGATCAAGCGCCGCATCGCATAGCTCGGTCAGATCCGATTGCAAACGCGCCATGATCGGTTGGGTCTCCGGATCGCCAAAACGACAGTTGAATTCGAGGACGTTAGGGGTCCCATCGGGGGCAATCATTAAGCCGGCATACAAAAAGCCCAAATAGGGCGTGCCCTCGGCCGCAAGACCCCGTAGCGTCGGCTCGATCACCTCGCACATCACACGCTCGTGTAGCGCAGGCGTGACGACGGGAGCGGGCGAGTAGGCACCCATACCGCCGGTGTTGGGTCCTTGGTCGCCATCATCACGGCGTTTGTGGTCTTGTGAGGTGGCAAAAGCGGCAACCTGTGTGCCGCTCGCCATAACGATGAAGCTCGCTTCTTCGCCAGGCAGAAATTCTTCTATAACGATTTCCTTGCCTGCATCGCCAAAGCGCCCCGCAAACATGTCATGAGCTGTGGCAATCGCCTCTTCCACCTGATCAACGATGATCACACCCTTACCGGCCGCGAGACCACTCGCCTTGACGACGAGCGGAGTACGCTGCGCGCGAACCCAGGCTTCGTCAAAGGTTTCGCGGGTGAAGCAGGCGTAGGCGGCGGTCGGGATCCCGTGACGGGCGAGAAAGGCTTTGGTGTAGGACTTGGATCCCTCGAGCTGTGCGGCGGCTTGCCGCGGCCCAAAGCAGCGTAAACCGGCGGCCTCGAAGGCATCAACCACACCGAGTACGAGCGGCGCTTCGGGCCCAATGATGGTGAGATCGATCTTTTCTTGCTGCGCGAAGGCGACCAAGGCGGGTACGTCATCGGCGGCAATGGGGACGTTATGGACTTTGCTCTCGAGCGCCGTACCGGCGTTACCTGGGGCGACGAAGACTTGCGTGACGCGAGCTGAGCTCGCACATTTCCAAGCGAGCGCGTGTTCTCGTCCACCGCCGCCGACCACCAATACTTTGTAGCTCAAGCCCTGCTCCCGCTGTCAGTGTCTGAAATGCCGCATGCCGGTGAAGACCATGGCGATACCATGCTCATCAGCGGCGGCGATCACCTCGTTATCGCGCAAGCTGCCGCCCGGCTGGATGACAGCGGCGATGCCATATTCTGCGGCGACATCGAGACCATCGCGAAACGGGAAAAATGCATCAGAGGCCATCACAGCGCCTTTGACCTCAAGTTTTTCGTCAGCGGCTTTCATGGCTGCGACGCGACTCGAGTACACGCGGCTCATTTGCCCAGCGCCGACCCCCACTGTCGCTTGATCTCGCGCATAGACAATGGCGTTCGATTTGACGAATTTGCACACCTGCCAAGCAAACAGCAGATCTTTGAGCTCTGCTTCGCTCGGTTGACGCTGGCTGACGATTTTCAAATCCTGCAGGGTGATGCGGCCATCATCACGGCTTTGCGCGAGGAGACCACCCGACACCGTGCGATATTCGAGCTCGACGCCGCTGTCTTGCGGCAGGTCGCCCAACTCCAATACACGAATATTCGGCTTGGCTGCGAGCGCTTCGAGTGCGTCCGCTGAAAACTTGGGCGCGACCAAGACTTCAATGAATTGTCGATCCATCATGGTCTTGGCGAGTGCGCCATCGACTTCACCATTGAAAGCGATGATGCCGCCAAATGCCGAGGTGGGGTCGGTACGCCACGCGGCTTCATAGCTGGCGAGTAAGCTCTCAGCCGTCGCCACACCGCAGGGGTTGGCGTGCTTGACGATGACGCAGGCGGGGGTGCGAAACTGACGCACGCACTCGATGGCCGTATCTGCATCGGCGATATTGTTGTAGGACAATTCTTTGCCCTGCCGCACTTTAGCGCTGGCAATGGTCGCGGCGCGCGGCGTGGGCTCACGATAAAAAGCCGCTTTTTGATGAGGGTTTTCGCCGTAGCGTAAATCTTGGGCTTTTTCGTAGACCAGTGGTAAGGCCTGGGGAAAGCTCATGCCCGGCGCGGGATTTCGAGCCTGCAAATAATTGGCCACCATTGTGTCGTAACGCGCCGTGTGCGCAAACGCTTTGGCCGCGAGCCAAGCACGCAAAGGAGGCGTGGTGGCGCCGTCATTCGCATCGAGCTCTGCGAGCACCGCCGCATAGTCGGCAGGATCCACGAGTACGGTGACCGCATCATGATTTTTGGAGGCGGCGCGCACCATCGCCGGGCCGCCGATATCAATATTTTCGATGGCTTCGGCATAGGTACAGGCAGGCCGCGCCACGGTCTCAGCAAAGGGATAAAGATTGACGACCAGCAAATCAATCCGGTCGATGCCGTGCAGGGCCATGACGCTCTCATCCACGCCACGTCGGCCAAGGAGGCCCCCATGAATACGAGGATGTAGGGTTTTCACCCGCCCATCCATGATTTCGGGGAAGCCCGTGTGCTGTGAGACCTCGGTGACGGCGATGCCCTGTTCGGTGAGTAGACGTGCCGTCCCGCCGGTGGACAGGATGGCGACACCGCGCTCGGCTAAGGCCTTAGCGAGTTCGATCACGCCCGTTTTATCGGATACCGAGATCAGCGCTCGGCGCACCACCGTAGTCATTAGGAGAGCCCCAAATCGCGTAGCTTGCGGCGCAGCGTTGCGCGATGAATCCCAAGGATGTCCGCCGCACGACTTTGGTTGCCATCCACGTGACGCAAGACGACTCGAAAGAGCGGCTCTTCGATTTCGCGCAATGCGAGCTCATAAAGCCCGCCGCTCGGATGACCATTTAATTGTTGAAGATAGTCTTCAAAGGCCCGTTCAGCATGTCCCCTTAACGGCAAGGAGTCAGGGAGGGTGTCGGGTGTTGCCATGAGTCGCTCTCCGCCTGCGCCCACTCGTCGAATCGCTGCGCCGCGCAAGCAAACTGTTCTGCGGTCGACGCCGAGCCCATGAACGCGGTCCGAGCGGACGACGCATCCGGGAGTAGGGCGCTGTACCAAGCGAGGTGTTTGCGTGCGATTCGCAGGCCGGATTCTTCGCCGTAAAACGCGTAAATCGCCTGTAAATGCCCTAGGACTATAGCACGCAGCGTCGCGTGCGAGAGCGGCTCCGGTTGAGCTTCACCGAGTAGATGTGCGCGAATATCGCGAAAAATCCACGGTGCGCCCTGCGCTGCACGGCCGAGCATAACCGCCTCGGCACGCGTCTGTTGATGCACTCCTCGCGCCTGCTCGGCTGAGCGGATATCGCCGTTGGCGATCAGTGGAATAGAGACCGCATCGCGGATGGCGGCGAGGGTCTGGTGCTCGGCCTCGCCCTGGTAAAAATCCGCGCGGGTCCGACCATGCAGGGCGAGCGCCGCGATCCCCGCTTGCTCAGCAATACGCGCAATGCGCGCCGCGTTACGATGTTCCCGATCCCAGCCGGTACGCGTTTTCAGCGTCACGGGGACGCCCAGTGGGGTGACGGCCTCGACCACGGCCTCAAGAATGCGTGCCACCAGATCCTCATCCTGTAGCAACGCAGAGCCGCAGAGTCGGTTACAGACTTTTTTAGCCGGACAGCCCATATTGATATCAATGATTTGAGCGCCGAGATCGACGTTCCGACGCGCGGCCTGTGCCATCACGGCAGGCTCCGCCCCAGCGAGCTGCACGACACGGGGCTCGGCTTCACCGGCATGATCGCGTCGTAGCCGGCTTTTCCTTGAGTGCCAGAGGCGCTCGTCCGAGGTGATCATTTCCGAGGCGGCAAGTCCCGCCCCCCATTGCCGCGCCAGCATGCGAAATGGTCGGTCGGTGACGCCCGCCATGGGTGCGAGTACGACCGGTGCCGCAATGGTCCAGCGTCCGATCTGCCACGCACCCGGTGTCGGGGCGAGACCAGACGTCGGGGTCTCCATAACACTCATGAGCGCTGACCGACGAGACAGGCCCAACCGTCTTGCTCGCGCCAAATCGTGAGCGGCACCCAAGGCCGGTAGGCCGCGATGACCTCTTCGGCTTGCGGCGTCAAGAGACCCGCTAGTACCAGCGTGCCACCCGGCGCGAGTAGCTGAGAAAGTGATCCTGCAAGCTCAATGAGTGGCGCCGCCAAAATATTTGCGACCACAAGCGGAGCCGGCCCGAGAGATTGACGATCCGCCTGTAGGTGATCGGCCTCTGTGTAGGGGCGAATTTGCGCTTGCACACCATTACGACGGGCATTCTCCTCGGTCGCCTCGAGTGCTTGCGGGTCAATATCATGAACCCAGGCTTCTTTGACACCGAGCCGCAAGGCTGCAAGCGCGAGAATGCCCGAGCCACAGCCATAGTCAATCATGCGATCAAGTGGGCCGCGCCAGCTATCTAAGAATTCGAGACAGAGTCGCGTGGTTGCATGCGTACCCGTACCAAAGGCGAGGCCCGGATCCAAGTGCACGATGATGGCCCCTGGCTCATCCAGCACATGATGAGTCGGGCAGATCCAGAGTCGCTCCCCAAAACGCAGAGGCTCATAGTCGCGAAGCCATTCCCGCTCCCAAGCGCGATCGGCGATGGGCTCCGTGTGAAATTCTGAGGGTGCATAGCCGGTAGCCGTTGCGAGTTCAGCCAGACCGGCTTCGGTCAACGACGGACTATCGGCGGCAAAGAGGGCCTCAAGTTGCGTCGCCGGCCAAAGACGAACCTCACCGGGCTTGGGTTCGAGCACCGGATCATCGCGCTGATCGGTGAGGACCACCGAGAGCGCACCCGCATCAAAGAATACCTGCTCGATCTCTTCGGCGCGTAGCGGGTCACGGGCATCTTCCGACTCGAGTGCAAGACGAAGGGCAATCACCGCCATCAGGATCGATCTCTCGTGCAAGCTCGCGGCTTACTTGAGTCCGAGCCTACGCTCGAGATAGTGAATATCGAGACCGCCGCGTTCAAAGGCCGCATGAGCGAGAATTTCTTGGTGCAAAGGCCCATTGTTTTTAATGCCTTCCACCACCATTTCCGATAGCGCATTTCGCATTCTTGCGATCGCTTCCTGTCGGTTATCCCCGTAGGAGATTAATTTGGCGATCAAAGAATCGTAATGGGGTGGAACGCTGTAGCCACTGTAGAGATGGCTATCGACCCGAATCCCAGGACCGCCTGGCGCGTGCCATAGGCGCACGGGGCCGGGGGACGGCATGAACGTCTTCGGATCTTCCGCATTAATGCGACATTCGAGCGCATGCCCTCGCAGGACGACGTCATCTTGCGTCCACGGCAGTTTCTCGCCGGCGGCGATCATCAGCTGAGCCTTCACCAGATCGATTCCCGTAACGATTTCCGTCACCGGGTGTTCGACCTGAATACGGGTGTTCATTTCAATGAAATAGAACTCACCGTTCTCGTAAAGAAATTCGAGCGTACCTGCGCTGCGATAGCCCACCGCCCGGCAGGCCTCGACTACGCGCTCGCCCATTTGGGCGCGCTGAGCGTCAGTGATCCCCGGCGCAGGGGCCTCTTCAATGATTTTCTGGTGTCGGCGCTGCATGGAGCAGTCGCGCTCGCCCAGATGAATCACGTTGCCATGGTGATCGGCGAGAATCTGGAACTCGATGTGCCGCGGCTTCTCGAGAAATTTCTCCATGTAAATCTGGTCATTACCGAAAGCGGCGAGCGCTTCGGATCGGGTGACGTTAATCGCATGCAAGAGCGCAGCCTGATTGTGCACGACACGCATTCCGCGCCCACCACCGCCGCCCGAGGCTTTGATGATGACGGGGTAACCGATATCGCGCGCGACGCGCAGATTCTCATCAGGATCCAGACCTAAGGGTTCGCCCGAGCCCGGCACACACGGCACACCGTGTTGTTTCATCACTTTGATGGCTGAGACTTTGTCGCCCATCAAGCGAATCGTCTCGGACTTAGGTCCAATGAAAATAAAGCCGCTTTGCTCGACGCGTTCGGCAAAGTCCGCGTTCTCGGACAAAAATCCGTAGCCGGGGTGGATGGCCGCCGCATCGGTGAGCTCGGCGGCTGCAATGATGGAGGGCATGTTGAGATAACTTTGCGTCGAGACGGCAGGCCCGATGCATACCGACTCATCGGCCAACAGTACGTGCTTTAGGTTGGCATCGGCGGTTGAGTGCACGGCCACCGTTTTGATGCCGAGCTCGCGACAGGCGCGCAGCACTCTGAGGGCAATTTCGCCGCGATTGGCGATGATGATCTTATCGAGCATGAGGCGGCGCGACTCAGCGGATGGCAAACAAAGGTTGGCCGAATTCGACCGGATCCCCGTTCTGGACGAGCACCGAGACGACCTTACCGGCGCGATCGCTCTCGATCTGGTTCATCATCTTCATAGCTTCGATGATGCAAAGCACCTGACCAACCTTCACCTCATCGCCGATCTGGACGAACGACTGCGCACCGGGAGCCGGTGCCGCGTAAAACGTGCCGACCATCGGCGCTTGCACCATGTGATCGGTCGAGGGCGCCGGTTCCGCGGGGAGCGCAGCAGGCGCGATGGCAGCCGCTGAGACCACCGGGGCGGCTGCGGGCGCGACCATCGGCATGGGTACCGCGGCGGTCAGCGGTCCAGTGGGAAGCCGGCTGATACGCACCGCTTCCTCGCCTTCTTTAATTTCGATCTCAGAGATACCCGACTCCTCGAGCAGCTCAATTAATTTTTTGACTTTGCGAATATCCATGAGTCCCCCTCGATGGCCGCCACGCGCGTGTGCGCCGGCCTTGGCGAGCGCAATTTACCCGAATTTAGGCTCGAGATCGGCACAAATCGCTGGCAGTTTGGCGCAGAAAGCGCCAGCCAATTGCTAGATCATTGATCAGGCTGGAGATTTTTCCGCGCGTAAGGCGTCCAGTCGGCGCAGTTCGTCGCGGATCTGCTCGCGCGCGAGTTCAATGGCGAGCGAGCCCGCATTGATCTTCTCAATGTGATCGAGAATGAAATCAGCCTCATCCGCGTGTAACTCGCCGATCTTGAGCGCGACAATACGTCGCTCGGCATCCGCAAATACGGTGAAGGGGAACACGGGATCCACGCCAAAGGCATCGGCAGCGGCGAGGCCATCCTCCTCCCCAATCAAGAGCGGATAGTCGAGACCGATCTCCGCGGCATAGCGTTCCACATCTTCACGGAAATCCACGGCGATCCCGACCACTTCCACGCCCCGATCGCCGCGGGTGGCGCGTAATTCGCGCAATAGCGGAATTTCACGTCGGCAGGGCGCGCACCAGGTAGCCCAAAAATTCACGATCAGCGAGTCATGGTCAAAGCTCGAGAGGCTACGCGGGGGGCCCTCAAGCGTTCCGAGCGTGAAATCGGGCAGTACCTCGGGCACTGCGCGGCTCACTTGGCTCGCGCTCGGTGCTGCCTCGCGGCTCGCTGAGGCCGCATCGGTTGCGCCATCACGTAGCCATTGCCCTGATAAAAAACCGAGCACCCCACCGAGTATGCCGAGCGCAACAAGCACCATCAGCGTGCGTCCCCAGCGTGAACCGCCTGCGTCGGTGGAGGAGTGGGGCGTCGTCGATGGGTTTGGGGGGGTGGATTCGGTCACGATGTGTTGCTCCCAGTGGGTTAAGGCGCCAGCGCCAGTTGGATCACGGCGGCGAAATCCTCAGGGGGCATGAAGCCGACCACACGGAAGTTCGCGCGTTCAGCGCCCGAGCGATCCCAAAAAGCGATGGTGGGTGGGCCAAAAATCTCAAAGCGCTGCAGCAGGGCTTGATCGTCCGCATCGTTCGCGGTGACGTCGGCTTTCAGTAAGACCGCATCGCTGAGCGCAGCCTGCACCTCATCATCGGTGAAGGTATCACGCTCCATTTCTTTGCAGGAGACGCACCAGTCGGCATAGAAATCGAGCATTACGGGTCGACCTTCGGCTGCGGCGGCTGCGACTTCACGGTCGAGATCGGCGACGGTTTTGATCTTACGAAATTCCAAGGTGCTCACGGGCGTTGCCAGTTGGGGTAGCGGCGCCAGAGGATCGCGTCCACCCATAAAAAAGCCCACAATGAGTAGGCCCGCCCAAGCGGCTGCCAAAGCGCCACCTCCGCGTGCCAACCAGGCGGCCAGAGCGCGCGATCGGATCTGTAGCAGTAAGACAGACGCCGCAATCAAAGGAATCGCCCAGAGCAAGAGTGATGCTCCAGGTGGCGTGATGCGCTCGAGCATCCAGGCCGCCACGCCGAGCATCAGCACACCAAAGAATTTTTTGACCGTCTCCATCCAAGCGCCTGCCTTTGGTAGCAGACGGCCTGCTGAGGTGCCAATAATCAAGAGCGGCGTGCCCATGCCGAGCGACATGACAAAGAGCGCGCTGCCGCCGCGCCAAACATCACCGGTCTGCGCCATCACCGCAAGCGCGGCAAAGAGCGGCGGCGCCACACAGGCCGACACAATGAGTGCCGACAGGCCGCCCATGACGGCGACCCCACCGAGCGTACCTGCTCGCTGACGATTACTGACATCCGAGAGCCGGCTTTGCAGGGCTGAGGGTAGTTGAATCGTAAATAGGCCAAACATGGAGAGCGCAAACAGCACAAACAGTCCCGCGAACACCGAAATAATCCACGGTTGCTGAAAGAGGGCCTGTACTTGCTGGCCTGCTGCTGCTGCTGCGACGCCTGCCAAAGTATTCACAACGGCCATTCCGAGCACGTAGCTCAACGACAATACGAAGGCGCGTGAGGTGGAGATCGTGCCTTGCCCGGCGATGATGCCTGACAAGATCGGCACCATGGGTAAGACGCAAGGCGTGAAGGCTAACAATAGGCCAAGACCAAAGAAGGTGATGAGCACCCAGCCGAGCGCCCCATCGCGGATCAGGGCAGCAAGCCGATCTTGTTCCGAGACAAAAAACCCAGCGTTGTCCTTCGCATCTAGCCCTGCCGCGCTCGACGGCGCGTCAGCAAAGAATGCGCCTCCATCGCTCGCAGTGGCCGGTAGTACGACGGTCATGCGGCGCTTTTCAGGGGGGTAACAGAGGCCCGCGTCGGCGCAGCCTTGCAAACCCACGATGAGTGGGAGCTCAAGCGATTCGCCTGCTGCCCGCGACACGGGCACCGCGACTTCTAAGTAATCGTAATAAACCTGCTGAAGACCAAAGAATTCATCCTCTTTTTCTTTGCCGTCCGGGATCACGGGCGTGCCCAAGCGGGCGAGCTGCTCGCCGCTCGCGGTGTCGATATCGAAGCTCAAGCGGTGTCGATAGACGTAGTAGCCGGGCTGAATCAGAAATTGCACAGAAATCTTGTCCGCGGCCGCGGGTAGGGCCACCACCTGAAATGCTTCTCGAGGGGGCAGAAATTCGCTGTCACCCAGCTGGGCGCGGGCGACATTACCCGCCATCACGGTCGCGAGCAGACAAGCTAAAACGAAAAAAGCGCGCTTGATCATGGGCTTAGGTTACCTGAGTGCCATCGAGCAGAATCCCAGATGGGCGTGGAAAACGCGCATAAGAATAGCGGGCGCTGCCCTTGAAAAGAAACATTCCGTCGCTATCATTAGCAGCCACGTGGGGAGAGTGCTAACAGCGTTCTTCCCGCCACTATCCCGTTCGATACTTTATCTAAGGAGCGAAACATGAAAATTCGTCCGCTTCATGACCGTGTGATCGTGAAGCGCCTGGAAGAGGAACGTACCTCACCGGGCGGAATCGTTATTCCCGACAGCGCGACCGAAAAGCCCTCACAGGGCAAGGTCCTCGCCGTGGGCAAGGGCAAGATCCTCGAAGACGGCTCGGTCCGTGCGCTGGATGTCAAAGTGGGCGACAAGGTCCTCTTTGGCAAGTACAGCGGCACCGAAGTGAAGGTCGACGGCGACGATCTCCTCGTGATGCGCGAGGAAGACATCATGGCCGTGGTTGAAGGCAAGTAAGCCCCCGTATCTCACTGAAGGAAGATCAAAATGGCTGCAAAAGAAGTCCGTTTTAGTGATGACGCGCGCTCACGCATGGTGCGCGGCGTCAACATTCTCGCTAATGCCGTTAAGGCAACCCTCGGTCCCAAGGGCCGCAATGCGGTGCTCGAAAAGAGCTTTGGCGCCCCCACCGTTACCAAGGACGGTGTCTCCGTCGCCAAGGAAATCGAACTGAAAGATAAGTTCGAGAACATGGGCGCGCAGATGGTGAAAGAAGTCGCCTCCAACACCTCGGATGAGGCCGGTGACGGTACGACCACCGCGACGGTGCTCGCTCAGGCGATCATTCGCGAAGGCATGAAGGCGGTCGCGTCGGGTCGCAACCCGATGGACATCAAGCGTGGTATCGACAAGGCGGTGGAAGTCGCCACGGTCGAGATCAAAAAGCTCGCCAAGCCCTGTAAAGACAACAAGGCGATTGCGCAGGTCGGTACGATTTCGGCCAACAGCGACGAGTCGATCGGTAAGACCATTGCGCAGGCGATGGAGAAGGTCGGCAAGGAAGGCGTGATCACGGTTGAAGAGGGCTCAGGCCTGCAGAACGAACTCGATGTGGTCGAGGGCATGCAGTTTGACCGTGGCTACCTCTCGCCGTATTTCATCAACCAGCAGGCCAACCAGACCGCAGAGCTCGAGAAGCCCTACATTCTGTTGGTCGACAAGAAGATCTCGAACATCCGCGAAATGTTGCCGGTGCTCGAGGGCGTGGCGAAGGCGGGTCGTCCGCTGCTCGTGATTGCCGAAGACGTCGAAGGCGAAGCGCTCGCCACCCTCGTGGTCAACAACATCCGTGGCATCCTCAAAGTCGCCGCCGTGAAGGCCCCGGGCTTTGGCGATCGTCGTAAGGCGATGTTGCAGGACATCGCGGTCCTGACGGGCGGCACGGTGATCTCCGATGAGGTCGGTCTGCAGCTCGAGAAGGCGACGCTCAATGATTTGGGTGAGGCCAAGAAGGTCGTGGTTGAGAAGGAAAACACCACGGTCATCGACGGTGCCGGCAAGGCAAGCGACATCAAGGCGCGCGTTGAGTCCATCCGTCAGCAAGCCGAAGAAGCTACCAGCGACTACGATCGCGAGAAGCTGCAGGAGCGCGTCGCGAAGCTCTCCGGCGGTGTGGCGGTCATCAAGGTCGGTGCTGCGACCGAGATCGAGATGAAAGAGAAGAAGGCCCGCGTTGAAGACGCTCTGCACGCGACCCGTGCAGCCGTCGAAGAAGGCGTGGTGCCGGGCGGCGGTGTGGCGCTCATCCGTGCCACCAAGGCGCTCGAGAAGTTCGAGGGTGCCAATGAAGACCAGACGGTCGGTGTGCGTATCCTCGCCCGCTCGATCGAAGAGCCGCTGCGTCAGATCGTGGATAACGCCGGTGAAGACGCCGCCGTCATCCTCAATCAGGTGAAGTCCGGTAAGGGTGCCTACGGCTACAACGCCGCGAACGGCGAGTATGGCGACATGCTCGACTTCGGCATTCTCGATCCGGCCAAGGTCACCCGTCTTGCGCTGCAGAACGCAGCCTCGGTCGCCGGTCTGCTCCTCACCACCGAGGTGATGATCGCCGAAGCACCGAAGGACGAGTCTGACCACGTTCATCCGGCTCCGGCTGGCATGGGCGACATGGGAATGTAATCCCCCCCCGTCACGCTCTATATTTGCGTGACACTAAAGGCCCGGGAGCAATCCCGGGCCTTTTTCTTGTTCTACACTGCCTGCCATGAGTCAGACAGTCCCTTACCCGAAGCTTTTATCCCCCCTCGATCTCGGCTTCACTCAATTACGTAATCGGGTGCTGATGGGCTCGATGCACACCGGGCTCGAAGATAAACGTGAGCATTTTCCGCGTCTCGCAGAATATTTTGCCGCGCGCGCTCGAGGGGGTGTGGGTCTCATCGTGACAGGGGGCTTTGCGCCCAATATCGAAGGCTGGCTCTCGCCATTCGGCTCACGTTTAGCGAGCCGCGCCGCGGCGCGTGCGCATCAACCCATCACGGACGCCGTACATCGAGAGGGTGGCAAGATTGCACTGCAAATTTTGCACTCAGGCCGCTACGGCTATCACCCTCTGATCGTTGCACCTTCGCGCATCCAATCCCCTATTACGCCGTTTAAACCGCGTGCGTTGAGTGCGGCAGGGGTCGAGCGACAAATTCGCGCGTTTGCCCGCTGCGCGAGCCTCGCGCGGGAAGCGGGCTATGACGGCGTCGAGGTGATGGGTTCAGAAGGCTACTTCATTAATCAATTTTTGACGACTCGTACTAATCAACGTACCGATCGTTGGGGCGGGTCATTCGACCAAAGAATGCAGTTGCCCCTTGAGATCATCTCTCGTGTGCGAGAAGCGGTGGGGCCTGATTTCATTGTCATCTATCGAATCTCGATTCTCGATCTCGTACCGGAGGGTCAAAGCTGGGAGGAGGTATTGGCACTCGCCGAAGGTGTGGTGGCGGCGGGCGCGACGATGCTGAATTCCGGGATCGGCTGGCATGAGGCGCGTATTCCAACGATTGCGACCTCGGTGCCGCGAGCCGCGTTTGCCGATATCACGGGGCAGTTACGCCACGATTTGCGCACGCGGGGTATTGAGGTGCCGCTCTGCACCACTAATCGGATTAATACGCCCCAGGTTGCCGAGCAAATTTTGGCGAGCGGTCAGTCGGATATGGTGTCTCTCGCGCGACCGCTGCTCGCGGATGCGGAGTTTGTCAATAAAGCCGCTGCCAATCGTGCCGAGCGTATCAATACCTGTATCGCCTGTAATCAAGCGTGCTTAGATCATACCTTTGCAGGCAAGCTTTCAAGCTGCCTCGTTAATCCCCAAGCTTGTCATGAGACGGAGTTGCAGTTACGACCCGCTGAGATCAAAAAAAGAATCGCGGTGGTCGGTGCAGGACCTGCAGGTCTTTCTGCAGCGAGCGCGTTAGCCGAGCGCGGACATGAGGTGGTGCTCTTTGAATCCGCCAATGAAATCGGCGGCCAATTCAATCTCGCCAAGCGCATCCCTGGTAAAGAAGAGTTTCATGAAACCTTGCGCTACTTCCACTACCGTTTGCTTGATACCGGCGTGACCTTGAGACTGGGTCGACGGGTGACGGCGGACGAATTATTGCAAGAAAACTTTGATGAATATGTGTTGGCGACTGGGGTAGTGCCGCGCGATCCGAAAATCCTAGGGCAGGATCATCAAAAGGTCGTCAGCTATCTCGATGTGCTCGAGCGTCGAGTGACCGTCGGTGCGCGGGTGGCGGTGCTCGGTGCAGGCGGAATCGGTTTTGATGTCGCGACCTTTCTCGCCGAGCCACACAACTCCGCGCAGATAGATATTCAGCAGTGGCGCCAAGCGTGGGGCGTGGTAAGTCCTCGCGAGGCCCGTGGCGGCGTCGCGGGCGTGCGGCCTGCGATGCCCGCAGCTGCGCGTGAGATCGTGTTGATGCAACGCAAGCGTAGTAAGCCTGGAGCGGGGCTCGGTAAAACAACCGGATGGATTCATCGTACCGCGCTCAAAATGCAGGGTGTACAAATGTGGTCGGGTATCGAGTACCGTAAGATCGATGACGCGGGACTCTGGTTCACCCGAGGCGGAGAGTTGGAGTGTCTCGCTGTCGATCACGTGGTGCTGTGTACCGGTCAGGAACCCTTGCGTGAACTTGAGGCGTCGCTCCGCGCAGCAGGCGCACGCGTGTATCTTATTGGCGGCGCGCATGAGGCGGCGGAACTTGATGCTAAGCGCGCTATTCGTCAAGGGACGGAGCTTGCGAGCCAGTTGTAATGCTCGGATCGTTACTCTTTTGGGTATCGCGGGCAGTGGCTTAATTTCTTAGAAGGAGTCGAGATGAGAAGGATCACTTCATCCATCATGACTTGGGGTCTGGGTTTACTGGTGTTCCACAGTCTGGCGGCAGTAGCGGCGCCCGCTGCATCGGCTGCGCCCGCTGAGGATATGAATGCCAAGGCCAACGCCTTCTTTGAACGAGTGTTCGAAGAGCGTATTCAGGCGAGTCCTGAGTTTGCGGCTCAGTTGGGCTTGAGGGTCCGCTATGGTGAGTGGACGCCCCTGACCGAGGCGGAGCGTCGTCAAAGTCTTGAGCGTACGCAACGTCAGCTGGCTGAATTCACTGAGTCGATTGACCCCGCTCAATTAACAGGTCAGACGCGCTTGTCTTATGACATTTTCCGACGCAACGCCGAGCGCAGTATCGCCGCGTACGAATGGCGTCAGCATCGCTATGGGCTCGATCAAATGAATGGGCTGCAGTCGCAGCTACCCGCGTTCATGATCAACACCCATCAGGTCAAATCTTTGGCAGACGCACACGCCTATATCTCGCGCTTGCGCGGTGTGAGAGAGCGATTTTCCCAAGCGATCGAATCGATGAACGCGGCGGAAGCTAAGGGCGCATTACCCCCACGTTTTGTATTTTCGTATGTGATTTCGGATGCGCGCAATGTCATCCGAGGAGCGCCCTTTGAGGAGGGTGCTGATAGTCCACTCTGGGCTGACTTCAAGGCGAAGGTCGCAAGCTTGGCTTTAGAAGAGGAGGTGAGTCAGCGTTTACTCATCGATGCCGCGGCGGTCCTCAAAGACTCTGTCTTACCCGCCTATCAAGCGCTGATCGCCCACGCTGAGGCCGCGGCAGAGCGTGCGGGTACAGATGATGGGATTTGGCGCACAGAGGATGGTGCCCGCTATTACAATTTTTTGCTGGCGGGCTATACCACGACTGATATGACCGCTGAGCAAATCCATGAGCTTGGCCTTGGGGAAGTCGAACGCATTCAAAATGAAATGCGCGCCATCATGCGGCAGGTCAATTTTGACGGCGATCTGCAAGCATTCTTTGAGTGGCTCAGAAATGAACCACGGTTTTATTACCCGGAGGGTCCTGAGGGTAAAGAGGCCTATCTCACCGAAGCCAAGCGTTTGATCGATGGCATGCAGGCGCGGCTGCCGGAGCTGTTTCGCACCCTGCCCAAGGCGCCGATGATCGTCAAAGCCGTCGAGCCCTTCCGAGAAAAATCGGCCGGTAAAGCCTTCTACCAGCGACCCTCGCAGGATGGGACGCGTCCCGGCGTGTATTACGCCAATCTCTATCGTATGGCCGACATGCCGAAATACGAGATGGAAGCGCTCGCCTATCATGAGGGTATCCCGGGGCATCACATGCAGTTGGCGATTGCCGGCGAGCTCGGTGACTTACCGCGCTTTCGACGTTTCGGCGGTTTTACGGCCTACTCGGAGGGGTGGGGGCTATACACCGAGCGTTTACCCAAAGAATTAGGTTTTTACGCCGATCCCTATTCAGACTTTGGGCGTCTCGTGATGGAGCTCATCCGAGCCGTGCGCTTGGTCGTCGATACGGGCTTACACGCCAAGCGCTGGACGCGTGAGCAGGTCATCGACTATCACCTGGCCAATTTACCCATGACGCGCGATGCGGCAACGAAGGCAACGGAGCGCTACATCGTGATGCCGGGACAGGCGACGGCCTATATGGTCGGGATGCTGAAAATCGTCTCGTTACGGCGCGATGCCGAGCAGGCTTTGGGCGAGCGATTTGATATTCGTGATTTCCATGACGTCATCCTGCGCTCAGGGCCTCTGCCGCTCGATTTACTTGAAGAGCAGGTGCAGGCGTGGGTCGACTCGGCGGGTGATCAGCCGGTCGCGAGCGCCCACTAGCCCACTAAGACGCGACTAACGAGGGTCTCTATGCGAGTGCTGTGCGTTTGTATGGGCAATATTTGCCGCTCGCCAACGGCAGAAGCGGTACTGCGTGAGCTCGCGCGTCGCGAGGCGCCCGAGCTTACGTTAGAGGTGGATTCGGCGGGAACGCACGGCTATCACGTCGGCGATCCGCCTGATCCACGCGCGATGGCAGCGGCCGCGCGTCGGGGGTATGACTTATCACCTTTACGGGCGCGGCAGTTCACCGCCCAAGATTTTGATCGATTCGATTTACTCTTGGCGATGGATGAGGATAACCGCACCGCCATGTTGCGTCAGGGGTCGGGTCGTGTGGACTTATTACTCTCCTATGCGCCGCAATGGGGTGAGCGCAACGTACCGGACCCTTACTATGGGGGTGAGGCGGGGTTTGAGCGAGTGCTCGATTTAATTGAGTCTGCTGCTCGTGGCGTCATCGAAAGTTTGGGCCAGATGGACGCATCAAGCGTTTCGCGATAGCTATGCCAAGCGGAGTAGGCAAGCCACGGCATCACCACGGCTAGACCTAAGAAAAGCGTGGCAAAGCCGAGTAGGGTCAGTAGACCAATCCACACCGCCCATAAAAAAGTGACACGCTTGTTACGCAGTACAGCATGAATGCTCGAGACAGTGGCTGTGACCATGTCCACATCGCGATCGGCGATCATGGGCAAACTGAAGACGGCCGTCGCAAACGTGAGCGCCGCAAAGACGGCGCCGAACGCAGAGCCGACTACCAAAAATTCCACTAAAGAGCGCAGGTCCTCCGGTTCAATGGGTATGAAAGCATTGACCATCATGCCAGCGCGCGACCAGGTAAAGAGCACGACCATTTGCAGTAGGGCAAAGACCGCCGCTTGACCCGTCACACTACGGACCAAGCGAAAGCTATCGGCTAGGCGTGGTGTACGCCCTGTCTCGAGCGCGCTCGAGACGCTATAAAGTCCAACGGCCAGTAGCGGGGCAATGAATACAAACCCTGAGAGTAAGGTTGCAAGCAGTGCAAAGCGCCCCAACTGCCAGGCGAGTGCACTGACGGCGAGACTGACGAGCACGATCACGAGACCAAAGATAGCGCTGAGCCCGGGTGCGCGACGCAGATCCTGCCACCCCAAGCGTAGCCAGCGTAGCGGCGCATCGAAATCGAGACGCGCGCAGGGTACGACGAATGGTCGCTCCTCTGCGTTCGGTTCGGTCATGGATTGAGCCTAAATTCCAGTGGCGAATTGGGGCCGACGGGTAATCCGAAGCTCAGCCAAATACCAAACAAAATGGACCAACCGAGCAGGAAGGTCATGGAGTACGGCAGCATCACGGCGACGATCGTGCCGAGTCCAGAACGCGGCTCATAGCGCTGAAAGAACGCGATGATCAAGGCAAAGTAACTCATCATCGGAGAGATGATGTTGGTCACGCTGTCGCCCACGCGATACGCGGTTTGCGTGAGCTCCGGCGAGTAGCCGAGCAGCATGAACATCGGGATAAACACCGGCGCCATGAGTGCCCATTTAGCCGAGGCAGATCCCATCACTAAGTTGACGAGCGCTGTCAGCAAGATGAATGACACAAATAACGGGACCGCGGGGAGCTCCAGTGCCCGCAGTGTATCGGCGCCATTGACAGCCATGATGAGACCGAGCTGAGTCCAATTGAAAAACGCCACGAACTGCGCGGCAAAGAAAACGAGCACGAGATAGGTGCCGAGCGTCGACATGCTCTGACCCATCCCCTGAACGACATCCGCATCACTTTTGATCGTGCCGGCGCCGATGCCATACGCGACTCCGCTGACGAGTCCATATAAGAAAATGATCGCCACCACCCCTGACAGTAAAGGGGAGTTGAGTAATTCACCCGTTTGAGGATTACGTAGGAAGCCGGCGCCCGGTAACGATCCCACTGGCAGCATCGACCACACAATCAGCAAGGTCAGCGCGAGGGTGGCAAGACCGGCATAGCGCAGGCCGCGGCGCTCGCTCGGTGAAAGCTCATCTTCAAAGTTTTCCCCGGTCTGCGCTGTCAGGGCGGCCGAGTCGGTGTCGGTCGTCGCAGTTTGTACGCCCACAGGATCGGGGAATCTCGGTGCCGTAAATCGCTCGGCGACAAACCAGCCGAGGAATGTGACGAGCGGTGTCGAGACGATCATGAAATACCAATTGGCGAGCGGCGAGACCCGATAGTCCGCATCGACAATGGCGGCCGCCTCTTGCGAGAGTCCCGATAACAGCGGATCAATGGTGCCAATCAAAAGGTTGGCAGAGTAACCGCCTGACACACCGGCGAACGCAGCCGCCATGCCCACAATCGGGTGACGCCCCGCAGATTTAAAGATGAGACCTGCGAGCGGGATCAACAACACGTAGCCGATTTCACTGGCCATGTTCGACATGACCCCAGCAAAGACTAAGATCGGCGTTAGCAAGCGCTTAGGCGAAGAGAGCACAAGTTTACGCAGCGCAGCGCCGATCAACCCCGAGTGCTCGGCGACCCCGATACCAATGAGCGCGACCAGCACCGTGCCGAGTGGCGCAAAGCTCGTAAAGTTAGTGACAAGCCGCGTCAAGATACGATGCAGACCCTCGAGGCTCAATAAATTAACCGGTGTAACGGTGGCCCCGGTCGTCGGATGCTGGACGGAAACCCCTACTTGGGTGGCAATCCAAGAGGCAATAATGACGATGACAGCCAGTAACGCGAACAGCGTTGCCGGATGAGGGAGGGCATTACCGCCGCGCTCGATCGCATCTAAAAATCGATCGAGGGCGATGCGGCGAGTCGGGGTCGTTTCCTTGATCCCGTTGGGCGATTCGGTGCTCATAGGGACGGACTATGCAGAGTCCGGGCCCGTGGGATCAACCCTTGCTACTTTGCAAGATACGAGGCGTTAGTTCAGCGGCCTGCAGCGCAGCCTCTAATTGGCTGGTGTGCTCGGCATCGCGGGTCTCCACGGTAAAATCGAGATCAGCCGCTTTCGCAGGTACATCGAGAAATAGGCGATGGTGGGTGACATCCACGATGTTGCCGCCGACTTCAGCAATGATGCTGGCGATTCGTGCCAAGGTGCCGGGTTGATCGGCACTCTCAAAGCGTAGTGTCAGTAGTCGGCGTTCGCGAACCATCTGACGTTGTAGGACGATACCGAGCAAGCGGGTGTCAATATTGCCTCCGCAGATGACAAGACCTGTCTTTTGGTCTTTAAATCTTTGAGGGTGAGCGAGCACGGCCGCAAGGCCTGCCGCACCGGCGCCCTCGACGACGGTTTTTTCGATGCTCACATAAAGACTAATTGCGCGCTCAATATCGGCATCGTCCACGAGCACAATGTCATCCACCCAGCGCTCAATGATTTCGCGGGTGAGTACGCCCGGCTCACGCACGGCGATACCCTCGGCAATGGTTTGTCCGGAAGCGGGCATTTCCTCGCCTTTTATTGCTGCGTGCATGCTCGGAAATGCGCGGGTTTGAACGCCAATCAGACGAATGCTCGGCTTGATGGACTTCGCGGCAATGGCCATGCCGGCGAGTAAGCCGCCGCCGCCAACCGGCACACACAGGACATCGAGATCCGGAAAGTCGATCAGCATTTCTAGAGCAATCGTGCCTTGTCCCGCGATGATGTGCTCATCGTCGTAGGGATGAACGAAAAGTAGATTCTCTTCGATCGCCAGTGCTCGGGCATGGGCCGCAGCATCGGTGAGTTGCTGCCCTTCCAGGATGACGCGCGCACCCAATAAACGGGTTTGTTGAACTTTGGTGAAAGGCGTCGAGACTGGCATCACGATGGTGGCGGGGATACCGAGTCGCTTAGCGTGATAAGCGACCCCTTGGGCGTGGTTGCCTGCGGACATGGCGATCACACCGCGAGCGCGTTGCGCGGCATCGAGGCTTAAGAGCTTGTTGAGCGCACCACGCTCTTTAAACGAGGCGGTGAACTGCTGGTTCTCAAACTTGAGGAATAGCTCTGCACCGGTCATCTGCGACAGCGTGATGGACTTGCGGCACGGTGTACGCAGCACATGGCCTTCGATCGCCTTTGCGGCATCGCGCACGTTTTTTAGGCTGATTGTCATCGCCGCATGATACCGTTACGGCTTTATGACTGCCGCATCGTCCTCTCGTTTCGCGCAATGGCGTGACACCACGCTAGCCCCGTTCCAGCATCGCGTATTTGCCCTCTTTTGGTGGGCATCGCTGATTTCGTCATTCGGTAGTTTGATTCAAACCGTCGGTGCCTCTTGGCTCATGGCAACCATTGCGCCGTCGGCCAACATGGTGGCACTCGTCCAGACCGCCGGGGCACTGCCCTTTTTCTTCTTGTCGCTCATCGCTGGGGCGTTCGCCGATACCCACGATCGGCGCCTCGTCATGCTCGCGTCCATTTGGTTAATGTTCATCGCCTCGGGAGTCTTGGCAGCGCTTGCCTTACTGGACGCGGTGACACCCCAGGTCTTGTTATTGATGACCTTTTTGATTGGCTGTGGGACGGCTGCCTTTGCGCCGGCATGGCAAGCGGCCATTGCCGATCAGGTACCACGTAAGGAGATCGCAGCGGCCGTCATGGCGAACGCCATGGGGTTCAATCTCGCACGGAGCGTGGGCCCCGCCCTAGGCGGGTTGATTGTCGCGGCAGCGGGTGCCGCGGCTGCGTTCGTGATCAATGCGTTCTCCTACATCGGTATGCTCGCGACGCTTTATTGGTGGCGCAGTCCGAGCTCCGGTTCGCATTTACCGCCCGAGCCGCTGGGCTCGGCGATTGCCACGGGCATTCGTTACGTCCGTCTATCACCGCATATCGAAGCGATTTTGCTACGCGCCGTGTTGTTTGCGGTACCGATCTCCGCGGTACCTGCCTTGATGCCCGTGGTCGCCCGAGATTTGCTCGGCGGTGGCGCGCCAACCTACGGCATTTTATTGGGTGGATTCGGGGTCGGCGCCATGATGGGGGCGCTATCGAGTGCGGCTCTTCGCGCCCGTTACTCCAGCGATCGTTTATTGAGAAATCTTTGTGCCGTGGCATCCCTTTCGATGCTAACGATTTCCGTGAGCCCTTACGCTTGGCTCACTTTGCTTTCGCACGTGGTATGTGGCGCCACTTGGACGCTGGGACTGGCAAATTTCAATATTGCCGTGCAGTTATCTTCACCGCGCTGGGTGACGGGGCGAACGCTTGCTCTCTATCAAACCTTTGCCTTTGCCGGGATGGCGGTCGGCGCTTGGGTCTGGGGCGAAGTCGCCGTGGTGACGGGGTTACGCGAGGGCATGGCGATCGCGGGTCTTTTTTCTTTGACCACCTTGTTGGTGGCGAGATGGTTACCAGTGTCGATTGCACAGGCGGGCTCCTTGGATCCGCATGGGATGACGGGGCTGGGGCCGCCTGCCGTGGCACTGGATCCAGCCTCAGGGCCCATCGTGGTCACGATTGAGTACCGCGTGAAAGCTGGGAGAGCCAGCGATTTTCTACGCATCATCAATGAATTAGGTCGGATTCGTCGTCGTGACGGTGCGCGTCGTTGGTCGGTCTGCCAAGATCTTGACCGACCTCACTTATGGTTAGAGCGCTTTGAAAGCCCCACTTGGACCGATTATCAACGCCGACTGACGCGCCCCACACTCGGAGATCAGCAAATTCGCGAGCAGCTCAAAGAATTAGTGGAGGATGAGCGCGGCGCGCCCAGACGGCTTATCGAGCGTCCGGCAGGTTCAGAGCCACTCGGTTCAGTCGCGCAGCGTGTTGAGCCGCTGGATGACACTTCAACGCACGGTTGAGTCGTTCCCTGCCTCTGCGGCTGCATCCACATCGCTACCCGAGAGTACACGCGGTAACACCAGCGCTGCGAGTGCGGAGACCAGCAGGAGCGGTGCGATCATCACGGTAAAGCTCCACTGCCAGCCAAAGCCCTGTACGGCAAGTGGCACGAGCGCCGGATAAATCGCAAACCCCGTGCTGAGTGGCGCCGAGCCGCAGAGCGCATAAGCGGTGGTACGCATACGAGTCGGGTAGAGCTCGGTCAGTAAAGCGCCAACCACGGCATTACTGCCATAGAAAAACGCACCTGTGAGCCCAAAGAGCGCCAGATCCTGCCAGCGCGTCTCAGGCAACCACATCAAGGCGATTAACGCGATTGCGCCCAGTACGGTCCACAGGGCGAATGTATCGCGACGCGGTAGTCGATATTCGCCTACCCAAGCGGCGGCTAGATAGCCGACGATGGCAATGCCATTGGAGAATCCAACAAGCTGTGTGGCTTCCGCTGGGCTATAGCCGCGGACTTCAATGAAATAAGTTGGAAAGAAAAATGCGGTGCCGGCGTAAGCACAGCCAAAACTCAAAAAGAGCACAATCGACGCAATAGAGCGACGACGGTACGTCGGCGTGAATAACTCTTTTAGCAACCCCCAATCGAGTGCGGCGGCTTTCGCCTGTCCGCGATCACTGACCTTTTGCTCAAAGCGGCGACTCTCGGGTAAACGCCAACCGATGAAAAAAGCGATCGGTACCACAGCAAAGCCAATGAAAAAAATACTGCGCCAACCGCTGGTTTCGAGAAGGGGTGCGGCGAGCATCGCGGCCAAAAACCAACCGAGTGGATAGCCACACTGCAGCACACCCATCAGCATGCCTCGGTGTCGGGCAGGTGCCGATTCAGCCACAAAGGCCGAGGTAATCGGCGCGAGTCCTGCGGCCAAGCCAAAGGCGAGGGCACGTAGCCAAGTCAGCTGGCTGAGGTCCTCTACGAAACCATGCAGACCCACAAAGAGTGCTGATAGCGCAAGAAGCGCCGTTAGTGTCCAGCGACGACCCCAGGTATCGGCGGCAAGCCCTGCCAAGACGACCATGAACGCGGCTGCGATAAAGCCGACCGTCAGGATCAGGCCAACGACATCGAGACCCACTGAAAACTCGCCCAAAATCCCTGGGATCGCATAACCAAATAGCGACTGGTCCAGATTACTCATGGTCCAGGCAAATAGGCTGAAGAGAAAAATACTCAGCCAGGCGGCAGGTAGTGACGAGCCGCCCGAGGGGGAGGCGTTATCCGTGGGACGAGTGCTATTGACGTCGTTGCGGGGGGTATTCATGGTGGCACGATACTAAACCGGAATGACGGAGGTGGTGTATGACGGATGTGCAGCAGCCTGCCGACCCCATGGCTCGATTGGCGCGCTCGCGCCACGAGTTTGGCGAGCACGGGGGGATCAATCTGTCGATCGAAACCAGCGCGACGTTCACCGTTCTTGAGGCCGGCAAAATGCCTGAGATCTTTGAAGGCCGGCAGGGCCCTCAAGGCGGGTGCTTTTTGTATGGTCGGCACTTTAATCCGACCGTGTTGGTGTTGGCGCGGCACCTCGCTGCGATCGAAGCGACGGGAAGCGCCTATTGCACCGCGAGCGGGATGGCGGCCATTTCCGGCGTCTTATTGCAGGCTTGCGACACGGGGGATCACATCGTTGCGAGTGCGGCGCTCTACGGCGGTACCTGGGCGTTACTCAATGATTACCTGCCCCGTAAGGCGGGCATCCAGACGACCTGCGTGGATCTCGATGATGAGTCCGCGTTAGCGGCAGCCTGGCGCCCCAATACCCGCGTGCTCTATTGTGAGACGCTGTCGAATCCTACTTTGCGCTTAGCGGACTTACCGCGGCTTGCGACTTTTGCTCACGAGCGCGGTGCGCTACTGATTGTCGATAACACGTTTGCGCCTCTCATGATGACCCCTGCGATCCATGGCGCCGATGTGGTGGTACACAGCCTGACAAAGTTTATCAATGGCGCCTCAGATATTGTCGCGGGTTGTGTATGTGCCAGTGGTGAATTCATTGATCGATTGTATGATTTACATCTCGGGAGTTTGATGCTCTTGGGTCCTGCGATGGATCCGCGCGCAGCGTATGAGGTCGCGACGCGCTTGCCAAATTTGGGATTGCGGATGAGCGAGCATGCACGACGGGCGCTCGCCTATGCGCAGTGCCTTGAAGCCTTAGGGGCAAAGGTTATCTATCCAGGGCTTGCTTCACATCCCGATCATGCGCGTTATCGAGCGCTCGCGAATCCAGGGTACGGGGCTGGGGGGTTACTCGCAGTGGATTTAGGCAGTGCGCAACGTGCCAACGCCTTCATGGAGCACCTGCAGAATATTGAGGATTTCGGCTATATGGCCGTCAGCCTCGGCTTTAGCGATACGTTGATGAGTGCCAGCGCATCGAGTACCTCGAGCGAGTTAGATGCCGAATCCCTTAAGCGGGCGGGGATCAGCCCAGGTCTAGTGCGCTTATCAGTCGGGTACACTGGTGCGCTCGACGATCGTTTGCAGCAACTGGAGCGTGGGTACCATGCCGCACTCAAGCACTAGTTCTTCTCACAGCCATGCCCAGCATTGGTTTGCGGCGTACTCGGCTGATCATCAGCATCCGCTCAACCAGCGCCTGCATCAATGGTGTGTGCCGGCGATTCTTTGGTCGTTGGTGGTTTTATTGTCACTCATCCCGCTGGGGGTGTTGGGTGCAAGCTTCGAGATCAGTGTAATCGCTTGGGGGGCGTCGGCACTGGCTCTTGGTTTTTGGGTGTGGCTACTGCCTTGGCGTTTAGCGCTGATAATGGCTGTCGTGTTAGTGGCATGCTTGGTTTCGGCGGCGTTATTACGCGCAGAGCTCGGCACTGGCGGGCTCTTTGGGTTAGCGCTTGGGGTATTTCTCATTGCTTGGGTGGGTCAATTCATGGGTCATTACGTGGAAGGTAAGCGGCCTAGTTTTTTGACTGATTTGGTTTATCTCATGATTGGACCGCCATGGGTCATTATCAAAGTGATGGGTAGTCAATCGATCGGTATGTCGTCAGTTAGCCATGCAAAAACGGACTCGGAAGCGTGAACAAAGAAAAAATAATCGGCCTTCAGCGAGGGTGTGTGCGGCATATGGGATATGTAGGCGGACTCGTTATATCGCTATGTCTCCTGGCGATAGCTGCAGAGGTGAGGGCGGAGGTATCGCTCTTGGAGCGTATTGAGGCGCGTCGTGCTACAGATCAAGCGGTGGCGCTTGATCTTTGGCGGTGGGCTGAGGTGGGTTACCAGGAGACTCAATCGAGCGCGCGCCTGCAAGCGGAACTATCCGCCGCCGGGTTTGGTATCAAAGCGGGCGTCGCAGATATGCCGACTGCCTTTGTGGCCGAATACGGCTCAGGTGAGCCGGTCATTGCGATTCTCGCAGAAATGGATGCGCTGCCTGGCGTATCTCAGGCTGCCGTACCGGTGCGCCAGCCTTTACGCGGCCGGATTTCAGGTCATGCCTGCGGACATCATTTATTTGGTGCGGGTTCGACTTCCGCTGCGATCGCGATCAAGCAATGGTTAGAGGGGACGGGGCAGCGAGGCACCATCCGGCTTTATGGCACGCCCGCAGAAGAGGGCGGCGCCGGTAAGGCGTATCTCGTGCGTGCAGGCTTATTTGATGATGTGGATGTGGCGCTGCATTGGCATGCGGGTGATCGCAACATTGTCACGAATGAGCCCACGCTCTCAAATAAAAGCGCGAAGTTTCGCTTTTACGGCACAGCAGCGCACGCGGCCGGGGCGCCGGATCGGGGTCGCTCGGCTCTCGATGGAGTCGAGGCGATGAACTTCATGACCAATCTCATGCGCGAGCACGTACCGCAGGATGCGCGCATTCACTACATCATTACCAAAGGGGGTGATGCCCCGAATGTGGTGCCGGAATTCGCCGAGGTGTTTTACTACGTGCGACACCGTAACCCGGTGGTCATGGCTGAAATCTTTGACCGAGTCGTCAAAACGTCTGAAGCTGCGGCGCTCGGCACGGGTACGCGGGTCGAACACGAAGTGATCCATGGCGCATATAGTCTGCTGCCCAATGATGTCCTCGCGCAGGTGGTGGAGAGCGCGCTGAGTCAAGTCGGTGGAGTCACCTACGATGTCGAGGAACAGGCTTTTGCCGAGACGCTGTATCAGACCTTTGATAAGCCGGATTTGGCCTTGGGTTCCGAGCGCGAAATTCAGCCAGCAGGTAGCCGTGGGAGCTATGGCTCAACCGATGTGGGTGACGTCAGTTGGACCGTGCCGACGATCGGGTTTCGAACCGCGACCTGGGTAGCGGGAACCGCTGCGCATTCATGGCAGGCGGTCGCCGCAGGGGGCATGAGTATTGGCCTCAAGGGTATGGAGAACGCGAGCAAAATCTTGGCGCTCACGGCGGAGCGGCTCTTTTTGGACCCGGCTCTGCGGGAGGCAGCCAAGGCAGAATTCGAACAGCGTCGTGGGCCGGGCTTTCAATATGTCTCGGTGGTAGGCGATCGCGCGCCACCGCTGGATTATCGTCGCTGAGGCGCTGAGGCGCTGAGGCAGCGTGTGATCGACGCCTCCCTGCTGCATAGGCAGCGGGGTAGGCGCCCGATCACAGAGCGCGACTACTCGGTCGCTAACGGCTTGTAGTTAAATTTTTGGCCTGCGAGCGAGGCTTCGTACATCAACCCGCCTTTGGCAATCGTGAAGACGGCCATGCCTTTGTAAAACTCACCGGCGGTTTTGGCGTCTTTTTTGCCGCCACTCACGCTGGCGCTCGAGCCGGTGGTGCTCGCCATCGCGTTCGCACCCGCAGTGATAGCCACAGCGCTGACGCCCGCGCCGAAGCCGAACTCACCCGAGGTGAATTCTTTGAATGCCCGTAGATCCTGCATGAATACGATCTGGCTATAAGCCTGACCGCCCGCTTGGAAGCCCACACTGAGCTGAGTCAGGGTGATGTCACCCACATAGCGTCCGCGCTCATACACTCGACCCACACCGTGGGCGCCACCGACCACTAGGCCGCCCTTACCCACGGTTGGAAAGACGGCATAGGCGTAGCTTTTGTCAAAAAACTCACCACTCTCACCCGCGTTTTCAAAGAGCTCGATCGTGGCGTCGAACTCATCGGCGTGCGCAGTGGAACCTGCGCCCAGCCAAGCGAGTGTGGCTAAGGTTAGTAGAGCGAGACGATTCATATATACAGGCTCCGTGTAAACCCAAATAGTCTATTGATTAATGCTAACGGTTTTACGTACACGTTACACTCTCAAGCGAGCGGAATGCGTGCGCACACTCACACTGTCGTACTCAGTCAGTCCGAACTAGACCCCAGCTGGTTGGACGCTGCCAATGGCCTCGAGGTTCCCGATATGAGCGAGCGGAAAGTTGAATTTGGTGTCGTGATGGAAGCGTCGCCCGGATATACGGCGACCCTTGCCGCGCGTGTCGAAGCCTTGGGCTTTGATATTTTGCTCTGTCCGGATACCCAAAATCTTAGTCCCGATCCTTTCAGTCAATTGGCGCTGGCGACCGCCACGACCCAACGACTCAAATTAGGGACAGGGGTCACGAACCCCATCACTCGCGATGTGGCGGTAACAGCCTGCGCGTTTGCGACGCTCCAAGCAGAGTCTCAGGGGCGCATGCTCTGCGGGATTGGACGAGGCGATTCATCGGCGGCACATATCGGGCGCGATAACGCGAAGACGGGTGAGTTACGCCAATTCGTCCAACAGCTGCAGGCCTATAGCCGTGGCGAGACCGTCTCGCGCCATGGGGTGGACTCGCGCATGCGTTGGTTTGATTCTGTGACCGTGGATCCGGTACCCGTCGATGTCGCGTGCACAGGACCGCAGACTATTCGTATGGCGGTGGATGTGGCGGATCGGGTGAGCTTCGCGGTCGGTAGCGCCCCTGAGCGCGTTCGATGGGCGATGGATGTGGCTCTCGCGCGCTTAGCCGAGACGGGGCGTCCCCGCGAGTCCTTACAGATTGGTGCTTACGTGAATTTAGTGTGTGATGAGGATGAGTCACGCGCCATTAATTTGGGGCGGATGATCTCTGGCATGGTGGCGCATTTTGCAGGTATGAAAAATGCCTCGCTTGAACATTTACCGCCGCAGCTCAAATCATTGGCGGCTCACATGCAGCAAGGCTATGACATGGCTCAACATGCACGAGAGAGTGGTAAGCACTTGCAGCAAGTCCCGGATGAATTCGTTGATTGGTTCTCGATTTGTGGGCCGCCCAAAAAATGTCGCGATCGACTCGAGGTGTTGCTCGATATGGGTCTTGACCATGTCTATCAACTCGGAGGTTCACCGGTTCCCCATCCTCATGGTGCGCGTCAGTCGGCCATGGTTGATCAAGCTGAGCTCTACGCGCGTGAGGTGCTGCCCCATTTCCGTGCGGACGATGCGGGATCGACTAAATGAGCATGAGGATCCCCGCGTCCGCCGTGGTCTCTGCGGCTGAGGCGCTCGGTATTGAGCTCGCCCCGCAGATGGCCGAGCGTATTGCTTCCGGCGCGCAGGCAGCGGTCGACGCAGTGGCTCATGCTTCGCGGCACTGGGGCGCACGCGCCACCGGTGAACCGGGTGACTATCTGGCGTTGCTCGAATCTTTGGCGCCTGAGGTGTCAGGGGAGATGCGCAGCGGTGCGACTCGCTCAGCCGATAGCTCTATCCACGCCATCGCGGAGGTCTTGGAGCTGAGTCTGTGTGAAGCGCGCGCGACTTTGACAAACCTAGATCAGGGGTTTGATGGGCTAATCGAGGCTGCCTTAGAACGCGCGCAGGCCATGCAGTCACAAACGCATGCCTGGTTATCCATCGAGGCCGATGCCGCACGGGCGCGAGCTACTTGGTTACACACCTTGGTCAAAGAGTCTCCGGAAATGGCGAGGCAGATGCCGCTACTCGGGATACCCTTGGCGCACAAAGATATGTTCAATCTGCCGTCTGATGCCGGCTATCGCAGCCCAAGCTGTGGTTCGAAGGTGCCGTCTCGGTTGCAGTCCTCGGGGGTCGCGACGGTGATTCAACGTCTCGAGCTCGCCGGCGCGGTGACGGTCGGTACGCTCAATATGGCGGAGTTTGCGCTCGGTGCGACAGGTCACAACGGCGCGCGAGGGGATTGCGCTAATGCCTGGCACCCCGACTACATCTCGGGCGGCTCATCGAGTGGATCGGCTGTCGCCGTAGCGCGCGGTGCCGTGTTTGCGAGTCTGGGTTCGGACACGGGTGGGTCGGTGCGGATTCCCGCGTCAGTCAACGGTGTGCTGGGGCTCAAGCCGACCTATGGGTTGATCCCGCGGACGGGGAGTATGCGTTTGTCTCCCTCCATCGACGTCATTGGGCCGATGGCGCGTTCCGCGCGTGACCTTGCACGAGTGCTATCGATCGTGGCGGGCGCCGACGGCGCGGATCCGTATTGCAGTGCACGTCCCGTCCCCGATTTTGAGCAGGCCTTGCAGCAACCCATCGAGGGCGTACGCATAGGGCTTCCCGATCGTTATTTCTTTGAAGATGTGGATCTTCCGGTACGCAAGGCGCTCGATCAGGTGCGAGCGCGTCTAGAGACCGCTGGCGCACGATTTGTGCCGGTGGAGATGCCGGATGTCAGTTCACTCGCGGAGCTCAGTCGGGCCGTGGTTTACGCCGAAGCCACTGCTTTGCACGCAGCCATGTTGCGCGAGTCGGCAGGCGCTTACTCACCGCAGGTGCGTTTGCGGGCGAGCACTGGGCTCGGTATCCCTGCGCCCGTGTACGGAGTGGCGCTGAGTTTGCGCTTGACGATCCTGCAAGAGTTTGTGGAGCGTGTCTTTGGTCATTGTGACGCCCTATTCACACCGACGATTCCACTTTTAGTACCGCGGCGGGACGCAACGGATGTGGGGGCGGGCGAGTCGCTGTGGCCGATCTTAGCGAGACTCGTTCGCTGTACTGCACCGATTAATTTTTTGGGGCTACCCGCAATCAGTATTCCGGCTGGGCGCGATCCGCAGGGATTGCCCATCGGGGCGCAATTTATTGGTCGGCCGTTTGACGAGTCTCTGTTATTACGTCTAGCGGCTGCGCTACCGACTGATGTCCCGATCGCGAGACCGCCGACTTAGCCCAAAGGTGGGATGAACTGGCCTCTAAAGTAAGCGAGTGGCGCTCCTGAGGTGCTCTCGACTTCAACGACTCGACCAAAGAAAATATAGTGGCTGCCCACGGTGGTGTGTGAACTCACTTCACACTCAAGTTGTGCTAACGCCGACGGGAGTAAGGGATCACCTAAAGCGCCGCGGGTATATTCAATGTCTGCAAATTTATCACTGAGCTTGCTAGCAAAGTGTTGTGCTAGGGAATGTTGAGAGTCGTTAAGCACATTGATGGCGAAATGCCCGCTACGCGCGACAGCTTGTCCAGTAGCCGATAATTGATTCAGGCAGATGAGGACGGTCGGCGGCTCAAGCGTGACCGAGGCTACAGCGCTCGCCGTAATGCCGTGACGGATCCCGTCATATTCAGTCGAGACGACCGTAACACCCGTCAAAAATCGGCTAATCGCATCACGATACGCAGCGACGCTAACTCCTTGCGTACTGACATCGCTTAATTGTGTTGGGTCCATACTCGCATCCAAGCTAGCCATACGGCGCTCTCTTTTTTAACGATCGATACCTTGCCATCATTCAACGCCCACTTTAGGTACATCTGCGTACAGACGTCGCTGGGACAGGCCCGTAACGTACACGCATGCGATGACCTTCCTCCCCCTCCGGTCGTCGCATCATATATAGCCCCGCGTGAGCGGGGCTTTTTTGTATGCTGAGACCCCCATTCCAAAGCGGTTTGTCGTTCAGCACCATGCAGGCAGAAGATTTCCCACTCCCCTTGCGCAGCGAAGCTGAGCATGTGCTGCGTTGCAGTGAGTTTGTGGCCGAAAGTTTCGCACGGGATGCGACCTTGTGGGCAGATTTTGCGCGATCGGGTGCGCTCGAGTTGAAACGCGAGTCATCGCTGTGTTGGCCTCAGGGTGCACGCCCCGATGCGGGCGCGACAGAGGCTGTGGTGATGAGCTGGTTGCGATGCTGGCGCCGACGGGAGATGGTGCGGATCGCTTGGCGAGATTTGTCCGGTCGGGCGTCACTCGAGGAGACGCTCGCGGATTTATCGAATTTTGCGGATGAGGCGATTGAGGCCGCGATGAGCTTCGCCCGACAAGCGCTTTCATTGCGCTTCGGTGAGGCGCGGGATGAGACGGGTAGCCCCATGCCGCTGGTGGTGATCGGTATGGGTAAGCTCGGCGGAGGGGAGCTCAATTTTTCCTCCGATATTGATCTCGTATTTTTATTCCCTGCGCACGGGGAGACACAGCACGAGCGATCAATCAGTCATGAAGAATTCTTTGTTCGCCTAGGCCAGGCGCTGCTGCGTTTACTCGCCACACCCACCGTCGATGGTTTTGTATTTCGAGTGGACATGCGTCTGCGTCCCTTCGGTGACTCTGGGCCGCTTGCCTGTAGTTTTGCTGCTTTCGAGGATTATCTATTACAGCATGGGCGCGATTGGGAGCGTTACGCGTGGATCAAGGCGCGCGCGATTACCGGTGTCGCAGACTATGCAGCGCTCTATCAGGAAGTCGTAAGGCCATTTGTTTATCGGCGCTATCTGGACTTTGGGGTGTTCGACAGTCTGCGTGACATGAAGCAGATGATTGAACAGCAGGTGGCGCGTAAAGAGTGGGTCGATCATCTTAAATTGGGTCCGGGCGGTATTCGCGAAGTCGAATTTATTGTGCAGGCGATGCAATTGATTCGAGGTGGGCAGGATCGGCGCCTCCAAACCCCGAAACTCATGACAGTCTTACCACGACTTGCGCGGAGTCGTCTCCTCAGTGCTGAGGTCGCAGGCGGTTTAATGCAGGCGTATCGATATCTGAGAACGCTCGAAAATCGTCTGCAGATGCTGCGCGATGCGCAGACCCATAGCCTGCCCACCGATACTTCATCGCAGTCCCGCTTGACTCAGGCAATGGCCGAAACTGATTGGGCTTCATTACGTAGTACGCTTGATCAGCAAACGCAATTTGTACAGACCCAGTTTCAGTCGCTCGTATTCACACCGGTCACGGAGGCCGACGAGTGCGCCGCTCAAACGAGCGACACCGGCTCCATCTGGCAGCTGCTTTGGGACGATAGCCTGAAGGCTGAAGCCTTTGCCACCCAAATCGAGGAGCGCGGTGGGCAAGAAGCGCTCGCGATTGCCCGCCTGCTCATAGATTTTCGCGATAGTGGACCAGTGCGTCGTCTCGAGCGTGTTGCTGCTCAAAGATTACAGCGTTTATTGCCTGCCTTATTGATTCGTATCACTGCGGACGATGAGCAACTCGTGCTTATTCGGCGATTGCTGCGTATTTTGGAGGCCATCGGTGGGCGCTCGGCGTATTTCGCCTTACTCAATGAAAATCCAGTCGCCTGTGATCGTTTACTTGGTATTTGTCGGGCGGGTGATTTCCTAGTCGCCCAGCTGGCTGCGCATCCGTTATTGCTAGATGAATTGCTCGATGAGCGAACATTGAATGAACCGCCTGGCCGTGAGGCCTTGGCAGCGGATTTGGAGGATCGGCTCGCGAGGGTAGTGGATGCGGATCCCGAGCATTTAGTGGAAGCCTTGGCGCAATTCAAACGCGCTGCGGTTTTTCGCGTGGCGATTGCCGATCTCGCGGGTAGTCTCCCTGTGATGCGAGTCTCCGATCGCTTGACGGATATCGCCGAGCTCATCATCGCCGAAGCGATGCGTCAGGCGTGGACGCAAATGACGACGCAATTTGGTGTCCCTCAGTGTCGCGACACGCCCGAGTCTGCACTGCGTGAGGTCAATATTTGTGCGCTCGGTTACGGCAAACTCGGCGGTTGGGAGCTCGGCTACGGCTCAGACCTCGACTTGGTGTTTTTACATGACTCACAGGGTAGTGAGCAGGAAACTCAAGCGGCTAAGCCAGTGGATAATCAGGTTTTCTTTGTACGTCTTGCGCAACGCATCGTTCATATCTTGACCGTGCACTCGGCGGCGGGCCGTTTATATGAAGTCGATGTGCGTTTACGTCCGAGCGGCAAGGGCGGGATGCTCATTACGCAGATCGATGCTTTCGGCGACTATCAGCGTGAGGAGGCGTGGACCTGGGAGCACCAAGCGCTGCTCCATGCGCGCGCCGTGGCGGGCGATGTCACGCTCTGTCAGCGCTTTGAGCGGTTACGGGTCGATATCCTGACGCATCATGTGCGTAGAGAGCGATTGAAGGACGATGTTCGCGAGATGCGCGAGCGGATGCGGCGCGAGTTATCGCGCGCCAAGTCGGGTCAGTTTGACTTGAAGCAAGACCCGGGCGGCATGGCGGATATCGAATTTTTGGCGCAATACTGGGCGCTGCGCGAGGCGGCTTCACACTCTGCTGTCGTTATGTTTTCGGACACGATTCGACAGCTAGAGACCTTGGCCTCGGGCAATCTCGTTGTGCAGCATACGGTCGATTGCCTCACGGCTGCGTACCGTGCTTACCGCAGTCGGGGACACTTGCGATCGTTACGGGAGGAAACACCCGTGGTCCCAGACAGTGAATTCATTGCTGAGCGGTCGGCGGTGCAGGCCATCTGGGCTGCGTGTTTCGCAGATGCGGCGACATAAGCGCTCCGGATATAATGTACACATGTCGAACGAAACTCATCCCACCGTACCCTTGCTGCAGCCGAACGCGCAGAATCAATACGTGGTGACCCGCGAGGATCTACCGCTATCTTGTCCAATGCCGCAAATGCATCTCTGGAACTCCCACCCTCGGGTTTATCTGCCCATTGAAAAAACGGGCTGGGCGAAGTGCCCTTACTGCGGCGCTGAGTACACTCTGCAGGGTTAAGTGCTCGGTTTGTAGGGCTTGTAAGACTTCTCTTCGACAATTCGGGAGCCAAGCGACGTATTGATGCGCTTTTTAAACGCCGCTCGCTCATCGTTGGTGACGTAAACCGCGCGCGCGAGCTCAATGAATTCCGCGTCAAAGCTTTGCGCAAGTTCCTTGTCGCGAATCCGATCCTCAATATCCCAAAGCTGCTCGTTCACATGTTGTAACTGAGCGATATCATCTGCCACCAAAGATTCATCAGCACCGCTTTCGCGCCAAGTCTGCTCAAGTAATTGCAGCTCAAGGCGTACGTTTTGCAGCTTGATCGCATCCGTCATGCGCGCAGATTTAATGCGCAGGATGGTGATTTTATCGAGCATCTCGCCAGGCGAGACAGGTACGAGGATGTCTTTCATTCGCGCATGCTATCAAGAGCTTGCCATCAAGGCATCGAGTCGCGCGCAAACTGCTTCTGTGGTGATGAGATCCATGACCCCGGGCTCTTCAATTTTATGGCCCCAGGGTAGGGCGGAGGCGGGGCGCTGTCGGAAGCGAACAGCCGCCTCCTCATAGACATCCACACACCATTCTTGGGATAGGTAGGGTCCCGAGCGCGCCGAACGCGTAGCAGCGTAGAGGCCGATCACGGGTGTATCGACCAGTGTTGCCATATGGGCAGGGCCCGAATCCGGGGTAAGCAAGCCGCGCGCACGGCTCAGTAAGGCGAGTAGCTGCGGCAAGGTGTCACGACCGACCAGGTTGATGGCGGCGGGGCAGGCGGACTGAATCGCTTCGGCCGTCTCGCGCTCAAGCGTACTTGGCCCCCCAACGAGGAGCACGCGCATGCCATATCGGTCGATGGCATAGCGGGCGACCTCTGCATAACGCTCGGTTCGCCAATTACGAAGGCGATGGCTCGAGCAGGCGCTGATCAGTAAGGTCGGAGCCGCCTCATCGGGGATATGTTGTTGCGCATAGGCGAGCGCCTCAGCGGGCAGCGGTATGGATCGATTGAGCGCTGTTGACGGGGGTATGCCGAGCGCGGCCGCGAAGCCGAGGAGGCTATCGAGTACATGTTCGTCACGTCGAGCCGCGATTTGGCAATCGGTGAAGAGCCACTGCAGCTCACGCGCCCGCGCGCGATCAAAACCCAGCTTCAGGCGCGCCGGAATCATCGCCGCACAGAGGCTCGCGCGCAGGGCCAGTTGCAGATGCAACAAGACGTCAAAATGTCGGCCCTGACAGGCGCGTCTGAGCTCGCGTAAGCCCCGCCAGCCGGCGCGCTTATCCACGGTGATAAACTCCACCTCGGGTATCAGCTGCATTAATTTGGCTTCGGTACGGCCGATCACCCAGGTAAAACGGGTTTGAGGCCAGGCCTGCTGTAAGTGGCGCAACAGGGGTACCACATGACAGGTATCGCCGATGGCCGACAGGCGAAGTAAACACACAGATTCAGGGGGGGCGGTCAGCGGCAGCATTATGCAGTCCGGCGGTGCAACATCCGGTGAAAAGATCGAGCGCGTCGTCGATGGCGCGAGCGTGATGCTATATGACCCCCGCTGGGTCGGCAATTTTCTCGACCTGTCTTCGGCTGCTGAGGCGTCGAGTCGAGCAAGATTATTGGCGTCATGGTTCGATCCCGATGACTGGCGCGATCGTGGCGCGCTGCGGTCGGTTGCCCAAGGTCGTGGCAATACTTGGTTCGTTGAGAGCCCGATCCCGAGGGGCGAGGCCGCTCAGGCAGCGAGTTCAAAGATTTGGGTCTTGCGTCACTATCGCCGTGGCGGGTTGATGGCTAAGTTATGGGGTGATCGCTACCTTTTTAGTCGTGATGAGCAGACGCGACCCTGGCGTGAATTTGAGCTGCTGCAAACCATGCGAACTCTTGCATTGCCCGTGCCGACCGTGGTGGCTGCACGGGTGGAGCGCACAGGCCGTTGGTATCGAGGGGATTTATTGACCGAGGCGATTGAAGACTCCCACACCTTAGCGAGCGAACTGGCGCAGGGTGCGGTGCCTGAGACGCGTTGGCGAGAACTCGGTCAACTCGTTGCGCGCTTCCATGCTGTCGGGATCCACCATGCCGATCTGAATGCCCATAACGTTCTGATCAATCCAGAGGGCCTCTGGTTGATCGATTTTGATCGGGGCCGTCAACGTACGCCTGGTCTTTGGTGTGACGCGGTGCTTGCGCGCTTAAGGCGTTCTTTGCTGAAGGTATGCGACTCATTAAACCCATCTGATCAGGGGTCTGAGGCGACATTGGCGTCGCCTCGCCCATTTAACGATGAGCAGTGGTCGGCCGTGCTGCTCGGCTATCGGGATGGACTGAGATGATAAGGCTGGCCTATCAGATCCTAGTGCATGCGTTATCACCCTTCGTGATGCTTTGGTTTCTTTGGCGAGGCTTAAATGATCGGGCCTATTGGCAGGATTTGCCGCAGCGCCTCGGTTTCGGTCAAAGATTGGCTCGACCATCGATCTGGATACACGCGGTGTCGGTGGGTGAGGTTCAGGCGGCCATCCCGCTAGTGAACGCCTTAGCAGTGCGTTACCCGGATCACGCCTTAGTGCTCACCACGGTGACCCCGACGGGTCGACTGCGTGGACAGACAGCCTTTGGGGATCGCGTAGAGCTGCGCTATTTGCCCTATGATTTGCCGGGCGCAGTGGGTCGATTCTTTGATCGTATTCAGCCCAAGGTGGCGATTATTATCGAAAAGGAACTTTGGCCGAATCTTTACCGTGAATGTGGACGTCGAAATGTCCCGCTCGTGTTGGCGAGCGCGGCTGTATCGCCGCGATCGGTTGCACGGTATCGACGGTTGGTGGTGCTGTTTCGAGAAACCTTGAGTCATGGTCTCGTGATTGCCGCGCAAAGCGCCGATGATGCGGCGCGCTTTGTGGAGATTGGCGCCCCTGCTGAGCGAACGCATATGGTGGGTAATATCAAGTTTGACGCGAGTTTGCCTGTCGGCGCGGTGGAGGCGGGGCGCGCATGGCGAGCGCATTATGGTGCTGAGTCGCGTTTTGTGGTGGTCGCTGGCAGCACCTATGAATACGAGGAGCGTGCATTACTCGAGGCGAGCGAGGCGCTTAGGCGCGCGGGCATTGAGTCGCTATTCGTGTTAGCGCCGAGACATCCCACTCGCTTCGATGCAGTCGCGCAAGCGCTCAGTCGCAGTGGGACACCCTTCCTGCGTCATTCTTTGGCCAAGACCGAGGGACTGGCTGATCGGACTTTAGGCGCTGATTCATCACGTAGCGCGCCCGAGGTGCTGTTGCTCGATACTCTCGGCGAGTTAGCGGGTTTTTATGCGGCTGCGGATGTCGCTTATGTGGGGGGCAGTTTGCTGCCGGGCGTGGGTGGGCATAATGCCTTGGAGCCCGCCGCCCTCGGTGTGCCCGTGTTGATGGGGCCTCACGTCTTCAATACCCAAGAAATTTTTGATGCGCTGCATACAGCCGGTGGCTTGCAGGCAGTCAATTCATCGGCCGAATTAACGGCTGCCTTACTGACTTTAGCGCGCTCGCCCGAGGAGCGAGCGCAGCGCGGTCAAGCAGGACAGCAGGTCGTGGCACGTAATCGGGGCACCACGGCCCGCATCATGCAATTATTAGAGCCGCTTATGAGCCCGCGCTCGACTCGCTCTCCGACGCATCCATCTTCTGCAGCCAGCCGTTAACCTCTGTGAGTGTGGCCGCATCCAGCGTGCCAGAGGCCAAGCGCAGACGCAGCACGTTCAAAATATAGTCGTAACGACTACGCGCATAATTAGTCTCTGCGACCGCGAGGCTGCGACGCGACTCCAGCACATCGACCGCCGTGCGTGTACCCACCTCATAGCCCGCTTCGGTTGCCTGTAGGGCGGTCCGACTGGATTCGAGGGCTTGTCGCAAGGCAGTCACGCGCGAGATTTCGCTGAGGACGCCGAGGTAAGCATCACGAGCTAGTCGCTCGGTTTGCCGAGAGACCCGTGCGAGCCGCTCGCGTGCGGCCTGCCATTGATACTGTGTTTGACGCACGCGCGATTGCGCTGCGCCGCCACTGAAAAGCGGTACGTTGACCTGTAGCGTCACGCTCTCATCTTCGGTGTTACTGGTACGTGTTCCAATGTTGCCACTGGCAAAGTTGATGGGGCTGGTCTGATCGCTTTCGCTTTTGCTGACCACCAAATCCACCGAGGGCAGATGCCCCGAATACGACGCGCGCACGTTATCGCGCGCAATCTCGGCGGCGAGGCGGCTTGAGATCAGGGCGAGGTTTTGTTCCATAGAACGATCGACCCATTGCGCTTCATCCGCTGGCGCCGGCGAGTTCAGCGGCATCGCATCACTCGGCGTCGCCAAGCGGGTGAATTTTTCGGCGGTGATTTCACGTAGTAATTCTTCGGTTGTCGCCAACTGACGCTTGGCGGCGATGACGGACGCTGCGGCGCTATCGCGGGCAGCTCGAGCCTCTTGAACGTCAGTGATCGCAATCAACCCGACTTCAAAGCGCTTTTCGGCCTGCTCGAGCTGGCGCGAAATGGCTTCGAAAGCCGAGCTTTGGGATGCGACGGTATCTTGGGCTGCAAGAACGTTGAAGTACGCCTCGGCGACTCGAAGGATGAGTTGTTGTTCCGCGGCCTGGAAATCGGCCTCGGCTTGCGCGACTTGGCGGCTGGCACGTTTAATCGCGACCCACTTGTCCCACGAGATAACGCTCTGGCGTAAATCCACGCTCCAGCGTTCGGTCTCTGGCTTCGAATCGCTGGAAGACAGAAAGTTGAACACCACGGTTTGTCCGTTCTGCACGATTTCTTGGGGGAACTGCCCCTCGGAGGTGCTATCCGATTCGGTCTTGCTGGCCGAAGCCGAAATCTGCGGCAGGATCGCCGCCCAGGCTTGCGGGCGCGCCTCGCGGGCCGCGAGACGCAGGGCATCGGCCTCGCGGATCTGCGGGTCATTGGCGAGCGCTCGTTGATAGACCGCCATCAGGTCGACCGAATCCTCGGCGACCGCGACCAGGGTGTGGCTTGAGCTCAGCAGCACTGCCAGCGACAGCAAGACGCGCTTCATAATAACTCCAGTGGTGTTTTACAACACTATAACAGATGTCTGGGTGACTTCTCCACCCAGACGAAATCCTTGTTCTTAGTATGGACGCAAAGAGGGGTCGATTCGTTCACCCCAAGCCAGAATTCCACCAGTCAAATTACTGACTGACCGAAAACCGTGGCTCTCGAGTAAGTGGGCCACTTGTAAGCTGCGCCCACCCGAGCGGCACATCACGATGATAGGAGTCGTAGGATCCAATTCATTGAGCCGCTGCGGCACGCTCGCCATCGGCATCGCTTGCGCGATCTCGAGTTTAGATATCTCTCTTTCCCAGGGCTCGCGCACATCGATCACGAGCGGCTTCTCGCCTGCATCCAATCGGGCCTTGAGTTCTTCAACTGAGAGTTCCATAACCATGGTATTCGATCCCTATTCGTCAAAATTTGAAGCGTGAGGGGAGTCGGGCGCCCACGAGTGTCTCAAGAGCCGTTTCAAAGAGTTCGGTCTGTCGCCATTCACCTGCGCTCACGTGTTCATACAACATCGCCGTCATGATCGACCCCTGCCCAATGACCGCAAATAGCCGTCCGCCGATCGCGACCTTCGCCTCGAATCGTGGCTCACGCTCCGCGAGGGCAGCGCCGACGACCACTACGTCATAGAGCCGCTCGCCGAGTGACCCCTCTGCGTAGGCGTCGCCCGTGACGACTTCCGCATTCCGTACCCCTGAGGCTGTCAGGCTAGCTTGCGCTTGACTCGCTTGATCAGCGCGAATCTCAATCGTACGGACACTGCAGGCGAGGCGTGCGAGCGCGGCTGTGAGATACCCGCTGCCAGTACCAATTTCGAGGACGCGATCGCGTGGGCCCGGTTTGACGGCTTGCACGATTCTACCCACCAGCTTGGGCGCGAGCATGTAGTGCCCCTGCCCCAGCGGGATCGCCAAATCCGCGTAGGCGAGCGACCGATAAGCCTCTGGGACGAAGCGTTCGCGATCCAGTGTGCCAAAGACCTGCAACACCTCGTTGTCGAGCACTTCCCAGGTGCGCAGCTGCTGTTGGATCATTTGCTCGCGGGCGCTCGTCAGATCCATGCTCAGGGTTGTCGCGGCTTCGGTCATTCGGTCATCACTCCTCGCATCCAATAGGCCTTATCAGCCTTATTTTCTCGCCAAACACGGTTGGCAGTAAACCAGACGTCCGTTATGGGTCCGTTATGGCTAAAGAGCTTGCACTCAAGGCTGCGCGCTCGCAGCGGCGAAATCGCCTGCTTCGATGATGCTGAGTGACTCCGGTTTGATCCAGCGTACAAACGCAGCCTGAATCTCTTCGGGAGTCAGTGCTGCGACACGCTGCTCAAAGTCCTGATCCCACTCGAGCGTACGTTGCAGGTAGAGGTAACTTGCCAATCGTCCCATGAGTTCTCGATCTTGGGATCGGCTGAGGTTACGCCCTTGTAGCCAGCCTGTTTGTGCGTCGCGTAATTCATTGGCGCTAAAACCCGTCGCGATCACCTTCGCAAGCTCCTCGCGTAATGCGGCGAGCAAGCGGGCGGAGTTTTCCGGGTTATAAATCGCAAACACGCCAAACGAGCCATCCTCATCGAGCGGACTCGCATTGAGGAAGGAGCCGACACCATAGCTGATACCTTCCTGCTGACGGATTCGCACAGCGAGTCGCGAATTGAGGAAGCCGCCTCCCAGCATATAGTTGGCGATCACGAGTGCGGGGTAATCGGGATGATCATCCCGCAGAGGCAGATTGAGTTGAGCCACCATGAAGGCATTGGCCTTATCCGGGGTCAGAATCTGCGTTTCTACGCCCGGCACATCAAAGAAACGCTCGCTCGCCCGCGCAAATTTCACGGGCGCCTGCCAGTTGGCTAGCAGGGCACCGAGCGCCGCTCGGGTGGTGGTTTCTTCAAAGTCACCCACGACGGCCGTTGTAGCGTGCGTCGCGCCGTAGTACTGCGCATGGAATTGTTTGAGGTCCGCCAGCGTGACAGCCATCAACTCTGCTTTCTCGTCGTCAAAACTGAGCGTGCGACGGAAATCTCCCTCGGGGTAAGGTGACAAGCGTTGCGAGAGTTCGCGGATCGCCAAAGATCGCGGGTCGCTACGCGACTGCTCAATCGACGCCAGCCATTCGTCGCGTAGCTTCGTAAACTCGCCTTCAGGAAAGGCGGGGTTACGCAGCATGTCTGTCACCAACTCCAGGGTGGGTAGCAGGTTATCGCGCGTGGAAAGCAGGCTGACGCTGACGGTTTGACCCGAGCCGCCGATACTGACCGAGGATTTCAAACGATCGAGCTCGTCGTTCAATTGTTGCAGGCTGCGCGAGGTGGTACCTCGGCGCAGCATCGCGGCTGTGAACGACGCGATGCTCGCCTTACCTTGCAGCGACTCAAGGCTGCCGAGTCGCAAGGTCAGCGTTGCAGTAACCTCATTACCACGAGTGGTCTTCGACAGTAGGCTCAACTGAGCACCGCCGGGTAGGGTCTCTGAGCGAGTACGAGCCAAGATATTGCTCGGTGAGGGGTCGAATTCCTCACCCGCGGCGATCACGGCTTTACCTTGATAGCCCACAAGTAATTCTTTGGGATCGGGTGCTTGGGGTACCTCTGAGCGATCGGGGTTGGCATCAGGCAAAAAGACGCCCGTGGTGCGATTCGCGGGTTTCAAGTATTGCAAAGCCACCCGATTGACATCTTCCGCAGTGACTTTCTCTAATTGATCGCGATAGTAAAACCAGAGTCGCCAATCGCCCTTGGCGATGTATTCAGACAAGCCACGGCCGACGCGATCGCTGTTGTTGTAGGTCTGCTCAAAGAATTTCAAAAATCGATTACGCGCTCGGTCGACTTCTTCTGTTGTGACAGGCGCAGATTTAAAGCCATCAGTGACAGCCAAGAGACTATTCGTCGCAGCGTCTAGTGACTTATCTTTGAGCACTTCAGCGGCGATATAGAGATAGCCGGGGTCTTTCAGGCTAAAAGCGAAACTTCCGACGCTACTGGCAAGCCCCGCTTCTACCAGCGCTTTGTAAAGGCGTCCGGAGGGCTCGTTCGTCAGTACATCAGCCAGCACCTGTACGGCAGCAAAATCAGGATGTCCACCGGGCGGTATATGAAACCCCGCTGCCGTGATTTGCACATCGCCCACACGACGTAGCGTGACGTGACGCTCGCCATCCTGCACGGGTTCAATCGTGTAGGTTTGCTGAAGGGTTCGTTCTGGACGCGGCAACTTACCGAAAAATTCATTGACCCAATTTAGGGTCTTGGCAGGATCAAAGCGTCCGGCAATGGTGAGTACGGCATTATCGGGCTGATAATACTTTTGATAAAACGCCCGCAGGTTCTCGATCGGCACTCGTTCGATATCCGCGCGCGAACCGATGGTCGACTTGCCGTAGTTATGCCAAAGATAAGCCGTTGACATCACTCGCTCGAGTAGCACTCCGCCCGGGTCATTCTCGCCAGATTCAAATTCATTGCGGACGACCGAAAATTCACTCTGCAAGTCTTCCGCGGAGATGAAAGAGTTGACCATGCGGTCACTTTCCAGATCGAGCGCCCATCGCAAGTTGTCATCGGTTGCGGTAAAGGTCGCGAAATAATTGGTGCGGTCATACCAAGTCGTACCGTTGGGGCGCGCACCGCGAGCCGTCAGCTCCTGCGGGATATTGGGAAAGCGCGGGGTGCCCTTGAAGACGAGATGTTCAAGCAGATGCGCCATGCCACTCTCGCCATAGCCTTCATGTCGTGAGCCGACGAGGTAAGTGATATTGACGGTGACAGTCGATTTTGAGGGGTCTGGAAAGAGCAGCAGCTTCAGACCGTTGTCGAGTTCGTATTCCGTGATCCCCTCCACAGAGGTGATTTTCTGGATGCCTGGCGGTATGGCATGCTCCTCTGCCGCTCGAGAGATGCCCGCGTGGGCGGCGAGGGCTAAGGTGAAAACAGCAATGAGCAGCAATCGACGGCTGACGGCGTGCAAGATCTGGCTCACGTGTGTGACTCCATGGATTCTGGGGGGTGCCAATGTATCGGCCCTCGCACAGGATGCAAGTCCTGTGGCACCGACTACGATGCCGACTGCGACGCCGACGGCGAAACCGCGCTTGGATTTGCGCAAGGGTGACCTACGGCGATTTATCCCGCCTGAACAGCTTTATGAGCCTTGGACTGCGGAGCTAGATGAAATTGTGGTGCAGTCGCGGCGCCGTCCACCGCCCGATATTCCGGAGAATCGGGCCGTACCGGGCGGAATAGCAGGGCTAATCTGGGCTGCGCAACAACCCACAGAGGCGTGGCGGTTATTGGTGCCGGATCCTAAAGCCCCTGAGGTGGGGCCGCCGAATGATGTGGATGCGCCGCGTGAGCCCCCTGGGGCCTATCGCACCCGAATCGGCGAGCCAGGTCGTATTTTTTAGACCTGGCCCGCCGTGTTTAGACGCGGACGATCTGGCTCGATCAGAGTAAGGGAACGAGCAACAGCGCGACGATATTGATGATTTTGATCAGCGGGTTGATCGCTGGACCCGCCGTGTCTTTGTACGGATCGCCAACCGTGTCACCCGTGACCGCGGCCTTGTGGGCTTCAGAGCCCTTGCCACCACAGTGACCTTCTTCGATGAACTTCTTGGCGTTATCCCAAGCGCCCCCGCCCGTACACATCGAGATCGCGACGAAGAGACCCGTCACGATGGTACCGATGAGAAGACCGCCAAGCGCCCGGATACCTGCGCCCGGACCCATCAAAGCGTTCATGCCAAAGGCAATCACGATTGGGACCAGAATCGGTAGCAAGGACGGTACCACCATTTCTTTGATGGCAGCGCGAGTGAGTAGGTCGACCGCCTTGGAGTAGTCGGGCTTCGCCGAGCCATCCATGATCCCCGGAATTTCACGGAACTGACGACGCACTTCCGTCACGACAGAGCCTGCGGCGCGACCGACCGCTTCCATCGCCATGGCGCCAAAGAGGTAAGGCACCAAGCCGCCAATGAAAAGACCAATGATTACTGCGGGATCCGATAGCGAGAAATCCTGCAGTTTGCCGGCATCTTCGAGCTTGTGGGTGTAGTCGGCAAAGAGCACCAAAGCCGCAAGGCCCGCTGAGCCGATCGCATAGCCCTTGGTGACCGCCTTGGTCGTGTTACCCACCGCATCGAGCGGATCGGTGACGTCACGCACGCTGCTGTCGAGACCGGACATCTCGGCGATGCCACCGGCGTTATCCGTGATCGGACCGTAGGCGTCGAGCGCGACGATCATGCCCGTCATCGACAACATGGCCGTTGCCGCCACTGCCAGGCCATACAAACCGCCGAGGGTATAGGCGCCCCAGATGGCGATACAGACGGCAATCACCGGCAGCGCGGTGGACTTCATCGACACGCCCAGGCCCGCGATGATGTTGGTCGCGTGACCCGTCTGTGACGCTTCAGCGACCTTTTGCACGGGGCTGAATTCTGTGGCGGTGTAGTACTCGGTGATGACAATCATGGCGGCCGTCAACAGCAAGCCAATGACCGCGCAACCAAAGAGCGCGACCGCGTTATCCGGCATCAAGGATTCGGTGATGAACCAGAAGGCCACTGCCGAAATGAGACCCGAAACAATCACGCCCTTGTAGAGCGCGTTCATGATCTTGCCGCCATCCGTCGTGCGCACAAAGAAGGTGCCGATGATCGAGGCAATGATCGAGGCTGCACCCAATGCCAGCGGATAAATCACCGCCGCAGCACCCTGATCTTTGAGCATCAGTCCGCCGAGCAGCATGGTGGCTACGATCGTCACGGCATAGGTCTCAAAGAGATCGGCAGCCATACCCGCGCAGTCACCGACGTTGTCACCGACGTTATCGGCGATCACGGCGGGGTTGCGGGGGTCATCTTCAGGAATACCGGCTTCCACTTTACCGACGAGATCCGCGCCGACGTCCGCACCTTTAGTAAAGATGCCGCCGCCCAAACGCGCAAAGATCGAGATGAGCGAGCCGCCGAAGGCGAGACCCACCAGCGAGCGCAGGGCGTCTTCTTCGCCGACAACAGGCAGCATCGCCATGTACCAGGCGGTCACGCCGAGTAGGCCGAGGCCGACCACCAACATGCCCGTGATCGCGCCGCCTTTGAAAGCGACTTGCAACGCAGCGTTCAAGCCTTGATGCGCCGCTTGGGCGGTGCGCACGTTCGCGCGCACCGAGACGTTCATACCGATGAATCCCGCGAGGCCGGAGAGCAACGCGCCGACGGCAAAGCCGCCAGCCGAGGCCCAATCGAGTGCCAGGCCCATCAGCACAAAGAGCACGACGCCCACTACTGCGATCGTCGAGTATTGACGGTTGAGGTAGGCCTTAGCGCCCGCCTGAATGGCCGCCGCGATTTCCTGCATGCGCGCATTGCCCGCCGGCAGGTTGTTGATCGAGTTCGCCGCAACGATCCCGTAAAGCACCGCGACCACGCCTGCGGCAATGGCCGTCCACAGCCAGAGATTGGCATCCATCAGCATTGTCCCCCTGAAAAATGTAAGCGCCTTGGGCGCGTGTCTGCCGCCCAAACGGACCTATCGGCCCGCCTGAAACGGCGCGGAAATATACCACAGGCCTCGCGGAGGCTCTGTGGACGAGCTCAGGCCTTAAAGGGGCCCAACTTCTTCTTGACCGGTACGCCTTTGAGCCGCACGTAGACGGGGAGGCCGTTTTTGTAGGGCGGCGGATCTTCGCCCGCGATCAAGGGTGCCAAATAGCGACGGCATTTTTCGGTGATTCCGAACCCATCGGCGGTAATGAAATCGCGCGGCACTTTCTTCTCGACGTTGGCGACTTTCGAGAGCGGTACTTGTCCCACCGTCCAGCGGTAGGGCTTATCTGATTTACGCACCACCGTGGGCATGACGGCATTGTGACCGCTGATCGCCAACTCCACTGCCGCTTTACCCATGGCGTAGGCCTGATCCACATCCACCTTCGAGGCCACATGGCGGGCGGCTCGTTGGAGATAGTCGGCGACGGCCCAATGAAACTTATAGCCATGGGCTTCGCGGACCATATTGGCCACCACGGGAGCGACTCCGCCTAATTGCGTGTGTCCAAAGGCATCGCGTGTCCCCGCATCGGCCAAAAATTGTCCCTGAGCGTCATGGGTGCCTTCCGAAACCACGACTACGCAGTAGCCACAGCGATCCACACTTTGCTTGACGCGTTCGAGAAACGCTTGGCGATCAAAAGCAATTTCCGGAAACAGAATCACATGCGGTGGCTCATCGCGTCCGCGGCCCGCGAGTCCCGCCGCGGCAGCGATCCAGCCGGCATGCCGACCCATCACTTCCATCACAAATACTTTGGTCGATGTCTTGGCCATGGAGGCGACATCGAGTGAGGCTTCTAACGTCGATACGGCGACGTATTTGGCGACCGAACCAAAGCCTGGGCAACAGTCCGTGTAGGGCAAATCATTATCGACGGTTTTCGGGACGCCAATACAGGTGATCGGGTAGCCCAGTGACTCGCCCATCTGCGCGACTTTGTGCGCCGTGTCCATGGAGTCATTGCCACCGTTATAAAAGAAATAGCCGATGTTGTGCGCTTCAAAGACTTCGATGAGTCGCTCGTATTCGGCGCGATTTTGCTCAAGGCCCTTCAATTTGAAACGGGCTGAACCGAAAGCCCCAGAGGGGGTGTGGCGTAGACCGGCAATCGTTGCTTTGCTTTCCTTGAAGACGTCGATCAGGTCTTCATGTAGCGCGCCAACGATGCCGTGACGCCCCGCATAGACTTTGCCAATCGCCCGCGGATATCTCGCTGCCGTTTCGATGACGCCTGCCGCTGAGGCATTGATCACGGCGGTCACCCCACCTGATTGGGCATAGAAGGCGTTACGCGGCGCAGCGGTCGGTTTGGCTCCACGGCGGGCGCTTGAGCCGACGGTTGAGCGGGCGGATTTTGCGGTCTTTTTACGGGCCTTCGAGGGGGTTTTTGCAGTCATGATTCAGTTCTGTCGTCGGGGGCGGATGAAGTTGAATAAGCGGCCAACGCAGCAGGCCATTTAACGCAGGATACCGGACGGTTTGACCTCCCGAAACCGGAACGGTAACGTGGCACACACAATACGGCACCAGACAGGCGGCAACGGGTCCTAATCCCCAACAAGCTATCCATGAGAATCGTTTTCCTCGGTGCGCCCGGTTCGGGTAAGGGCACCCAATCACAGCGGCTCGTAGAGTTGCACGGTATTCCCCAGATCTCGACGGGAGATCTGCTGCGTGCCCATGTACGCGAGGGCACCGAGCTAGGGGTGCGAGCGAAGGCCGTGATGGATGCCGGGCAACTGGTTGATGATGAGACCATCCTGGGCATGGTGCGTGCGCGCTTGGCAGAGCCTGATGCGGCCAAGGGTTTCATCCTTGATGGTTTTCCGCGCACGATCGCTCAAGCTGAGGGCTTGGACACGATGCTGCAAACGATCGGTCAGCCGCTCGATGCGGTGATCTTATTCAACGTCGACAAAGAATTATTGGTCCAACGCATCTCAGGACGGCGCAGCTGTCAGGAGTGCGGGCGTATTTTCAACGTTCACACGGCGCCGCCGCCCACACCACCACCCTGTGGCGGACGCTGCACCGCGCCCGTGTTGTTACAACGGCCGGATGATAACGAAGCGACCGTGACCAAGCGGATCGAGGTCTATGAGGCGCAGACGGCGCCATTGATCGAGTTTTATGCGGCGCAGGGTTTGTTGCGCAGCATTGAGGCGGATGCCCCACTTGAGCAGGTGACCGCGCGCGTTGAGCAGGCCTTAAGCGCCTCGTAGCGCCTCAGTCAGACAAGTAGTTTTCAGAGCGTCAGTCAGTCAGGACGTCAGCGAGCACCTCTAGGCGCCAACCGCTGAGCACTTGATCGATCGGCCGACCGGCTGCGAGGGCATCGAGTTCTTTGCGCGTGGCGAGTATTTCACTCACTAGCTCAAGTTCTGTTGCGCGTCGCTTTAGTTTCTCACTCAAATATTTGACCTGTTGCACGATAGCGGGGTCAGGTCTTGCTCGTTTGGGTAAGGGAGGGGCGGGGTGATCAATCTGCGCTTGCGCCACCAGTGAGCAGAGTTCCTCGCCGCTATGTTTGACTACGCCTTCCGGCAATCCTTGAATTGCGGCGAGCGCCGCACTGTCGCGCGGAACTGTTTCGGTAATTTCTTTGATGAAAGCGTCATCTAATATCCAACCGCGCGGCCGGTTTTTTTGAATGGCTCGACGCTCGCGCCACTCGGCCAGCGATTTGATCAGGCGTTGTCTGCCCTCATCGAGCTGTGAGATGCCCTTGAAGCGTTGCCAGGCACGGCTGGGGTCGGGTTGTAAGCCTGCAGGATCGACCAAGCGGGTGAGGTCCTCTTCCAGCCAGCCGAGTCGCCCCAGTCGATCGAGCTGTTCCCGGAGGTGATCGCGCAGTGGCCGTAAGTAGCGAACGTCATCCAAAGCGTAGTCCAGCTGCGCCGCTGTGAGCGGTCGGCGCGACCAATCGGTACGCGTTTGGCCCTTCGCTAATTCCACTCCGAGGATACGTTTGACGAGCTCCGCATAGCCGATCTGGGCTGGAAAGCCGGCGAGCGCGGCTGCGATCTGAGTATCAAATACGCCGGCGATCGGGCCCGTCAGCGGCCACAGAACCTCCAGATCCTGCCGACCCGAATGCAGGATTTTCTGTGGTTGGGTGCCTGCCATCAGCGTTTGGAGCGGCGTTAAGGCGGGTAGGGCGAGTGGATCGATGCAACGAGGCTCTGCCCCAACCGTCACTTGTAATAGACATAGTTCGGCGCGATACGTACGTTCGCGCAAAAATTCGGTATCCATCCCGAAGTCGGTCTCAGCCACGAGCCGCCCAACCAGATCCTCCAGTGCGGCCGGCGTGTCGATCAGCGTGGAGGACGACGTCATTCGGTGACTATGCAAGAATTCCGGGTCCGAAGGAATGAAATTCATGATGTACGAGACAATCCAGACACTGCTTGGCATCTTGCGGCTGCAGCGTGGGCCCCAAGACCTCCCGTCTTCCTCTTCGCTCTTGGCGGCGTGTGTGATCGCGCTGATCGTGCTGCAGGGGGGGCTGGGTCAGGCCTTTATCCCCGATGATCCCAGCATTTTCCCGCAGGCGGTGGTGTCGGGTGCCGTCACGCTGGGGTGGCTGTATCTGTTGCTGAGGCTTTTTAATCACGGTGCTCGCTTTTTGCAGACGGCGACCGCGATTTTTGGCATTGCGGCGCTCCTGACGCCCATTAGCATTCCGCTGGTCTCCGCTGTGCGACCCGATGAGGAGGGCATGTTGACGCTTTCGGTGTGGTCGCTGCTCGCATTCGCCCTGAGCGTCTATTTGATTTACCTCAACGCGCGTATTTTGCGTGAAGCGATTGAACGACCGATGTTCCAATGCGTTTTACTGTTTTTAGCTGGTGAGATGTTGGTGTTTTCGGTGGTTTTGGCGACCGGCATCGGTCTGCCACCGGCCTAAGACGAGGCGACGCGTATGCACGTGCATATTTTGGGAATTTGCGGCACGTTCATGGCAGGGGTGGCGATGATTGCGCGTGAGGCGGGGCATCAAGTCAGTGGCTCCGATCGCAACGTCTATCCGCCTATGAGCACCCAGCTCGCCGCCGCGGGGATCGACATCCATACGGGGTTTGATGCTGCGCAACTCGACCCCGCCCCCGATGTGGTGGTGGTGGGTAACGTCATGAGTCGTAGCCAACCGGTGGTGGAGGCGCTGCTTGAGAGTCGTATCCCCTATGTGTCGGGGCCGGAGTGGTTAGCCACGCACGTCTTGCGAGATCGGTGGGTGCTTGCGGTAGCGGGTACTCACGGTAAAACGACGACCAGTAGTATGTTGGCTTGGATCCTAGAATTTGCGGGACTTGAGCCTGGCTTTTTGATCGGCGGCATGCCGCATAATTTTGGTTTGAGTGCGCGTTTTGGTCGCGCGCCTTTCTTTGTGATTGAGGCTGACGAGTACGATACGGCTTTCTTTGATAAGCGTGCTAAGTTTGTGCACTATCGACCGCGTACCTTGATTTTAAATAATCTCGAATTTGATCATGCGGATATCTATAGCGATGTCGCGGCGATCGAGCGTCAGTTCCACCACCTCGTTCGTACAGTGCCGGGCTCGGGGCTCATTATTCGGCATGATCGGGATGAGGGTGTCCGTAATGCCTTAGCGATGGGCTGCTGGACGCCGACTGAGTCGTTTTCTTTGACCCCCGATAACGCCGAAGAGGGGGTGTGGAGCGCTCGCCTTGCGGGGTCTGCTCACGGGGGTGCGGGCGGCGACGGCAGCCGCTTTGAAGTATTGTTGTCCGGCGCGACATTGGGTCATGTGACGTGGGATTTGCTCGGCGTGCATAACGTTGAAAATGCCTTGGCGGCCATTGCGGCCGCGCGTCATGCAGGGGTACCGGTGGAAATTGCCTGTAGCGCGCTCTGCGTCTTTGAAGGCATCAAGCGGCGCTTGGAATTACGCGGGGAAGCCGCTGGAGTGCGAGTGTATGACGACTTTGCGCATCACCCCACCGCGATTGCGACGACAGTGGATGGCTTGCGGCGCAAAGTGGGGCGAGAGCGTATCGTCGCGATCCTAGAGCCGCGCTCAAATACGATGCGCCTCGGGGTGCATCAAGCCGAGCTCGCCGCCTCCTTAAAACAGGCGGATGCAATCTGGGTGTACGCACCTGCTGATCTGGGTTGGGATGTGCAGGCCGCTTTTGCGGACTCTGCCGTGCCCGCGAAGGTTGTCTCGGATTTGGACGCACTCGTCACGGATCTCGCTGCTGACTTGCGGCCTGGCGATCATGCGCTGATGATGTCGAACGGCTCTTTCGGGGGTCTACACGAGCGACTACTGGCCGCGTTGGCGGAGCGGGCAAAAACGGGAGAGGCTTGAATGGCGCACAGAGATAACACAGTGACTGTCGGGCTCACCGGCGCCTCGGGCACGCAGTATGGCTTGCGGCTGATTGAGTGCCTCGTCCGAGCCGACTACAACGTTTTTTTGATGTTCACCAAAGCTGCGCAGGTAGTCGTCGGCTCGGAGACCGATTGCAAGCTACCGGGTCGCACACTGGATCAGACGCGTTATTTGCGTGAATTATTTGGTGCGCGTGAAGATCAATTGCGGGTATTTGGTGATGAAGAGTGGACGTCGCCTGTGGCGAGTGGCTCCGGAGCACCTCGCAAAATGGTGGTTTGCCCAGCCAGTATGGCCACTGTCTCTGCGATCGCTCATGGCGCGAGTGAGAACCTACTTGAGCGCGCGGCCGACGTGGTGATCAAAGAGCGTGGAAATCTCATTATCGTGCCGCGCGAAACGCCTTTTTCCGCGATTCACCTTGAGAACATGCTCAAATTATCGCAGCTCGGGGTGACGATACTGCCCGCGAATCCCGGCTTTTACACTCGGCCCACCCAGGTCGACGAGTTAGTGGATTTCATTGTGGCGCGTATCTTGGATCAGCTCGATATTGATCATTCACTCATGGCGCGCTGGGGACGCAGCGTGATGAGTTCCTCTTAAGGATTAGCCGTGAGCGATTCGACGGAGATTCCGCTTTTCCCGCTAAATACAGTGCTTTTCCCGCGCGGTCCGCTGCCCCTGCGTATCTTTGAGACGCGTTATACCGATATGGTTAAGCGTTGTATGCGTGAGCAGAGCGGCTTTGGTGTGGTGTTATTACGCGAGGGTCGCGAGGCAGGCGCTCCTGTCCGCTTCTGTCAGGTGGGCACCAGCGCACGGATCGTGGACTTTAATCTTTTGCCGGATGGTCTTCTTGGAATCAGCTGTCATGGAGAGCGACGCTTTCGGGTGCAGCGCGCTTGGGTGGCAGACGATGGTCTCAACATGGCGGAGGTGGAATGGCTCGATGTCTCACCGGGTCTTCCGCGATCAAGTCCGGATTCTTTGGCTGTACCAGAAACTTATCGACATCTAGCGGACTTGCTGCGCAAAGTGCTCCCAGAGCTCGGTGAGATTTACTCGACGCTCGAGCCTCGTTTTGAGGATGCGGAGTGGGTGAGTGCGAGATTGACCGAGATCTTGCCGATCAGTCTCGATGACAAACAGTATTGTCTTGAGCTGGATGATCCTTTGCAGCGGCTGGAGTTGATCTCGCCGCTTATTCGTCGGTCTGAGGACGCGACCGAGGCGTGAGTTGACCGCCACGGCGCAGCCACGCCCGTAGCGCGAGCGTCAAAATTATCGTCCAGCCGAGCACTAGCCAGCCGACGACCCCGTCAAAACTCGATACCAAAAATCCCCACTGGCTGTCGGTATTGTGGGTAGTGCCCTCGCGCAAAAACGCGATGATCCACACCCAACCCGCGTGCAGACCGAGGCAGGTCGCAATGTTTCCGCTGTGGGCTCTGAGCACACCGAGCAAAACTCCAACCGAGAACAAGGCCAAAAAAGCGTCGATGATTTGGCTCGGCGCGAGTAAGTTGGCAAAGGTGCCGACGATATGTCGGACTCCACTGTCGGGTCCTAATTCTTCGACCGGTATACGGTAGCTGCCTAAGAAATGAACAGCAGAATAGAGGAGAGCCGTCAGGAAAATCGCTGCGGGGGTTCCTGACTCGCGGGCGATACCGCTGTGCATCGCACCACGAAAAAAGGTTTCTTCGATCAAGGCGACAGCAATGCCGCTTAATAAGCCACTTAGCGCTAGCTCGATGAGCAATAAGGCGTTGACGGCAAGATCAGGTTTCAGTTCGCGAAGATCAAGTAGCCCCATCAACGCGACGACGGGTAGTAGGCTACAGACACCACCGATGAATCCCCAGCCTGCTGTCATCAAAAATGGCTTACGAGCGAGGCCGTAGCCGAGGCTTTGACGATCGGCAACACCCATCCGTCTCGCTACCAACACCATGCCGATCAGTAAGGCGAGCATTCCGAGTCGGTTGGCGACTCGGTGGAATTTCACATCAAAGCTTGGGGTGAGTGCATCGTATAGCGGCCAAGCGAATACGGCCATGATGGCAAAACCAAAGACGAAGAGCCCCAAAAACCAGAGAAACGTGCGCATCAGTCCGTGTGCTTGATTGCGTGAAAAGACATTGCGCTGCGATCGAATTGCTATTGAGCAGAGGGTAGATGTTGTAGGCGGGTCTCAAGGCGACCGTCATCGAAGAGCGTCAGCACCCGGTAGGCTGGCGGCAGCGTGTCAAGGGCAAAGTCCTCCGACTGTGCGCGAAATTGTACGCAGGTCGAGGGTGTGCCGATCAGTTGTAACGTACCGCGTGTCGCGTGTTGGCTTTGATGAACATGCCCCCAGACGACGGCTTTGACTTGCACTTGGTTGCTGATGACATCAAAGAATTCAGCGGCATTCTCAACACCGATAGGTTCGAGCCACACACTACCGGTCGCGATGGGATGATGATGCAAAGCGATGAGTGTTGGCGTATCGGGCGCCGCCTTGAGTGCTGCCTGAAGACGGTCAAGTTCTGCTTCGCGTAATCGACCGCCTGCTTCGCCCGGGATAACAGAGTCAAGTAAGATGACCTGCCAAGCGCCAAATCGGCGTATGGGACAGTAGTCAAAGGGCGGCGTAGGAAGCGCTTCGCGCATCAAAACCGGGTCGTCATGATTTCCCGGTAAGCACAGCACCGGTTTGCCAAGCCCGCCTAGTAGCTCTGCGATCGCTGCATAGCCATCAGCATCGTCGTGTACGAGATCGCCTGTGAGCAAGATGGCATCACTGGATTCGATATCGCTTGCGGCATGGGCGAGAACACGTTGCAGCGCATCGCGTGTCACGACGCCGCGCATCGCGCCCTGCGGATCACCGACTAAATGGGTGTCCGTGAGTTGCACAAAAGAAACGGCCATGACACCGATGTTAGCGTCATGGCCGTCGCTTGTCTTGGCGGATCGTCCCGTTTAGGCGGATCTACCCGCATTGGCGAATTTTAGTAGCGATAAGCTTCCGGCTTGTACGGGCCTTGCTTATCAACGCCAATGTAGCGTGCTTGCTGATCGGTGAGCTCGGTGAGTTCAGCACCGAGTTTCTTCAATTGCAGGCGTGCGACTTTTTCGTCCAAGTGCTTGGGCAACACGTACACGCCAACCGGATAGTTCTCGTGATTCGCCCACAGTTCGATCTGTGCGATCGTCTGGTTGGCAAACGATGAGGACATCACATAGCTGGGGTGGCCCGTGCCGCAACCCAGATTGACCAAGCGACCCTCGGCGAGCAAGGTAATGCGCTTGCCGTCCGGGAAGATGATCTGATCGACCTGCGGCTTGATGTTCTCCCAGGTGTAGGGCTTCAGCGAAGCGCAGTCGATTTCATTGTCGAAGTGACCAATGTTGCAGACGATGGCCTGATCTTTCATCTTCCGCATGTGATCGTGGTTGATCACATGAAAGTTACCGGTTGCTGTGACAAAGATATCTGCCTTATCGGCGGCGTATTCCATCGTCACGACGCGATAGCCTTCCATGGCCGCTTGCAGCGCACAGATGGGGTCCACTTCCGTTACCCAAACCTGGGCCGAGAGTGCACGCAAGGCTTGCGCCGAGCCTTTGCCCACATCGCCATAACCGCAGACGACGGCAACCTTGCCCGCAATCATGACGTCGGTGGCACGCTTGATCGCATCGACTAGAGATTCACGACAGCCATATAGGTTATCGAATTTGCTCTTGGTCACTGCGTCATTCACGTTGATCGCCGGGAACGCGAGTGCGCCGTCCTTGGCCATCTCATAAAGACGCTTCACACCCGTGGTGGTCTCTTCAGTCACGCCGCGAATGTGTTTGATACGGGTCGAATACCAAGTGGGATCTGTTTTGAGCTTGTCTTTGATGGTCGCGAACAGGTGCTCTTCCTCTTCGCTGCCCGGGTGAGCGAGCACCGAGAGATCTTTTTCGGCTTGCGTGCCAAGATGCAGTAGCAAAGTCGCGTCACCACCATCATCCAAAATCATGTTGGAATAGCCACCGTCGGTCCATTCAAAGATCCGATGGGTGAACTCCCAATACTCGCGCAGCGACTCACCTTTGTAGGCGAACACTGGTGTGCCGGTGGCGGCAATCGCCGCTGCCGCATGATCCTGAGTCGAGAAAATATTGCACGATGCCCAGCGGACCTGCGCGCCGAGTGCTTGCAGTGTCTCAATCAGCACCGCCGTCTGGATCGTCATGTGCAGCGAACCCGTAATTCGCGCGCCGCGCAGGGGTTGGGTCGGGGCGTATTCCTCGCGAATCGCCATGAGACCCGGCATTTCGGTCTCCGCAATGCGGATTTCTTTACGGCCGAAATCCGCTAGCGACATGTCGGCGACATGATAGTCGCCCGACTTGAGGGTTTCTTTGATGGCATCCTTGGCAACAGCGTTCATGGTGTACTCCGTTAATCTGTGTGAGAGATTGACGGGCGCCGTTGCAAAATCCACCCCCGGCGAGCCTGGCATCCTGATGATGCTGCAGCGCCCCTCGCCGGTGTGGGTCAAAGTTTACCGTTTTTTGCGTATGCGTGTCGCGCGACTGCGTGGAAGACCGGCATCCGCCGCAAGGGCGGCCGCCTTATCTGTGCGCTCCCACGTGAAATCCTTATCTTCGCGACCAAAGTGCCCGTAGGCGGCGGTTTTGCGATAGATCGGCCGCGCGAGTTTGAGCATTTCTCGCAGGCCATAAGGCGTCAGATCAAAGTGTCGACGCACGAGGGCGGTCAACTTTTCACGCTCGACTTTGCCCGTGCCGAAGGTCTCGACCATGATTGAGGTGGGTTCAGCAACCCCAATGGCGTACGAGACTTGTACTTCGCAGCGATCGGCAAGCCCTGCCGCCACAATATTTTTGGCGACATAGCGCGCGGCATAAGCGGCCGAGCGATCCACCTTCGAGGGGTCTTTGCCTGAGAACGCGCCGCCGCCGTGGCGGGCAAATCCACCGTACGTGTCAACGATGATCTTGCGCCCCGTGAGGCCGCAGTCGCCGACGGGCCCGCCGATCACAAAGCGACCGGTCGGATTGATGTGGAACTTCGTGCCGCGGTGAATCCATTTCTTTGGTAGTACCGGCTTGACGATTTCCTCCATGACCGCTTCTTGCAGTTTGCGCATGGAGATCTCTTCGGCGTGCTGGGTAGAGAGCACGACTGCATCAATCGCGACGGGTTTATCGTTCTCATAGCGCAGCGTGACCTGGCTTTTGGCATCGGGTCTGAGCCAAGGCAGCTTGCCTTGTTTGCGCATTTTGGCTTGCCGTTCTACGAGGCGATGCGAGAGTGTGATCGCTGCCGGCATCAGCACTGGCGTCTCATTGGTGGCAAAGCCGAACATCAATCCCTGATCGCCCGCACCCTGCTTGCGAGGATCCTTGCGATCGACGCCTTGCGCGATATCGGCAGATTGCTTACCGATGATGTTGATCACGCCACAAGAGGCTCCATCGAAGCCCATGTCTGATGAGTTGTAGCCGACATCGAGCACGGTCTTTCGGACCACCGATTCGATATCCACCCAAGTGTTGGTCGTGACTTCGCCGGCGACAATCGCGACGCCCGTCTTGACCAAGGTTTCGACCGCGACGCGGCAACGCTTGTCATCCGCCAGAATGGCATCCAGGATGGCGTCCGAGATCTGGTCGGCGAGTTTGTCCGGGTGACCTTCGGAGACCGACTCCGAGGTAAAGAGATAGTGGTTGGCCATGAGCGCGCTCGACTCCCTAAAAATTCAGGCGCGGAATTATAGCGACAGCCTTTAGTCGAGACGCGTGGCTGCAACGGGTTTTTGCATTGAAAAAGCAGGCCCCGCTGAGGGAGAATTGCAGTTTCCCGCAATCAACACCGGACTTTACCCATGAGCTCACGTCGTCGCCTCGCGAATGCCATTCGCGCGCTTTCCATGGACGCCGTGCAGCAAGCGGCTTCCGGCCACCCCGGCGCGCCGATGGGGATGGCCGATATCGCCGAGGTGCTCTGGCGCGATGTGCTGCGCCATAACCCGGCTAACCCGACCTGGTGGGATCGCGATCGGTTTGTGCTCTCGAATGGTCATGCCTCGATGCTGCTCTATTCGGTGCTACATCTGTCTGGTTATCCACTCACCCTCGATGAGATTCGCCAATTCCGCCAATTGGGCTCACGTACAGCAGGGCACCCCGAGCATGAGCCGAAGCTCGGTATTGAGACAACCACGGGGCCGTTGGGCCAAGGGATGGCGACAGCCGTCGGCATGGCTTTAGCGGAACGATTGCTCGGCGCCGAGTTCAACCGCGAAGGCCATACCATCGTCGATCACCACACCTACGTATTTTTGGGTGATGGTTGCATGATGGAGGGGATCTCTCACGAGGCCGCTTCACTCGCTGGGACTTTGGGGCTCGGTAAGCTCATTTGCGTATATGACGACAACGGCATCTCGATCGATGGCGATGTCCGTAATTGGATGGCCGATGACACCGCTAAGCGCTTTGCCGCCTATGGCTGGCAGGTCATCAAAGATATCGATGGGCACGATGCGGAGGCGGTGCTGCGCGCGCTTAAACGAGCACGAGCTGAGCGTCGTAAGCCTACCCTGATATGTGCTCGGACAGTCATCGGTTTTGGAGCGCCGAACAAACAAGGTAGCAAATCCACCCATGGTGAGCCGCTCGGCGCCGAAGAAATCGCAGCGACTCGCGCTGCGCTCGATTGGCCGTATGCGCCCTTTGAGATCCCTGAAGATGTGCGTAGCGAATGGGACCAGCGCGACCGGGGTGCGCGTGCCGAGCGGGCTTGGCGACGACGCTTTAACGCCTATCGACGCAGCTTTCCAGAGTTGGCTTCAGAGTTCGAACGTCGCATGCGTGGCGAGGCGATTGCCGATTGGCCGCAGGTACGGGCAGCTGCCTTACAGGCAGCGCAGGCTGTCGGTGCGGCGCAGGCGACCCGTGCCTCATCGCAAGTGATTTTGAATGCGATGGGCCCGTCACTGCCCGAATTACTCGGCGGCTCAGCCGATCTGACAGGGTCGGTCAACACCTTCCGTAAAGATTCGAAGGCGATCACGCGCGACGATGCGAGCGGGAACTTTGTTCACTACGGTGTACGCGAGTTCGCGATGACCGCCATGATGAATGGTCTCGCTTTGCACGGCGGATTTTTGCCGTACTCAGGGACCTTCTTGGTGTTCAGTGATTACGCGCGTAACGCTTTACGATTGGCAGCTTTGATGCATCAACAGGTGGTGCAGGTCTACACCCACGATTCGATTGGCTTGGGTGAGGATGGCCCGACGCATCAACCGATTGAGCATTTAGCGAGCTTGCGTGCGATGCCGCACTTGTCGGTATGGCGCCCCTGCGATGCGACCGAGACCGCCGTCGCTTGGTTAGCCGCGATCGAGCGCAGCCAAGGCCCGACGTGTCTCATCCTGACCCGACAAGGTTTGCCCCAACAGCCGCGCGATGAGGGTCAACAAGCCGCCATCGCTAACGGTGGCTACATTCTGATCGAGGCGCCAGGGGTTACGCCGGGCAGCGGACGGCTGCCGGAGGCAATCGTGATCGCGACCGGCTCTGAGGTCGCGATTGCTGTCGAGGCTGTGCAGGCGCTCAATCAGTCGGGACGTCGGATTCGTTTGGTGTCGATGCCGAGTTGCGATGTCTTTGATGCGCAGGATGCACGCTGGCGCGAGGCCGTTTTGCCGCGCGCAGTCCGGTCTCGTGTCGCCATTGAGGCCGGTGCGACACTCGGATGGTGGAAGTACGTCGGTCAGGACGGTCATGTCTTGGGGATCGATCAATTTGGCGCTTCGGGCAAGGCCGCGGATCTCTATCGTCATTTTGGTCTCACCCCAGAGCACGTTCGCCGTGCGCTTGAGGACCTACTGACGGGATAGAGCTTGAGATAATCGCAGCGGCGATGTGTGCATCACGCAACGTAAAGTGGGCCTACAGAATTTTTTACGATTTTGACACGAGGGTAAAACAACATGGCGATCAAGGTGGGTATCAACGGGTACGGTCGGATTGGGCGTAATGTGCTGCGTGCACTCTATGAGGCGCAGCGCACCGCTGAGATTCAAGTGGTGGCCATCAATGATTTAGGCGATGCCGAAACGAACGCGCATCTGACGCGCTTTGATACAGCGCATGGTCGTTTTCCGGGCGAGGTCCGCGTCGATGGCGACGCCATGGTGGTGAACGGCGATCGTATTCGGGTGCTCGCGCAACGTGATCCTGCACAACTGCCCTGGGGCGAACTCGGGGTGGAGTATGTGCTTGAGTGCACCGGGCTTTTCACCAGCAAGGCCAAGGCGGGTGCGCATTTGGCGGGCGGCGCCAAAAAAGTCGTGATCTCGGCGCCGGGCGGTAACGACGTCGATGCGACCGTCGTCTATGGCGTGAATGATTCCGTGCTCCGAAGCACACAAACGGTGATCTCTAACGCGTCCTGCACGACGAACTGCTTGGCGCCTGTCGCCAAAGTATTACACGAGAACATCGGCATCGAGAGTGGTCTCATGACGACGATTCATGCCTACACCAATGATCAGGTATTGACCGATGTTTATCACTCAGACCTGCGTCGCGCACGTTCAGCGACTATGTCCATGATCCCAACGAAAACAGGTGCTGCAGCGGCAGTGGGCTTGGTGTTGCCCGCGCTCAAAGGCAAGTTCGATGGCTTTGCGGTGCGAGTGCCGACGATCAACGTTTCGATGGTCGATTTGACCTTTACGGCGAGTCGCGCCACCTCAGTCGATGAAATTAATTCTTTGATGAAAGCGGCTGCCGAGGGTCCGCTCAAAGGCGTACTCGCGTACACCGACGCGCCACTCGTCTCGATTGACTACAACCATGATGCGCATTCATCGACTTACGATGCCACTATGACCAAGGTGTTGGGTGGCAATTTGGTTAAGGTCTGCGCGTGGTACGACAACGAATGGGGTTTCTCCAATCGCATGCTCGACACCACCGTGGCTTGGTCGAAGGCGGTCTGAGGATCAACGAATGCACGTACTGCGGATGACGGATCTGGCCCTCAAGGGGCTGCGGGTGATGATTCGAGAGGATCTGAACGTGCCGCTCGAGGACGGTGTCATCAGCAGTGATGCACGAATCCGTGCGGCGTTGCCGACCTTGGTGCGCGCGCGTGATGCGGGTGCGCGAGTGATCGTGCTTTCGCATCTCGGGCGACCGAAAGAGGGGCAGTTCGCCGCAGAATTTTCTTTGGCGCCCGTTGCGACTCGCTTATCCGAGCTCTTGGGTAGTCCAGTACGACTGCAGCAAGATTGGTTAAACGGTGTCACCTGTGAGCCGGGCGAGGTCGTGCTGTGTGAGAACGTACGCTTTAACTCGGGCGAAAAGAAAGACGATCCAGAGCTCGCGCAACGGATGGCCTCGCTGTGCGATATCTTTGTCATGGACGCTTTTGGGACAGCGCATCGAGCCGAAGCGAGTACTCATGGTGTCGCGCGTTTCGCACCCGTTGCTTGCGCGGGACCTTTGTTGGTGGCGGAGTTGGAAGCGCTCGATCGTGCGCTAGCACAACCTGCACGGCCGATGGTCGCCATCGTGGCGGGCTCCAAAGTATCGACTAAGCTCCAAGTGCTCGAGGCGCTCATCGATAAGGTCGATCAATTGATTGTCGGTGGCGGCATCGCCAATACGTTTTTGGCGGCGGCAGGTTATCCGGTGGGTAAATCGCTGCATGAAGGCGAGATGCTGGAAACCGCGCGCCGTCTCTTAGCCCGAGCCGAAGCGCGCGGTGCCAAGATCCCGTTACCGATTGATGCGGTGGTCGCGACCGAGTTTTCTTCCACCGCGACCGCGGTGACGAAGTCCGTTGAGGCGGTCGCCGATAACGAGCTCATTTTGGATATCGGTCCCAAGACCGCCGAGCAGCTATCCGCCATCGTCAAGCAGGCCGGCACGATTCTTTGGAACGGGCCAGTCGGTGTCTTCGAATTTGACGCCTTTGAGAATGGTACCCGCACCTTAGCCCAGGCGATTGCCGAAAGTTCGGCGTACTCGCTGGCGGGGGGTGGAGATACCTTAGCCGCGATCGATAAGTATGGGCTCGCGAGCGATATTTCCTACATCTCGACCGGCGGCGGCGCCTTCCTCGAATTTGTTGAAGGTAAAACTTTACCCGCGGTTGCCGCACTTGAGGCGCGAGCGGGCGACTCGATAACTACCAAGATTTAACCCCCCGGAACTCTATGCAACGTAGAAGTAAGATTGTCGCGACTCTGGGTCCGGCAACAGATGATCTCGACGTGCTGACGCAAATGTGTCAAGCCGGACTCGATGTCGCTCGAGTCAATTTCTCCCACGGCTCGCAAAGCGATCATTTGCGACGGGTGGAGCTCCTTCGCGAGGCGTCGCGGCGTGCGCGTCGCTATGTAGCGATTTTGGGAGATCTTGCGGGGCCCAAGATTCGCATTGAGAGCTTTCTCGAGGGCAAAGTGCAGCTGGTGGAGGGGGCGCAATTCGTGCTCGATACCGAGCTGGATGCCGCGGCTGGCACGATCGAGTCAGTGGGTGTCGCCTATAAGAATCTGATTGCCGATGTGGTGGTTGGCGATGTGTTACTGCTCAATGATGGGCTGATCGTACTTGAGATCACCGCGATGGACGGCCCGCGCATCGTCACGCGCGTATTAGTCGGGGGCGAGCTCTCTAATCGTAAGGGTCTTAACCGCAAAGGTGGTGGTATTTCTGCGCCAGCGCTGACAGACAAAGATTTTGGCGATATGCGTTTCGCGGTAGAGCAGGGGCTCGACTACGTCGCGTTGTCCTTTGTTCGCGACGCCGAGGATTTGCATCGAGCGCGAGAGTTTCTCAACGGTGTGGGTGGTCAGAGTGTGCGCCTGGTCGCGAAGATTGAGCGTCATGAAGCCGTTGCCCAGCTCAGCGGGATCATTGATGCTTCAGATGTAATCATGGTTGCGCGCGGTGATCTTGGCGTGGAAATGGGTCATGCCGCGCTGACGGGTTTGCAGAAAACCATCATCCACCGTACTCGACAAAGAAATCGAGTGGTGATTACGGCCACGCAGATGATGGAGTCGATGATTCAGAGTCCCGTGCCTACTCGCGCCGAAGTCAGTGACGTCGCCAATGCGGTGCTGGATGGAACGGATGCGGTGATGCTTTCCGCTGAGACGGCGGCGGGGCGCTATCCCGTGAAGGCGGTCGCCGCCATGGCTGAGGTCATTGAGGGTGCCGAGCGATATAGCTTGTCGCAGCATCGCCCTCGTGAGCGCGCCAATGTCACCTTCAAAGAAACGGAAGAGGCGATTGCCCACGCGGTAATGTACACCGCCAATCATATGCCGGTTCGAGCGATTGTCGCCTTGACCGAAAGTGGCTCGACAGCCCAGTGGATGTCGCGTTTGCGCTCGGATATCCCCATCTATGCTTTTACGCGTCACGAGCCGACCCGTCGGCGGGTGACCTTGTATCGGGGGGTCTATCCCGTCTCGTTTGATGTCTTACCGACCGATAACGAACCGCTCTATCAGCGAGTGTTCGACATGTTGTTGGATTTAGAGCTTGTCGAAGAAGGTGAACTCATAATTTTGACCAAGGGTGAGCTTACAGGCGTGCAAGGTGGGACCAACTCCCTGCAAATTCTCCAAGTGATGCCACGACCATGATGAGCGGCCGCCGCTGGCTCAAGGCGCTTGGTGCAGTGCTCGCTCTGGTGGGTGTTGCCATCTTTGGGGTCGTGTGGATATTGCGGTCGTCACTGCCGCTGCTCGATGGAGAACGCATCGTCTCCGCTGTGAGTAGTGATGCCACTGCCCTCGGCACTCTGCAACAGGCCGTCGCTTTGCAGCGCGATGCCGAGGGGAATCCAACCGTACGGGCGAGTAGCCTACCGGATCTCGCTTTTGGGCTCGGGTTTTTACATGCCCAAGATCGCTTTTTTCAGATGGACCTCTCGCGCCGACTCGCCGCAGGAGAGCTCGCTGCGCTCGTCGGTGAACGAGCGCTCGATCAAGACCGGCAGACGCGGGTGTTTCGCTTGCGCCGCGTGGCGCGCGAGGCGATTGCAGATGCTTCGCCAGAAGAGCGTGAATGGATCGAGGCTTACACACGTGGTGTGAACGAGGGCTTGGCGGCACTCAGATCAAAGCCGTGGGAGTATCACCTGCTGCGTCAGCAGCCAGCGGCTTGGCGTGCAGAAGACTCAATCTTGGTGATCCATGCCATGTGGTGGCAACTGCAGTCCGAAGGTTTACGGCAAGAATTGCCACGCCGCCGACTACTTGCACGTCTGGCGGGTCGCGATGGGTCACCCGCCATGGTCACGCCCTCTCAAGCACAATCTTTGCTGATGGCGCTATACCCGCGCGCCAATGATTGGGATACCCCAAACTTTACGACTCTTGAAAGCGCGCGCGCTGTTATTGCCCCAGCGGCAAACTTACCTTCTTTGGGTGGCCTGAATTTACGCGAGCTCGCAGTCGCTCAAAAACCTCGCGAGACCGCACGGATTTCTTTAGAAGCGGATGAGTCGCCCATGCCGGGCAGTAACGCCTGGGCGGTGGCGGGCCCCCACGCCAATGCGGGCGGCGCGGCGCTGATTGCGGGCGACATGCATTTAGGGTTACGCATTCCCACTGTCTGGTACCGCGCACGGCTCGTCCAAGGCGAGGCCGAGGGGGGTGAGCTCGAACTCAACGGGGTGACCTTGCCAGGCTTACCAGCGGTCGCGGCGGGTAGCAACGGACACGTCGCTTGGTCATTTACCAATAGCTATGGCGACTGGGTGGATGTGCGCGACTTTCGTTGCGATGCAGAGAGCTATGAGAGCTCTGAGGGTCGCCAGCCTTTTCAGTTCATTAATGAATTCATCGAAGTCGCCCATGGTGAGTCCGTGCCGCTTGATGTCAAAGAATCTCCCGACGGTATAGTGGTGGGGGAGGAAACCTTGGCTGACGGGAGTACCCGTTGTTGGCTCGCCCGGTGGCTGATCACCGAGCCCGGGGCGACCAATCTGCGCAGTATGGCTTTGCAGCAGGTGAAATCTTTGGATGCCGCGCTGCAATTGGCACCGAGTGTGGGTATTCCTCATCAAAATTTCATAGTCGGTGATCGCTCTGGACGTATCGCTTGGACCATTATTGGTCGGATCCCTGAGGACCCACGAGGCGCCGAGACGCCATCGCCGATTCGATGGCGCGATGCGTCGCTGGCACCCAAAATCGTGGATCCAGAGGTAGGCCGTTTGTGGAGCGCGAATTCCCGACATGTCGAGGGTGAGCTGGAGTCGGTTCTCGGCAATGACGAAGCCGCCGGGGGCATGCTTTACGACACGGGTATTCGAGCCCGTCAGATCCGCGATCGATTGCTGGCTTTAGAGAGCCTTGCCAGCCCTGAAGATATGTTATCGATCCAGTTGGAAGATCGGGCGCTGATGCTCGAGCGCTGGCAAACGCTGCTCGTTGCGTTACTGGATGATCAAGCTGTGGCGGATTCGACAAGCCGGACAGAATTTTTGACCGCGGTACGTAACTGGGGCGGTCGCGCGGCCGCAGACTCTGTCGGTTATCGCCTGGTGCGTGCCTTCCGCTTGGAAACGCGGCGTGCGACCTGGAACATGTTGCTTAACGCACTCGATGTGGAGCCCGGCCAGCCGCCTGCGTTATTTGAGCAAACCCTGTGGCAACTCGTCACTGAGCGACCCGTCGAGTGGTTGGCGGACTCTGAAAGTGCCAATTGGCGTGAATTTTTGTTGCGTCGGGTGGATGCCGTGATCGCAAGCCTCGAGCCTGAGTGTCAGGTGCTTACCGAGTGTACTTGGGGGCGCTACAACACCACGCAGATTCGTCATCCTTTATCGGCAGCTCTCGGTCCCCTCGCGACAGCGCTTGATTATCCGGCGCGTGCTTTAGATGGTGATATCAATGTTCCGCGCGTGACCGGCCGTAACTTCGGTGCCTCAGAGCGGTTCGCGGTTTCGCCTGGACGCGAAAGCGAGGGCTATCTGCACTTACCGGGTGGCCCAAGCGGTCACCCGTTGTCGCCTTTTTATCGCGGCGACTTTGAGCGCTGGGTTAAGGGTGAGCCAGCGCCGTTATTACCGGGGCCGACGCAGCACGAACTGCGTTTGCGACCCCCATTGCAGGAGTCCGCACCATGAGCCGTTTCACAGGGACGTCTCGCTACATCGCGACCGCAGATCTTGAGATGGCGGTGAATGCTGCGGTGACCTTAGGGCGTCCATTGCTGATCAAGGGCGAACCCGGTACGGGTAAGACGCAATTGGCGCTTGAGGTCGCGACCGCACTCGAGCGCCCTATTTTTGAGTGGCATGTCAAATCCACTAGTAAGGCGCAGCAAGGACTCTATGAATATGACGCAGTATCTCGCCTGCGAGATTCACAATTAGGTGACCCGCGCGTCGCCGATATCAGTCATTACATCGTGCGGGGAAAACTGTGGGAAGCCTTCGAGTCCGATACACAGCCCGTCCTGCTGATCGATGAAATCGACAAAGCCGATATTGAATTCCCAAACGATTTGCTACGCGAACTCGATCGGATGGAGTTTTACGTTTATGAGACGAGACAGCTCATTCGCGCTCGACATCGCCCGATCATTATCATTACGAGTAACAATGAAAAAGAATTACCGGATGCCTTTTTAAGACGGTGTTTCTTTCACTACATCCGATTCCCGGATCAAGAGACCATGCAGCAGATTGTTGAGGTCCATTATCCGAACCTGAAGAAAACCCTATTAGATGAGGCGTTACGCGCATTCTATGAGGTGCGCGAAACCCCAGGTTTGAAGAAAAAGCCCTCCACGTCTGAGTTGCTCGATTGGATTAAGTTGCTCGTTGCCGAGGATCTTCCGCCCGAGGCACTACGCAGTGATGATCCGAAGAAAGCCATTCCGCCTTTGTACGGGGCGCTACTTAAAAATGAGCAGGATGTGCATCTCTTTGAGCAATTGGTTTTCCTGAGCCGTCGGGCGCGTTGAGTCCATGCTCGTTCGGTTCTTTTATGAACTGCGCGAGGCCGGGATACCGGTTTCCTTAACGGAGTTTCTGGCGCTTTTAGGGGCTCTGCAGCAAGGTGTGTCTGCGCAGGGTGCCGAGCGGTTTTATTGGTTGGCGCGGCTCTCCCTGATTAAAGACGAGCGATTCTTTGACCGCTTTGATCGCGTGTTCGCTGCGCACTTTGCCGGTGCTGAGCGAGCGTTTGAGAAATGGGTAGCGGAGATTCCCCCCGAGTGGTTGCAAGCGCGTATGCAGCAACAGTTGACAGAGGAAGAGCGCCGTAAAGTTCAAGCTTTGGGTGGTTGGGATAAATTGCTCGAGACACTCAAGCAACGGTTGGCAGAACAAAAAGAGCGCCATCAGGGCGGTAACAAGTGGGTTGGTACCGGCGGGACATCGCCCTTCGGTAGTGGGGGCTACAACCCCGAGGGTATTCGGATCGGCGAGGCAGGCGCTCGTCAACGTCGAGCGGTGAAAGTGTGGGAGGCGCGCGAGTATCGTAACTTTGATGATCAGCGCGAGCTCGGTACGCGACAGTTCAAAATCGCACTGCGGGGCTTGCGCAAGTTTGCCCGTCAGGGCGCGGCGGATGAGCTGGATCTAGACGGAACCATCGAAGCGACTGCACGTAATGCGGGTTGGTTGGATCTTAAACTGAGACCCGAGCGACGCAATGCAGTGAAAGTGTTGCTGTTGCTCGATGTCGGGGGCTCGATGGACGAACATGTTCGTGGTGTTGAGGCGCTATTTTCGGCGGCCCGCAGTGAGTTTCGCCATCTTGAGTATTTTTACTTCCATAATTTCATCTACGAATATCTTTGGAAAGATAACCGTCGGCGACAGGGTGAGCGTACCTCGACATGGGAGCTCATGCGCCGATTCAATTCTGACTATCGAGTCATTATCGTCGGGGATGCCAGTATGAGTCCCTATGAAATCTTGCAGCCCGGGGGCAGCGTCGAACATTGGAACGAAGAGTCAGGGGAGGTCTGGCTGAAGCGTGTGAGCGCACACTTCCCACACCTCATCTGGTTGAATCCGCTGCCGCAGGCACGCTGGGACTGGACGCCCTCTGTTGGAATGACGCGTAGTCTGGTACATGAGCAAATGTATCCTTTGAGTCTTGAGGGTTTAGAGCGGGCCATGCGGGCGTTACGACGCCCGACGCTTAATCAGCCGCTGCCTGCATGAATTGCTCGAGATCGGCGCGTCGTGTGAGCGTATCGGTGTAACCGAGCGCAATGAGATCGCGGGTATAGCTACCTTCAAAGAGCAAATAACTCGCAAGCAGGGTGCTACCGCCGTTACCACCGCCCATCAAGCCCAAGAGGCGCCGTAAGGCGCTGGGGAGTCGCTGCAAATGTGACGCGGCGAGTTCGCAGGGATCAGCGCTCGGTAGAAGTCGCAAAGCGGAAACCTCGCGTAAACCCGACGACGCTTGACCCGCGATGAGGCGATTGGTTCGTTCAAGTTGATCAAGATCGGCTTCGAGCTGATCACTAAATAAAGTATCGAGCATGAAACCAAAGATTTCACCCGATGAGGGTGTCTGAGTGTGTCCGTGCGTGGGCGCGGTGATACCGGCTACCCCGCCGCCGCGCACGCCAATCACGAGCAAACGATCCGCCCCCAAGTGAATCGCAGGTGACAATGGGGCGAGCTGACGCATGGCGCCGTCACCGTAGTAGCGTTCGCCGAGCTTGACTGCGGGAAATAAAAATGGAATCGCAGCGCTAGCCATGAGGTGATCGAGTGTTAACGCATGACGTCGGCCCGCACGCCGGACCCCCCTCCACTCGGCAATATCGCCTTGTCCTTCAAAGAATATTCGATGTAGCCCGCCTCGGTAGCTGGTGGCGGTCAGGGCGAGCGCTTGAAGCGTGCCAGTCTCGATATGACGTCGTATTTTGTTCCAATCGACCTCTCGCGCGAGTAAACGGCGTAGCGGAGCATTATCAAAGAGTGCATCAGGTGCTCGGCACAAACGTCCTCCCGACAGCGCCGAGAGTAACCAGCGACCGCCCGCGGACAGCATGGCGGGAAGATCCGCGCGAAAGACTTGTTCAATGGTGAAGTTGCTCCAGACCGTTTCGAGCTGTTGGACGCCTTTGCGCCAATCATCCGCGTGCGTCGCGAGGACCGATGCGCAGACCGCACCCGCTGAGGTACCGACCAGGATGCGGTAAGGCGCTGGATCGGGCAGCAACTCAGCGAGGGCTTTGAGGACGCCAACTTGGTAAGCCGCCCGCGCACCACCGCCCGACAGTACGAGGGCGGTCTTTGGTGATGCGTGATCGGTCATCGAGGTCGGTGTGGATTCGGTCATGGTGGTCGTGACGTCAGACACAGGCTTTGAACAATATGTTACTTATCATGTCAGAGACCAAAGATGGTACTGTCGTCCCGTGGCTTGTGTTGAGTATTTCAGGAGGGCCTGCTGATGAAATGCCTGCTGATGAAATGGATGCGTCGTAGTGTGACCCTTGGCCTATTGGTCTGGATGAGTGGCGGACTTTTCGGTGAACCCGCATGGACTGCACCTGCCGTGGGTGCGCCTGCTCCAGAGTTTCGCTTGCAGGATCAGAACGGGGATTGGGTTTCACTTAAGGATTATCGCGGTAAGTGGGTGGTGCTCTATTTTTATCCCAAGGACAACACGCCGGGATGTACGACCCAGGCCTGTGAATTCCGTGACGATATCTTTGCCTTTCGTCGTGCCGAGGCGGTGATCCTCGGTATCAGTGTCGATGATCTGGAATCGAAAAAAGACTTCGCCAGTGAGCATAGTCTGCCGTTTTCCGTGCTAGCGGACCCTGACAAGAAGACCACCGAGCGCTACGGTTTGTTAACGAAGATGCTGGGGTTTTTTGAGTTTGCGCGGCGGGACACCTTCATCATCGACCCGGAGGGTCGCGTGGCGAAGCATTTCCCCAAGGTGGATCCGGACGGTCACTCGGCCATGGTGCTTGCGGAGCTGAAAACGCTACAGGCCCCTCGGGGCTGATGGTGCACCTTGGCTGAAAATGGACAGGCAGACCGTTCGGTCTGCCGACGGTCTATTCGAGCAGGCATGATTTGCACTTCTGTTGGGGGTTTTTTCGGGGGTTCCATTTCATGTTGAAAAAAGAGGGCGTGTTGCAACCGCAACGACGAGAGTTTCTCACCACGGCATCCGGTTTGGGTGGCGCACTCGCGATTGGTGCAGCGGGTTTGGCGGGTACGCAGCTCGGTGGTAGCCCGGCGATGGCCGGTCCGATGTCGAGTCTGACCTCCTTGCACGGCAAAGGCGCCGGGTTGAAGGGGCCGTATCTGGATCTTGGCACCGGTCGCGGTAATCAATTGGCGTACGCGCGTATTCAGGGTGATCTGAACTTTGGCCAGCAGAAATATTTCTGGTTCAAAGGTTATGTCATGGGGATCGAGCCGCAGAAGAAAGTGCAAGATCTCATGGGCGCCTCAGGCTTCGGTGTGATTCGCTTACTCGAAGGGCCAAACGGCGCGATTCGTCGCGTGTGCCGAGAGATCATCGTCTACACGGATCTTCGCAGTGGCGAGGTGTTGGATGAGTGGAAAAATCCGCTGACCAATGAAACCGTCAAGGCCGTGCACGTCGCCAATGATCCCTTCAATTATCTAATCGAAGATCATTTTCCAGCGATGTCCGATTTCGGTGGATTGAACAAAGAGCAGCCGCCACGTATCCCGTTTATTTTGCCGTGGTACCAGCATGGTGATATGGCGGAGATGGAGATACACGTCCATTTGGCTTATCCGAGTGCCTTGCAACCCGATAAATGGCCACGCGAATCGGCAGGTCCCATCGCTCAGGTATCCGAGTTTTTTGCCCACCACGTCAAAGTGGAGGATTTGCAAAACCCGGATATCACGAGCCTCGATTACACCGGTACATGGAACCGCTTGACGCCTTGGTTGCCCTGGATGTTGATGGGTCAGCGTACCGGCTACTGCCAATATGCCTGTTTTATGGGTACCGCTAAGAATCTTGAGACGGTGCTATCGCGGCAGGTGCTTGATTATGCAGAGAAGCACTACGCGAAATACTTTGATGCTCCGACCGAGTGGACGGAAGGACGTAATCTCTCGAGTCTTGAGCACTATGCGGAATCGCAGACGCCGGCGCCTTCCCTCTAGCGGTCTCCGATGGTTCAGTGCAATCGCTTTTGCACTGATTGCTATCACGCAGATCGACGCCGTGGGTGCGCAGAAGCGCCCCACGGTATCGATCGTTCAACCGCGGATTGTGACCGAGGCCGTTAAGCACGACAGTGACGATCCAGCGATCTGGATCAATGCCGCTAATCCCGCCGAGAGTCTGATATTTGGGACCGACAAAGACGTGGACGGGGCGCTCTATGTCTTTGGTCTCGATGGGAAAGTTCGTGTTAATCAGGTCATTCGCGGCTTAGCTCGACCCAATAATGCCGATGTTGCTTATCGCGTATTTATCGGCGGCCAGCAGCACGATGTTGTGGTCGTCGCTGAGCGTTTCGCGCATCGACTGCGCATCTATCGTCTGCCTGACATGCGGCCCGTGGATGGCGGCGGAATCCCTGTGTTCGAGGGCGAGCGGGCGAGGGATGTGATGGGCGTTGCGCTGTATACCCGACCAAGCGACGGTGCCTTATTTGCGATGGTCAGCCGCTCCGATCAATTCGCGCCAAAGCAGGGTTATCTTCATCAATATCGTTTGGTGGATGATGGTAGCGGTGTCTTGCGCGGCATTAAGACGCGCGCGTTCGGTCGATGGAGTGGCCGTAAGGAAATTGAAGCGCTAGCGGTAGATCCAGCGCGCGGCCATCTTTTTGCCAGTGATGAAACCTTTGGGGTTCGAAAATATCTCGCAGATCCTGCTGTCGAAGATGCTGATGATGAAGTAGCGTTATTCGGGACGGAGGGTTTTGCTAGGGATCATGAGGGCCTTGCGGTGATGAACCATCCCGACGGTCGTCGATGGTTATTCGTGTCGGATCAACAGGCTGGCGAGCTTCGAGTGTTTGACTTGAATGGCTCGGCGGACTCGGTTGATAAGCCGAGTTTTATCGGCAGGATCGCGTATGCGGCCAAAGAGACCGACGGTATCGATCTGACCACGGAATCCCTACCTGGGTTCCCATCTGGTTTGTTAGTGGCCATGTCAACTGACCGTACCTTTCATTACTATGATTTGGCAGAGCTGATCGCCGCTATGCGGCCTGATCATCCCTAGGCCGGATCAATGTAGTTTGACTCGCGGTACCGTTTGCGCGGCGATGAGGCGTCCGAGCGTGGCGAGCGAGGTTTTCCAATAACCGTGTAGTGCGATTTCGTGCATTTTGTAGAGGGACTTATACATCCAACGCGCAAAGAGCCCCTCCAGCCAAATATTGCCGCCCACAAAATTACCCATCAGATTACCGACGGTTGTGTACTCGCCGAGCGAGACTAAGGAGCCGAAATCTCGGTACTTCCAAGGCTTCAAGGATTTCCCGGCGAGGGTACGCGGGATCGCTTTGACTAGATAAGAGGCCTGTTGGTGCGCTGCCTGCGCGCGCGGCGGTACGTTTCTACCCTCATGTCCATGCCATGCGGCGGCCGCACAGTCACCCAAGGCGAAGATCCGCGGATCATCGAGCGATTGGAGTGAGTCGTTGACCTTGATTTGGTTTAAGGCATTGACGCTAAGACCGAGCTCGCCGAGAAAGGGCGGGGCTTTAATGCCCGCTGCCCAGACCACCATTTCGGAGGCGATCACGGTGCCATCGGCGAGTCGAACCGCCTTCGGGAGCACCTCGGCCACCCGAGCGTTGCAATGGACCTCCACCTCGAGCTTTTCCAACATGCGATGGGCGGCCTTGGAAATACGCTCTGGCAGAGCCGGCAGAATGCGTGGTGAGGCTTCGATCAGATGCAATCGGATATGTTTGTCTGGGTCGATGTTATCGAGACTGAAGGAGACGAGCTCCCGTGTGGCGTTGTGCAGCTCGGCAGCGAGTTCTACGCCGGTGGCGCCGGCGCCGACGATCGCCACATTTAATTGGTCGGGCCGGAGCGGAGTCGCCTGAGCGTGGGCGCGTAAGAACGCATTGACCAGTCGACGATGGAAGCGGTCGGCTTCTTGCGTGCTATCGAGCGCGATCGCGTGTTGCAAGACACCGGGTGTACCGAAATCATTGATCCGGCTACCCACCGCAAGGACAAGAATGTCATAGTCAATGCGTCGGGCATGGACGATTTCTTCGCCATGCTCATCAAAGACCGGCCCGACCAATACCTGCCGAGCCTCACGATCTAGGCCTACCATCTCACCATAGCGATAACGGAACCCATGCCAATGCGACTGAGCAAGATAGTCGAGCTCATGGATGTCCAGATCAACGGTACCCGCCGCCAATTCGTGGAGGTGTGGTTTCCAGAAATGAGTACGCCCACGCTCGATCAGCGTGATGTCGGCGCGACCCTTACGGCCGAGTCGATCGCCGAGGCGGGTCACAAGCTCTAGGCCGCCGGCGCCGCCACCAACGACTACAATACGTGGGATGGAAGGGATGTCGGTCATCCTGACCTCAGGTAACGATCGGCCTTCATGGCCTAACAACCCCCATAGTTTACGCGCTTAGTCACCGCCGCGCCGAGTAAGTTATCGCACAGCTGGCACTCGGCGTCGCGGCTGTGAAGAGGAGTAATCAGGATGACGCAAGAGAAGATCCGGACCGTCTCTCAGGTAATCCAAGGCCTGCAAACACGGGATGGCGCGGGAGTCGTGCTTTATCGCTGTTTGGGCCAGTCGCCCGAGGCGCGCTTGGATCCGTTTCTGATGCTCGATGAGTTTGGGAGCGAACGTCCCGATGAGTACATTGCCGGATTTCCGCCCCATCCGCATCGGGGCTTTCAAACGGTGACCTACATGCTGGAGGGTCATATGTTGCACGAAGACCATCTAGGGCACCGTGGTCATTTGCGTAGCGGCGGCGTGCAGTGGATGAATGCCGGGCGCGGCATCATCCACTCGGAGATGCCGCAGCAGGAAGCCGGACGGATGCGCGGCTTTCAGTTGTGGCTGAATTTACCTTCCAAAGAAAAGATGAGTGAGCCGTTTTATCAAGATCTCGAAGCGGCTGCAGTGCCTGAGTATCGCGACGAGTCTCGCCTACATGTGAAGCTGATTGCCGGTACTCTTTCGTGCGCTGCGGGGCTCCGCGGTCCGATTGAAGGGGTCAGCACAGAGCCTACTTTTTGTGATGTCGCCTTAACGAAAGGCAGCATTTTTCGCGAGCCTTTACCCGCTGGCCATGCGGTCTTCGTGTACGTGTATGAGGGTGCCTTGCGTTTCCCGACCGCGCGCAGTGACGCGGATCGCAAAGTTGTCGCTCGTCAGGGTGCCGTGCTTGAGATGGGCGATATCGTTGAATGTCAGGCAGAGGAGCAAGATGCGAAATTTTTGTTGTTAGCGGCAAAGCCAATCCATGAGCCGGTGGTGCAACATGGGCCCTTTGTCATGAACACTGAAGCCGAAATACGACAAGCTATACGCGATTATCGCGAGGGTCGTTTGGCTGTGGGCGCCGCTGTCGCGCGTTAGTCGACCGTGTAGGCGGGTACCGGCTCGGGTACACCTTTTAAGCTCAGGCGTCCCACTTCGCGTAAGCCTGTCATGGTGCTTGCGCGTTGTCGCGTTGCATCGCTCATCAAAATACTGGTATCGAATTCTTTGTTAGCCGCTTCAAGACGGGCGGCAATGACCACTGTTTGCCCATACGCCGTGTAGTTAAAACGCTTCTCACCCCCGAAATTACCGACGAGTGCATCACCCGTGTGAATCCCCACTCGGGTCCGGCCCATACGGATGCCAAATTTCTCGAGGACCTGCTGTCGATACTGCTCCGTATAATCACGCATGTCGCGCGCGCAGGCGATGGCGCGATCAGCATGATCGGCAGATTCGATGGGTGCACCAAATAATACGATGACACCATCCCCGGTCAGTTTGTCGAGCATGGCTTCATGTTTCCATAAGACGTCATAGAGGCCATCAAAATAGCCGTTAATAACCGCCGCAAATTGATCTACGGGCGTTTGCGCGACGAGGGTAGAGAAGTTTTCAATATCACTGACCATGGCCGTGATCTCGCGTGAGCTCGCGCCAATTTGTACGGGCTCTGAGCCATCTTCAATACGGCGGATGACTTGCGGCGCGAGATAACGCTCTAGGGCTGTGGCATAGAGCTTACGTTCATCAATGAGCTGCGTCGTCGTCACACGACTGACGACGAAAAAACCGAGCCCGAACGCTGTGAACGGGCCCATCATGCCAATCATGATCCCTTGACCGGCAAAGAGGCCCCAGCTGACCAAAGAAAACACGACGAGGCTACCCGTTAACCAGCGTAGTGCGCGCGCCCAGTTGAACGAGGACCGCCCGAATGCAGCGCCACCCAGTGCGGCGAGCAGCGTGATCAGCGCTGCGATTAACGTGCCCGGTACCACGACTCGATCGCCATCCGCGAGCTGCATCAGGGCGTGGGCGTGGACTTCGACGCCAGGGGTCCCGTCATAGTGGCCTGCCAAATAATGCAGGGGCGTCATATGTAAGTCTTCGCCCAAGGTTTCGGCATCGGCACCCACCGAGCGTGACACGCGACCAATTAATACCCACTTATCTTTAAAAAATGCAGCCGGTAAAAAAGCCACATCTGCTGCCGAGAAAGCCGGGGCGAGAGCGCCCGTGTTCTCACCTTGTGCACCGTCATGCGGTGCCCGAAAGCGAAGCCGAAACATTTTTTCGCTTGGCGTCAAGGCACGCGGGATCGAGGCACCTGGGGTCGAGGCACGTTCGGACGTGCTTGGGGCAGCATCCAAAAGCGCCTGAGCAAAGCTCGGGACCCGACCGGGGTGGGCATCGTAGCGCCGGACGATATCGTCGTAGTCATCTTTGACGAGTGCGCGCGCGTCGGCGTAGGCGAGGGCATCCACCAAGGGATAGTCGACACCCGGCTCGAGCGCGGGATCCGCGACCACGATGATCGGGCTCTCTAAATTCGAGAGTAAGGCGGTCGCTTGCGCGAATTCGTCATCAGAGCGCCAAGTATCAAATAAATAGTCGACCCCTACGGCTTTCGCGCCGTACGCGGATAAGGTCGACATGATGTTAGCCAGCCATAGCTTGTCGATGGGCGAGATACACCCGCAGGCTGATTGAGAGCGCATTTCCTCGATCGCGCGATCATCAATTTTGACAATGACGACGTCATCGCGGGGTGGGGGCGCGGCGATGGCCATCCGCAGGTCATAGGTCAGGCTATCAATGAAGCGTGCGGGCGTAGTTCGCTCAAATCCCAACGCCAACAGCGTGACGCCGATCACGATCAGCCCTAAGAGGGTGTTTTTACTCAGAGAATTGCTCGGCGTATTGGCCTGACTTTGTGTCGAATTCATGACTGGTTCCAAGTATTTGTGTTGTCCGTCAGTCGGCGTCAATATATATCCGCGGCATCGGCCGGTGGCGGCAATACTTCTCGCGACACTATAACGGCATACACTTCAAATAGACGTTTAATAAGCTCGCGGACTGCCGCGTCCGCTAGGGAGGGGCCGCATGAGGATGCGGATTGTCATTGGATTGGCGTGTGCCTGTGCCTGTGCCTTGGGTTTTGCTTCGATCGGGGTTGCCCAAGTGGGTGCCTCGCGTGACGAGGTACTGCGTCTGCCTGCGCCCCTCAGAGCGTCGGCGTCCGATTTTGGTGCGACCGACTGCGCGACCGAGGCCGTAGTCGGCTTACTCCCTGATGAGGTGGCGCTTGGTAACTTCGCGGTGTTGCAGTCCGACGGCGTGACCGTCCTATCTGACTCAGAGATTGAGGATTTAACCGCCTCATTGTTGAACGCACCGGTTAGTCGTGCTGGTCTCGCGCGTTTAATCGCGGCGATTGAGTGTCGTTATCGCTCACAAGGTTACGTCTTTGCTCGCGCCACACTGGATGCCTCAGCGGCTGATTCGGGCGTGTTCCGCTTGAGTGTCCGCGAAGGCGTGGTGAGTCGAGTCGAGGCGATGGCCGAGGACGAAGCACTCGCTCGGTTGGCGCTACGAGCGTTTGGTCCGGTGCGTGAGGGACTCCCATTACAGGCGGCAGACGTTCGTCGCGGCCTCGCGCAAGCAGCGGCTGTGGGCCTCACCGATATTCGCCCCACGATTCGTCGCTCGCGGTTAGATCCGAGTCAGCTCGATCTCGTGTTGATCGTCACCGCCGCTCCAACACAATATTTTACCCAAGCGACTAATGCCAATGCCGAATCGCTCGGACGTTGGGGCTTATTGGGTGGAGGACGTTGGTCGGGTCTGACCTCGCTGGAGGAAGTGACCACCTTAGGTGCCTACGCGAGCGGTGATTTCCGTGAACAGGTATCTTTGCAATTTGATACCCAAGCGCTTATCTCGGAGCGGGGCTGGGTGGCGCGCCTCGGGGGAGCGTTTGCGCGTGCGCGGCCTGGGGCGATTTTGGCGCCACTCGAGATTGAAAGCCGCACTTTCTTTGGGGTCGCCGAGGCATCGGTGCCCGTATCGGTTCGCCGAGGACAGGTCGCGTACGGTCGAGTGGGCCTCGAGTATCTCGATCAAAACACCGATTTCTTTGGTAATCTGCCCTTATCGGAGGACAAGCTTCGGATCGCCTATGTGGGTGTTCGAGTAGACGGGCTGGCAGAGCGCAGTGTGTGGAATCTGGATATGCAGTGGCGCCGCGGGCTGTCTGTCATGGGCGCGAGTCAGCCCGGTGATTTTGCGCTCTCGCGCTTCAATGCGGATCCGCAGGCCTCGGTCTTGCGTCTCGCCGGAGAGATGGCTTGGCAATTACCCAAGTCTTTTAGTGCCCGCGCTGCGCTCAATGCTCAGTGGACCGACAACGCACTCCCGTCCTTTGAGCAGTTGGCATTTGGCGGTCTCACGGGAGGGTTGGGCTTCGATCCCGGCGCGCTTTCTGGTGACCGTGGCGCCGCGCTAGCGGTGCAGGTTTTCGCGCCACAAGTCACTTGGGGCGAACAGACCACCTGGCGACCTTACCTCCAAGTGGCTGCGGCACGACTTCGTACCGTCGATGATTCAGATGGTTTTTTTGATGCAGAGGGTTACTCCATGGCTGCCGGGCTCCAATTGAATTTTGCGGGACGGTGGCAGCTCGAAGCGCTTTGGGCTGAGCCTTTTGGCGGTATCCGCGGTACGGGACCCGATGCGTACGAGTCACGGGTACTTGTGAAACTCTCGGCGAGTTTCCAAGGCGAGCGACGTGACATCCTCACGCAGACGGAGGGCGGACGATGAACAAGCTGAATATCCGCAGTCCTTTAACGCGACAGCAAGCGATGTGGTGTTTACTGGCCGCTGTGGCTTCCATCACGTCGGGCCGCGCTCAAGTGGTGGGTTTGCCGAGTAACCCACAGGTGGTACTACAAAGCAGCGGCGCCAGCACGACCTTCAATACCGTCACCGACAGTCAAGGACAAACTTTGACAGTCAATTCTTCGGCTCGGCGGGTAGTGATTGATTGGGACTACTTTGATATCGCTGCAACCAACACCGTAGAGTTTACTTTTACCGACGCAGGTCGAGCGATTGCTGTGAATCGAGTTGCTCCCTGTCCTTCGGGGGGTAGCTGCTCTGGCGGTGTCGCCGCCTACATCAATGGCACGCTACGTTCAAATGGTAACGTTTGGATTTTGGCGTCGGGAGGCGTGTATTTCAGCTCAACCGCGCGAGTCGATGTCGCGGGTTTATTGGCGACCCCCGCTGATCTCGACAATATCAACGATTTTGTAAATGGCGCTGTGGACGCACCGGTCGGTTTCACTATGCCGAGCTTTCCCGGTGCCGTCATCGTCGATCCGGGTGCGGTCATTGTGGGTCGAGGCGGTGCGACGATGCTTGTCGGGGGAAGTGATGGCGGCTCTGTGGGGGGGCGCTTGGAGGTGCGGGGGCGGGTTGGTGCACCCACCTCAGTCACGAGTACTGGCCTAGACGAGGACGCCCCTGGAGGCCAGGTGCTCTACGGCGCAGCAGGCAAGTTCCGTCTGGTCATGAAAGAGCGCGCGCCTGATTCTTTGAGCAGTGGAGACCTCGAACTCTTTGACTTCATTATTGATGAAGGTTACCGAGTCGATTCTTTTGGCGATCCGCTGGCTGCCATTGTGGTGGCGGGTGGCAGTGAGACCCGTGCCGAGCAGGTCATCATTAAAGCACAGCGTGGCGAGCCGGATCCTAATAATCCGGGGTCATCGGCCGGTATTATTTCGTCCGGTAGTTCGTCTTCCTCTACGACAGCGCAAGGCATTTATATTGAGGCGCCCATCAATGCCTACGGTGAGGATCGCGATGGTCCTTTCGCATCCGCTTTGACCATCGAAGGCGCGGGAGATACCGATGTCAGCATCAGTCGCGGTATCGATTTTTCCTCGAACTCAATTTCATTACCGACGGCCGATCTTTTGTTGCCCATCGTAACTTTGAGTTCTGGAGGTTCGATCGATATTAAAGGGCGTGATATCGAGGTGTTGAAAATTGAAAGTGTCGCCACGTCCAACGTCATTTCGTCACCCGGCTCGGCTACCGATATCCCCGATCATGTCACGGTGGAGCTACAGGGTACGACGGGCGCTACTCTTAAAGCTTCACGCGATCTTACGCTGCAAGAAGTTCTTTTGAATGGAGCGAATCTCATCGCGGACGGAAATATCAATCTGAACTATTCACTGATTGATCCATTGGCGGGTGACATTAATGCCGGCGGTCGCTTTGATTTCATTGAGCTACCGCCGGATGACAGCGCAAATCCCAATGATTTCGATCTAACTTTGGGAAATATCACCACCGTGGGTGACGTAGCAATTGTCGCTCGTGGCGATATTCAGGCTGGTAATGTCGATGCGGGAGGGCGGGTGGATATCCGCTCATCCGAGCAAAATTTGACGGTTGGGGGTGTGCAATCAGACCTCGGCGTGAGCTTAGAGGGTAGCCAGGCGGTTACAACGGGAGACGTCAGTGCCCAAGATGCGGTCCTGTTGACGGCAGGGGGCGTGCTCACTACCGGCAATGTTGTGTCAGCGGCAGGGCGTGCCGTCTTGCAGGCGCAATCCCTAAGCATTGGTAACGTTACTGCGCAATTGGATGCCGATTTGACGTCCACGGATGGCACCATCGAGGCCGGTGATGTCGCATCCCGATCGGATGTGGTGAACGTCAAAGGGTCGGGCGACATCACTCTCGGTAGCGTGACGGCAAGTTCAAATATTACGATCAAAGAAGTCAACACCGCTGGGGGTCAGACTCCATCACCCGTTAATATTCTTTCGGGTAATTTAGATGGTGCTGAGATCCGAGTCGAGTCACGCGGTAGCGCGAACCTAGGTGATGTAACGGCGGCTGCGGATTTGCTTGTCTCAGCGGATGCGGGTGTGAGGCTACGGTCGGCAACTGCCGCCAGCGTTTCACTTAGCTCGTTCAGTGGTGGCGTGGATGTAGGTTTGCTCGAAAGCGGCGGTGGATTGACAGGCGGTTCGGTGTTGTCGCGTACGGGCAATGTTAATATTGAAGCCCGTCAGGCGATCCGTACCGGTGATGTCGACAGTGCGGCGTTGGTGCGTGCTGTCTCCAGTGAGTCGGCGGTATCGGTTGGAGATGTGACCGCCGATTTAAGCGTGGAATTATTGGGCCAGACCGGCGTTGCAGCAGGGGTGGTCGCCGCGCAGAAATTCATTCGTGTGCAAGCGCTCGAGGGCGGCGTGGATACGGGTGCATTAACGGCCACCGAAGAAAAAATTGATATTGATGCGCTAGGCGATATTAGCGCTGGCGCTGTAACAGCTGGACTTCAAGTTGAGGTCAACACCACGGGTAATATTTCTTTGGGTGCAGCGCAAGGTACGCGTGTCGATATAAGTTCTAGCGGTGGCGCGATCGCGATTGAAGGCGCATCGGTGTCGACGGAAGAGTTAGTGCGTCTTGCGGCTGAGAGTGGTGTGAGCACGGGCTCGATCGAGTCGGCGACGTCGGTGGATGTTCAAACCAATACCGGCACTGTGAAGGCAGGCGCAGTGGAAGCCAAATCTGGCACCGTGTTGCTGAGTGGTGATTCGGTGATGGCGGGCGAGGTGAAGGGGACGCAGGCGGTAGATCTTCTCGCGGAGACGGGGACGATTGACAGTTCCGCGCTGAGTTCAAGCGGTGCGGGTGTTCGCGCGATCGGTGCACAGGCGGTGACGGTCGGTGCGGTGAATGCGGCGACGGATGCGCTGCTCGAGTCAAAGAATGCATCGGTGACGAGCGGTGCGATCACGGCAGCCGGTATCGCGCAGGTGCGCGCGGCGACGAATGCGACGTTGGCGGCCATCCAGGGTACTAGCATAGATGTCAGCTCGACGGGTGGTAACGTTGAAGTCGGTGATATCACTGCAGAGGATGCGGCCATCAAAAGCACAGGTGGCAACGTCACATTAAGTGCGGTCGATGCAGTGAGCCTTGTTGTCCGAGCGCAAGCCGGTACAGCTGGCGAGGGGGATGTTCGACTGGATGGCCCGATTCAATTACGTCGGGCTAATGCTAGCGCGATATCGACGGATGAGCCGATATCTTTGGAGATTGAGGCTGATCGTGATATCGAGGTCAACGCCAGTATTAGCTCGGATCGCGAGATACAGTTCATTGCCGGCCGGAATTTCTCCAATAGTGGGCGCATTGAAACCGACTCAACTACAGATATTGGTGATATCGAAATCTTTGCTGAGGACGTGAGTATTACAGCCCCGATCGTCGTATCTGAGGGTAGCGTGATATTCCATGCGACCGGCTCTGGCGGAATCCATGTAGGCGATGGTTTGGACGCTTCGGAATCAACTTTGGCGCTCGCTCAAGAGGAGATTGATCAGATTGAGGGCGCTGCGCTCGGTTTGCACGCGGGCGCCGGTGAGGCGAAGGACGCAGGCATTAGAGTTGGTGATCTCGCGCTTGATGGTGAGCGCATAAACCGAACGATATTGGCCACAGAAGCTGATGGCAGCGTGCGGATAGACGGTCGCGTACAGGGTACGAATAATCCCGATTTTGAAGTGGGTTTTCAGGATTTGATTCCGGAGTCCATTGAAATTTCGGGTGCATTGGGAACGCTTGAGTCACCAATGGGTCAAGTAAGACTTCGCGCTGTCAACGATATTTTAATTGGCAGTCAAGAATTTATTGATCTGGCTAATGAGTCACCCGACCCCACCCTTGTAGATCCCGAGATGCTATCTACGGGTTTTGGTGGAGTCGCACCAAATCAATTATTTGTGGTCAGTGGCCCTGCGCAATTCGTCGCTGCTCGTGCTGTGTTGCAACAGAATACAGGGGGGTTTGATGGTGCTGGAATCCGCATTGGCGAAGCCACGGGTGATATTGCTAGCACATTTGGTGACGACGTAGCGCCCGAGCGGATAGCGGTGTTTGGCGTGATCGTCGGTACTGACGGAGTCGTCAAAGAAGGCGTGGAGGTCGTGGACCTCGTAAACTTACTCCCAGCGGGTACCGAGACCAGTGAGCGACGGGAATTTAACTCCTGCGTCATTGGGGGTGGGGCTTGCTCTCGAGGTGGCACGGATGTGGTGCAGACGGTGACCTCATCGACGCCGACATCTACTGAAGCACCGCCGGTTGCGAGTGATCCTGCGCCGAGCTCTGAACCGGCGCCTGCATCGGAACCTGCATCTGAGCCAACCCCGGAGCCAGCATCTGAGCCAGCGCCAGAGTCTGAGCCGGCGTCTGAGCCAGCATCTGAGCCAAGCTCAGACGAGCCCGTTGCAGACGACGGAGCGGCCGGTGAGGAAGCCGATCAGCCTCCCGCGGAAGAGTCTTCACCGGAAGAGTCTGGCGATGACGCCGCAGGCGCCGAAGAGACGGCGAGTGACGATGAGTCAACCGAAGAGTCGGCTGCCGACGAGGAAGCGGCTGGCGAAGAGGAAGCTGCCGACGAAGAGGCCAACGAGGAAGAGGCTGCAGAAGAGGAAGAGTCTGAGGAAGAGCAGTCCGAAGAGGAAGCGGCCGCTGAGGACGAAGTGGCTGCAGAAGAGGAAGCTGCTAACGACGAAGAAGAGGAAGCCGCGGAGGAGGCGGTGGCCGAGGTGGCCGCAGCTGAGACCGAGGAGGCAGAGGAAGATCTTCGTCCGCTTGAGATTGATCCAGGTTCGCGAGATTTATTGAAGAGCCAAGGTGGTGGTGAGGTGCGTGACCCCGGCGTGGGTACCGCCAATGAGGACTTGTGGCCACAAGGTGTGCCGCCGCAACCGGGAGTCTCGCCATGATTTTTTATACGCAAGTGAAGCGATATTCTTTGGTTCTATCTTTGGCTAGCATAGCCTGGCTCTCTTTTTTGGGATCGTCAGCCGAGGCTCGCTCGTTGCCGATCACTGGGCCGGTATTCAACATTGGACAAGATCCGACGGGCAAAGCGTGTAGCGCTCGGCGTCTGTATGGCGACCCCTTACTCAAAGACGCGCGCCTGGATCTCGCCTATGACATCAACTGCAAGCGTGCGGGGAGTGTGGGGCGGGTGTATCTGCTCGGCAGTCGCGAGGCAAATGTCGCTTTGCAGGAATGGCGAGATGCCATTGCGCCTCGATGTGTGGGGCCCCAGCCGCAGGAATGGTCGCCAGAGGGGTTACGGCCTGAAGTCGGTTTATTTTGTTCGGGCGGCACGGCAGTAGGTAGCCAACCTGCCACCGTTTTATTGGCAGCGAGCAGCGATCTCGGTTTATTTGCGGGTGACTCGCCACCCGCTTCAGCGCCAGTCGTTGAGCGGGCGATGCGTATTCTCGGGGGACTGGAATCGCCACCCGAAGATGCGCGAGCGAGAGGGCCTCGAAGCGCGTTGTTAACCAATCTTGAATCCGTGCTCGGTGAGGATCTGGCGGGCGGTGGCTTCGGGGATTTCTCAAGTCTGCGCGCTGCCGCGTTTGAAAATAACGCCATGTGGCTTTTTGGCTCTGCAGAGTTGCAATTCGCGGATGCGCTGCGCTTACACACGCAACTTTGGCCCGACGATTTTGCTGGTCGTGCAGACTTACAGTCAGAGCGGGCGATAAATTTGGCGAATCAGCGGCGATTCGCTGAGGCAGAGCGCGTATTAGTTGAAGCCGCCGAGAGTGCCGACAAGTCAGGGCAAGTTTTCTTACAAGCCAAGGTGGCTGCCTATTCAGCTCTGGCTGCACTGAATGCTAATGACATGCCCCGAGTGG
>CAZSRB010000001.1:79819-125887 GCA_964609065.1 uncultured Acidibacter sp. | reverse complement strand
GATGTTGAGCCCACAAATCTTACTCGCGATCGTCTTGATGCCACTGGCGGCAGCGATGGCTGCCGGTCTATTCGGACGCTGGATCGGACGTCGTGCCGCGCATGTGGTAACGATCGCAGCGGTCGGTGCGTCGTTTGTGTTGTCGGCGCAAGTGGCTTGGCAGGTCTTCACCGGCGCGGTCCCGGTGTATAACGAAACGGTCTATACCTGGCTGATATCCGATGGTATCCGCATGGAAGTGGGTTTCTTAGTGGACTCGCTCTCCGCGCTCATGATGTGCGTCGTCACGTTTGTGTCCTTTTGTGTACACGTTTACACCATCGGCTATATGCATGAGGACGAGGGTTACCAACGATTTTTTGCCTACATCTCACTTTTCACCTTCGCCATGTTGATGTTGGTGATGTCCAACAACTTCATGCAGCTGTTCTTCGGCTGGGAAGCGGTAGGGGTGGTGTCATATCTCTTGATCGGCTTCTGGTACACCCGACCGAGCGCGGTGTTCGCCAACATGAAAGCGTTTCTCGTCAATCGCGTAGGTGACTTTGGGTTTGTGCTGGGTATTGCCGGTGTCGTCTATTTCACGGGTTCCTTGGATTACCAAGACGCGTTTGCGGCGGCACCACGCATTGCGACGTCGCAGCTATCCCTCGGTGGCGATGTCGCGGTGTCGGCCATCACCTTGATCTGTATTCTGTTATTCATTGGTGCCATGGGTAAGTCGGCGCAAGTGCCGCTGCATGTTTGGCTTCCCGATTCAATGGAAGGCCCTACGCCGATCTCAGCCTTGATTCACGCGGCCACCATGGTGACCGCGGGTATCTATATGGTGGCACGTCTGTCACCGCTCTTTGAGCAGTCGGCGGTGGCGCTGTCTTTTGTGTTGGTGGTTGGCGCGACCACAGCACTCTTTATGGGCTTTCTTGGCATCATCAATAACGACATCAAACGAGTGGTCGCGTATTCCACGCTGTCGCAATTGGGTTACATGACTGTAGCGCTCGGTGCGTCAGCGTATTCAGCGGCTATTTTTCATTTGATGACGCACGCGTTCTTTAAGGCTTTGCTGTTCTTGGCGGCCGGCTCGGTCATCATCGGCATGCACCACGAGCAAGACATGCGCAAGATGGGTGGGCTGGCCAAGGTGATGCCGATTACTGCGATCACTTGCTGGATCGGCGCGTTGGCGCTGATTGGCACGCCCTTACTCTCGGGGTTTTACTCCAAAGATTTTATTATTGAGTCCGTACATGAGTCCGCCCGTTGGGGCGCGACCTACGCGTACTGGTGTGTATTGATTGGCGTGTTTATCACGGCGTTCTATACCTTCCGCATGTTGTTCATGACCTTCCATGGGCAAGCTCGCTGGGCGGGATCCGCGCAAGCCCAAGCCACGCATGATCACGCCCATCACGATCAGGCTCATCACGATGAGCACGGGCACGATGACCATGGGCATCATGGTCATGGCACGCCACATGAGAGCCCGTGGGTCGTGACCTTGCCGCTCATTTTATTGGCCATCCCGTCGATCGCGATTGGCTATTTGACGGTCCAACCGGTGCTCTTCGGTGGCGCCCTAGCCGATGCGATTCAGGTCGCGCCCGAGAATGACGTGCTCAAGGAGCTCGCCTCGCATTTCCATGATCCGCTCTCTTTTGCCTTACAGGCGCCTTTACATCCGCCGTTCTGGTTAGCTTTGGCGGGTGTGCTACTCGCGTGGTACCTGTACTTACGCTCACCTCAGACGCTGGCACATTTGGCGAGCTTTTTCGCTCCGATCCGGCCGCTACTTGAGCAGAAATATTATTTTGATTGGTTCAATGAAAACGTACTCGCTGCGGGTAGCCGTGGTTTGGGGCGGTGGTTCTGGCGGGTAGGGGATCAGACCCTCATTGACGGTCTGGCGGTCAACGGCTCAGCCTCGGTCGTAGCGGCGTTGGGGGGTGTCGTGCGTCGCGTACAGACGGGGTATCTCTACTCATACGCTTTTTGGATGATGATCGGGCTTGCCGCCTTACTCGGCTGGTTCTTGTTCGTAGGCTAAGCGAAGGCGAGACTTCAGATGCAATTCCCCGTTCTCTCTAGTGTGATGTGGCTACCGATTCTCGGTGGCATCGCGGTACTTGCGCTGGGCGATCGTCGAATCGAACTGGGTCGCTGGTTGGCGTTAGCGATTGCGGTGCTGACCTTTGCGCTGTCGATACCGCTCTACACGGGCTTTGATGTCTCTACTGCTGAATTTCAGTTTGTAGAGCAACAGCCGTGGATTCCGTTCTTTAATGCGACGTACCATCTCGGTATTGACGGCATTTCTTTGCCGCTAATTTTGTTGACGACCTTCGTGACGATTCCCGTGATCATCGCGGGATGGACGGTGATAGAGAAGCGCCCATCACAATACTTTGCCGCCTTTCTCATTCTAGAAGGGCTGATGATCGGGGTGTTTGCTGCGCTTGACGCTTTGCTGTTCTACTTTTTGTGGGAAGCCTTGTTGATCCCGATGTTTTTGATCATCGGTATTTGGGGCGGTCCGCGGCGGGTGTACGCCACAATTAAGTTCTTTCTCTACACGTTCTTGGGCTCGGTCTTCATGCTGGTGGCGCTCATCTACATGTACCTGCAAGCCGGCAGCTACGACATTGCGGCCTTACATGGCTTGCCGTTAGGTCGCGTGGAGCAGTGGTGGATTTTTCTCGCGTTTTTCGCAGCGTTTGCAGTCAAGGTGCCGATGGTGCCCGTGCACACGTGGTTACCCGATGCCCACGTGGAAGCACCCACCGGGGGATCCGTGGTGCTCGCCGCCATCATGCTCAAACTCGGCGGTTACGGGTTTCTACGGTTTTCCCTGCCGATTACGCCCGATGCGGCGCGTGAATTGGATCTCTTCATGATTGTCCTGTCGTTAGTCGCCGTGGCGTATATCGGTTTTGTCGCTCTGGTGCAGACCGATATGAAAAAGCTCATCGCCTATTCATCGATTGCGCACATGGGCTTTGTGACGCTCGGGTGTTTCCTCGCGTTCGGCATTCTGTCGACGACGGGCGAACTACAAGGCGCCGGTATGGGGATCGATGGGGCGATGGTGCAGATGGTGTCCCACGGTTTGATCTCAGGCGCGATGTTCCTCTGCGTCGGCGTGATGTATGACCGCGTGCACAGCCGAGAGATCAGCGCCTACGGTGGCGTGATCAACCGTATGCCAGTCTTTGGTGCGTTCATGGTGCTGTTCGCCATGGCTAACGCAGGTTTACCAGGCACTTCGGGTTTCGTGGGTGAGTTTCTGGTCATCCTCGCGGCGTTCAAGGCGAATTTCTGGTACGCCTTTATTGCAGCGACGACGCTCATCCTCGGCGCGGCGTACACCCTATGGTTGGTAAAGCGCGTGATGTTCGGACCTGTTGCCAATGAGCAGGTCGCCGCCCTTGAAGATCTCAACGGACGTGAGTTTTTCGTACTGACACTGCTGGCGATCGGCGTGTTGTTGCTCGGTATCTGGCCTGCGCCCTTGCTGGAAGTGATGCAGGTCTCCGTACAGCATCTGGTCGAGCAGCTGATGACGAGCAAAATAATTCCTTGATGGGACTATGACGACGGACTAGGCATGACAAGCACACTGACACTCGCCTCACTGGCACCTGCGATACCGGAGATCTATCTCACGGTTGCCCTGTGCGTCATTTTGTTGGTCGATGCCTTTGCCGGTCAGGCAAGTCGGCGATTGACGCCCACACTGACGCTGGCCGCCTTGGTGATTGGGGCGGCATTGACGGCACGTTATGCCGACGTGTCCAGTTCAGTCACCTTATTCTCTGGGATGTATGTCGCCGACCCGCTTGGCAATTTGCTCAAGTTGTTCGCGTTTTTGTTTATCGCAGTCGGGTTGCTCTATTCACGGCAGTATCTGGATGCGCGTGGATTACTCAAAGGTGAGTACTACGTCCTGACCCTAAGCGCCTTACTCGGTATTTGCGTGATGATCTCGGCAGGGAGTTTGCTCTCCATGTACATGGGGATCGAACTGTTATCACTGTCCTTGTACGCGCTAGTCGCTTTTAATCGCGACTCGGGTATCGCTGCTGAGTCAGCCATCAAATATTTCGTGCTGGGTGCGATTGCTTCGGGCTGCTTGTTGTACGGAATGTCACTCGTCTACGGCATGAGCGGCAGTTTGCTATTTTCTGATATCGCCGAATCGCTACGGGGTGTTCCGAGTCTCGGCTTGATCATGGGTCTCGTTTTTCTCGTGGTGGGAGTCGCGTTCAAATTTGGCGCGGTGCCGTTTCACATGTGGGTGCCGGATGTGTATCACGGCGCTCCGAGCTCGGTGACCTTGCTGATTGCCTCGGCACCCAAGATCGGCTCATTTGCCTTAGCTTACCGATTACTGGTCGAGGCGCTGGGGGGTGTTGCGACCAGTTGGATACAGATGCTGGCTATCATTGCCGTCCTGTCGCTTTTCTTAGGCAATGTGGTTGCGGTCGCCCAGACCAACATGAAGCGGCTACTCGCCTATTCAGCGATCGGTAATGTGGGCTTTATTTTGCTGGGATTTGTGGCGGGGTCAGAGCAGGGCGTAGAAGCGGCGCTGTTTTACACCTTGGCCTACATCATCACGACGCTCGGTGCGTTGGGAGTGGTGTTGCTAGCGAGTCCCGCGGGATTTGAAGCGGATCATTTTGATCACTACAAAGGCTTACATGCGCGCGATCCAATGCTCGCGCTTGCGATGATGGTCATGATGTTCTCGGTAGGCGGAATGCCACTATTCGTAGGCTTTTGGGCGAAGCTGCAGATTTTTCAAGCCTTGTGGGCGGTGAATGCGACTGAGCTCGTGGTGATTGCCGCCCTGATTTCCGTCGTCGGTTTGTATTACTGCCTGCGCGTCATCAAGCTGATGTATTTCGATGCGCCAGGCGATTTTCCGCGATCAACCTGTGGTACCGCAGAACGGGGGGTTTTGCTGGTGAACGCCGCTATCGTCGTCGCGCTGGGTCTCTTCCCCAATACCTTGCTCTCGCTGTGCGAGGCAGTGATCGGCTAGCGAACTACATCGACAAGCGCGACCCAATACTTCGTCTCAGCCTTTAAACGTCCACCAAATCCAGGCGATCAGGACAAGTAGCCCGATCGATAACCACAAATCCTGTTGTCGCAAGCGACGAGAGGCAGCATCGGCAGGGGCGGCGTCCTTAGTTTGAAGGGTCAGCGCCTGAGTGTGTGCCGTGTCCGGCGCTTGAGTCAAAAGACTCACCACCACCATCGCCGTACACGACACGGCGAATAAGACGGCTGCAAAGTGCAAGAAATTCATCTCGATGAACAGACCGAAGAGCTCTGCCGATCCAATATTTGAAATTTCAAGGGTGAGGCGTAGTAAGCCGAGCGTGCCCCCGACCCAGAGCGCAGCGATCGCTCCTTGCGTATTCATGCGCTGCCACAAAATGCCCAACACGAATATGGCAGCCACTGGCGGGGCAATATAGGCCTGTACGCTCTGAATATAGACAAAGAGCTTGCCTGAGATCAGATCCATGAACGGAATCCATAGGACGCCGAGTCCGGTCAGCGCCACAATCGACAAACGTCCCACTAATACTTTGGTCTTTTCAGTCGCTTCCTTGCGAATTCGGCCAAAGATATCGACAGTAATCAGCGTGGAGCAGGCATTAAAGACGGATGACAGGGAGCTCATCAGCGCGGCAAGCATTCCTGCAGCGACGAGACCTCGTAATCCGGCCGGGAGTAACGAGTCAATCAGCGCCGGCAGGGCCTCATCCGGGCGATTCAATACCAGATCGCCTCGTTGTACTAATACATAGGCAATGACGCCCGGTACCACAAAAATCAGTAAGGGTAACTGTTTAAGAAAACCCGCAAAGATCGTGCCGCGTCTTGCTTCAGTAATCCCGCGTGCGGCGAGCACGCGCTGGACGATGACCTGATCGGTGCACCAGTACCAAATTCCTAAAATAGGAGCCCCCAATAAAATGCCGGTCCAGGGATAGTCGGGATGATCCATGGGTTGCCATAGGTCAAAGCGCTCGGCGCCGGCTGCAGTTTGTAGCGCCTGCCAGCCACCAACAGCCTGTAATCCAATAAACGTGACCGCAATGGCGCCCGCGATCAAAAAGACCGTCTGGACAAGATCGGTGTAAAGAACGGCGCGCATCCCACCCCAGAGGGTGTACATACCCGTTACCGCGACCACGATAAACGCGCCGAGCCAGAAGTCCACGCCCATCAACACTTCAAATACGATGCCGCCTGCCGCAATGGTGACGGAAATCTTTGTGAGCACATAACTCACAATGGACACTGTCGCTAGATAGGTCCTCGGACCTGAGGAATACCGACGCTCGAGAAATTCCGGCATGGTGAACACGCCGCTGCGTAGGTAGAAGGGGACGAAGAACCATCCTAGCAGCAGCAAAATCATGCCCGCGAGGATTTCAAACTGTGCGACGGCGATGCCGTCGGCAGCGCCGGATCCCGCTAAACCGATGAGATGCTCAGAGCCAATATTGGAGGCAAAGAGGGATGCGCCAATGACCCACCAGCTCGCATCGCGGCCCCCCAGGAAAAAACCGCTGGTCGAAGCGTTGCGTCCGTCACGACTGCTCCACCACGCGATTCCTAAAATGACGACGAAATACAGGCCAACAACGAGCCAATCGAGCCCATTAAAGTTTCCGCTGCCCACCATCGGCTGCGCCTCCCCCTGAAATCCTAGCCTCGTCAAGTTGCGCGACTTTGATAGCGCTGTCAAACAAAAATCTTCAAGAGAGGTGGCTCAAAGCGCCAAAAAGAATAAAAACCATAAAAAACATAGGGTTAGTATCTCGCTGGTAAGCTGTAAATCAAAAATGACACACTCTTTACAGAATGACAGCGTTGTCATATAACGGGGCGCTAGAGAGTATAGGCAAGTCACAGCGGCGACTTTTCGTAGCCGCCGCGGCTTCGTGAAAAGACTTCATAGCAGGGGGCATACACATGGATCAGCTATCCGGATCAGCGCCCGTTTGGCGACGCGCGACGATCATGACCACGGGTTTGGCGAGCGCTTTCTTAGGGATCGCCTCAGCACAAGATACAGACGCAGTACTCGAGGAAGTGGTGATCACCGCCACGAAGCGGGAAACGTCGTTGATGTTGACGCCCGTTGCGGTCTCGGCATTTACCCAAGAGCAGCTCACGCGCGATGGCATTCAAGACATTCGCGATCTGGGGGCCTTGGTTCCGAACATGCAGGTGGGATTTTCACCGTCGGACTCGGGGGTGCAGGTCACCGTTCGTGGTATCACCTCCAACAATTTCACGGAACTGGGTGACCCGACGGTCGGTATCCATGTCGATGGTATTTACTCACCACGACCCCAGAGCGGTATGGCGCTGTTACATGATGTGGAACGAGTCGAAGTATTGCGCGGGCCGCAGGGCACGCTGTTCGGACGTAATTCGACCGCTGGCGCGATCAATGTCGTCAGTGCGCGACCTCAATTTGATTCGTTTGGCGGTACGGTTGAAGTCGAACTTGGTAATTACCGCCACCGATTAGCTCGCGGCACGCTGAATTTGCCGGTCAATGATTATGTCGCGCTGCGCGCGTCATACATGATCGACAAAACGGATAGTTACATCGATCAAGAGATGGAGCTATTCGATCTGGCGTGGGATACGGATGGCGATGGGTCGACGACGGGGCCGTTCGATGTGACGGCAGACGGGATTCCGAACACAGATCAGCGCCGTAATCGTCCCGTCGATGCGTCAGATGCCTACGGTAATTCGAACCGCTGGGCGGCACGTCTGAGCGCGCGGGTGAGAAACGATTCCTCTCTCGATTGGTTGCTGAGCTTTGAGCATTACAAGGACGGCGGTGCCGGCATGATCTCGCTCAAAGATTGTGAGAAAGCAGAGGGGACATTCTTCGCCTGTGACCACCCGCAGTGGTATGCACGAATCAACGTGCCTGGCGAACTCGACATGAGCATCAACTCTTTGCGATCGGAGCTCAAGTACGAATTCAGTGAGTCGCTCGTCGTCGAGCACCGTGTGGGACTCTCCAGCGAGCGTCGTTACCAAGCCTACGACGGCGATGGCGGTTTCTTTGCGGATCCTGAGCATCCCGCGTACGGTATCAATCGCCTTTGCTGCGGTGGGGGTTTGTTGATCCGTGATCCGCAAGCGATCATTGATGCAGGCTTTGCGCCATACGCGTTGATGCCTTTTGAAGATTTGCAGCTCACCACTCGCTGGTCGGAGTACAAATCACTGGTGTCGGAACTGCAGGTTAAATCGCAGGGTGAGGGGCCTCTCTCTTGGGTGGTCGGCGCCTTTTATTTGAAAGAGGATAACGCCGTTCGCTTCGATGTCGAAATTCCCTGGTGCTGTGGTTCGCCGCGTCCGTTAGGTCAATCGTTCGTGCAGCCAGATCGCGACGTCGAGTCGAAGGCGCTATTCGGACAGTTTGATTATTCCCTCACGGAAAAGACGCGCATTACCGCTGGCTATCGCTACACCTGGGATGAAAAGAGCGATACGGGCGGATCGAATCACGTCTCGATCGGCTATTGGGTGAATCCTGCGACTTGGGACCCCAACAACACCTTCTGGCATGAGAGCTGGGATCTCGTTGGAATTGTTCCGGGTTGGTCGACGTCAGGCCAGATGTATCAGGCCAACGCCTTGACGCTCGACATGGGCTCGTTGGCTGAAAATTTCCCGGATCGTATTCCTGGTACTGACAATACCTACGCAGCCAAGTGGAGCAAGGGTACTTGGAAGCTCGGCTTTGATCACGAGATCAATGAGCAATGGTTTTTGTACGGTAGCGTTGCGACGGGCTTCAAAGCCGGTGGTTTCGGTGACAAGGTCGATACCTGCGAGTGCGGTAATTTGACGGCGTTCCCGTATGACCCTGAGGAAAATACGACCTTTGAGTTGGGTGTTAAAGCACGCCTGATGGATGGCCGTCTGAATTTCATTGGGACGGCATTCCACAGCCAGTACGACGATATGCAGCGCACGTTGTGGGCGATCGTCGGCAAGTCGGTCTCCAGTAATCGCGATATCGGGACGCTACTGACCAACAATATCGCCGAATCCGAGATCACGGGTATCGAGTTGGAGTTCGACTGGTTACCGTGGAAAGATGGTCGAATCTTTGGTTGGGTGACCTGGTTGGATGCCGAAATCACCAATCTTCCCGGTGCGGATGATGGGTGGTTCTGCTTTGAGCGTGCGTATTTAGGCTTGAGCACCTGTCCTGCGGAAGACCCGAGCCAGATTCGCGGCGATAACTCGTTCCGTCGACCGGTCGATTTCACAGGTAATAAGCTGCCATGGTCGCCGGAGTATTCCGCCACCGTGACGGTTGAGCACAGCTGGCGCCTGGCCAACGGTCTGCGCTTGAGCCCCTATGTGTCGGCTCACTGGCAGAGCGAAATGTTCTTTAGCGATAACAATTTTGATGAAGGTCCTTTCCACACGGGGCAAAAGGCTTTCACCAGTGTTAACGCGTCCATGCGCCTGATCAGCGAGAGCGCTCAATGGGGCGCTGAGCTCTATGTCTACAACGCGACCGATGAGCTCATTCGTTCCTGGTCCGATGGTGGCCCGGGATATCAGCGCGCGAGCTTCTTCCCGCCGCGCACTTACGGATTGAAAATTCGTAAGAGCTTTTGATTGATTCGCTCGTAGGGAGTCGGTAGATCGTCGTCTGGTCTACCGACTCTCACGAGGGTTCCGTCAGTGGCAAATAACGCTGGAAGGATCGCGATGCGCGAGGTGAGAGCAGAAGGTCTTTTTCGAAGGCCGTGGGTCTCTTTAGTTCTAGCCGTCTCCGTCGCTTGTTACGCGTTGTCGGGGCAGGCGGAGCCCCCCGGGGAGTCCCTCCGAGATGAGTCTCTAGAGGCGCGCGTATCGACGCTTCTGCAGTCAATGACGCTGGAACAGAAAATTGGCCAGATGATCCAAGCGGAGATTCAATTCGTCACGCCGGATGAGGCCAAGCGCTATTACTTAGGTTCGATTTTAAATGGTGGCGGCAGCTTCCCGAATAAGCGTCGCGAGGCCTCTGTTGATCAATGGCTGGATTTGGCACAACGCTATTACGACGCCTCCGTCTCAACAGATGCCGCGGTTCCGATCCCGATTATCTGGGGTACGGATGCCGTGCATGGCCATAACAACGTTCGCGGTGCGACCTTGTTTCCGCATAACATTGGTCTTGGCGCGACCCGTGACGCCGATTTGATTGAACGCATTGGGCGTGCCACGGCGATAGAGGTACTCGCAACCGGTATTGATTGGACCTTTGCACCGACCTTAGCGGTTGCCAAAGATGCACGCTGGGGTCGAACCTATGAAAGCTACTCGGATGACCCGGAGCGAGTGGCTGAGCTTGGGCGAGCGATGGTGCGAGGGCTGCAGGGCAAGCCTAATACTGAGGGTCGACTTTCGGCGGGTCGTGTTGCGGCGACTGCGAAGCATTTCATTGGTGATGGAGCAACACGCGACGGTATCGATCAGGGCGATGTCGTGCTCGAGGAAGATCAGCTGATTCGCGAGCATGGGGCAGGCTATCTCAGCACCCTCGATGAGGGGGTGCTCACGGTCATGGCTTCATTTAATAGTGTTCAAGGTCAAAAGGTTCATGGCGATAAGAAGCTGATGACCGATCTATTGAAGACGCGATGGCGTTTCGATGGACTGGTGGTGAGCGATTGGAATGGCATCGGACAGGTCGCAGGTTGCACCAATAGCGACTGCGCGCAGGCCATCAATGCGGGCATTGATTTGGTGATGGCTCCTGAGGACTGGAAAGACTTGCATTCAACCCTGTTGCGACAGGTGCGATCAGGAGTGATTCCGATGACGCGCATTGATGATGCCGTCTCCAGAATTCTGCGTACGAAATTACGTCTGGGGTTGTTCGATCACGGTGGTCCGCGCCAACGTGCCCAAGGGCTTGGCGCCGATGTCGTCGGGTCCAGCGCACATCGCGAGCTCGCGCGCGAAGCTGTACGCAAGTCACTGGTGATGTTGAAAAACGATCAGACCTTGTTACCGCTGCGAGCAAATCAGAAATTACTGGTGTTTGGTGACGCCGCACGGGAGATCTCGTCACAAGCAGGAGGTTGGTCGGTGACGTGGCAGGGCACCGAGACACGTAACGAGGACTTCCCTGGCGCGACGAGTATCTTTGAAGGACTGCAGCGCAGCGTGCAGTCGGCTGGCGGCCAAGTGAGCTTTGTTGCCGCAGAGGACGCAGAGACCGCCGAGGGTGATGTTGCCATAGTGGTGTTTGGTGAGCGTCCGTATGCCGAAGGTGAGGGTGATCTCGCGCAGCTACGTTTGCGCGGTGATCAAACGCATTTGCAGGTCATGCGCAGCTTCCGCGCGCGCGGCATACCGGTCGTCGCCATTTTATTGACCGGGCGACCTTTATGGCTGAACCCTGAGCTTAACGCGGCAGACGCCTTGGTGGTCGCGTGGCTACCGGGAAGCGAGGGCGCTGGTGTCGCTGATGTACTGATCGCAGACGCCCAGGGTAACGCGCGTTATCCAGTGACTGGGAGGCTGCCATTCCCGTGGCCGGCGTCACCGGTTGCCGCGGAAGATGGAAAGTTCCCCATATTGTTTCCGCGCGACTTTGGCCTGAGCTTCGGTGAAAGCACGGGACCCGCCGAACGCTTGCCGGAATCATTGGTGACACAAGCGCAGGCGCAAGATTTTCCAATTTTTGATCGGCGCGCGATTGCCCCCTGGCGGATGTTTGTGGGTGATCGTGAAAACTGGCAACAAGCGATCGTAAGCTCTGATCAGGTGTCAGCCGCCAATGCAATTGCGATCACGACGACTGATCGTCGCGTACAGGGCGATTCGCGGCGTCTCAATTGGACGGGTCGATCTGACGCTCAGTGGTACCTGCAAGCGACCCGGGCGATGGATTTGACAGAATGGCATCAACGGGACGCTGTCCTCGAGATGGAACTGGCGGTTCACGAGCCGCCGACCCGTGCCGTGGAGCTACGCGTGGATTGTCAGTATCCCTGCGGCGCGAAGGCGGACGTGACTCGACTTTTACGCGCGGCGCCCAAGGATGAATGGGTCCGCCTATCGCTCGATCTGGAGTGCTTTCGGTCCTCGGGGCTCGCGCTCAATCGAGTCGATACGCTGCCGTTAATTCGTACCGCAGGTCGCTTATCGCTATCGGTAGCGAAGGTCCGCTTGGTGGCAAACCAAGGATCCAACGCCACGATTGCCTGTCGAAGACAATGATTCGATTGCGGCGATTGGGGGCGCAGTACAGAATGAAACCTCATTGTTAGAGCGATTTTTGGTCTCAGCAAAGTGTCCTCCCGAATCACCATAGAAGACGTTGCGGCCCTTGCGCGGGTATCGATCAAGACCGTGTCGCGCGTTTTGAACGATGAGCCCAACGTTCAAATCTCAACTCGGCAACGCGTCACCGAGGCGATCAATCGCTTGAACTTCCGCCCAAGCCGAGTGGCTCGGTCTTTAGCGGCGAGGCGTACCTTTATCTTAGGTCTGATGTACGACAACCCCTGTGCACACTATGTGGCGAAATTGCAGGCGGGTGCCTTGCGCGCTTGCGCGAGCGAGGGGTACGACTTACTCGTCTTGCCGCGCTCGTATCGCAATACCGATACCGCCGCAGAGATTGCTTCGCTTTATCGACAGTCAAGGTTTGATGGCGTGATTTTGAGTCCGCCCTTATCGGACGTGACCTCTCTGATACAAGGCTTGCGACAAGAGCGCGTCCCGCTGACGCTGATATCGCCAGGGGGCGCCCTGGTCGAGTCCTCGTCGGTACATACCAACGACCAAGAGGCCGCTCGGCTGATGACGGAGTATTTGATTAGCATGGGTCATCGGGATATTGCATTTGTTGCGGGTCATCCCGATCACGTGGCTGTCTGTACGCGTACCGCGGGTTTTTTGGAGGCTATGCAAGCGGCGGGGATTTCGGTGCCTGATGATTTTGTCTACGCTGGATTAAATTCTTTTGAGTCAGGCGAACAGGCCGGTGCCGCCTTGCTTGCTAAGCCCAAGCGGCCGACGGCAATCTTTGCTGCAAACGATGAGATGGCAGCAGGGGTGTGCGTGGCGGCAAGACATCGGGGTCTCGATATTCCGCGAGATTTATCCGTCTGCGGATTTGACGATATCCCGATTGCGATCCAGGTTTGGCCAGCTTTGACGAGCGTGACACAGCCCATCCAGGATATGGCTGAAAAAGCTGCAGAGTTACTCATCCGTCAAATCAAGGAACCCGAGTCTGCAGTGGAGCACGTGGAGATCCGCTCCGAGTTGATGGTGCGCGAGTCGACCCATCGCGCGCCTGAGGCTGACGCATGATGCGGCCTCAATTTTTGTTGGTCGATGTCGGTGGCACCTTTTGTCGATTTGGGGTGGGTGACTCTCATGATTCTGGAATCTTGGGGCACCACGTTTTAAGAGTCCAAGACTATGCCACTTTCGAAGATGCCTTGGATCATTATTTGAGCCTAAGTCATCATCGCCCTGTAGACCTGCGCGCCGCATCAATCGCGATTGCTGCGCCCGTTGATGCGGATGTCATGCGCTTGATGAACTCATCCTGGCAAATCTCACGTCAATCCTTGCTGCGTCGTTACCGCTTTGATCAGGTGGAATTTATCAATGATTTTGAGGCGCTCGCGTGGTCATTGAAGTCCCTCGATACGCTCACCTGGCAGTCTGTTTTCAATCAGTTTGAGTCGGTAGATACAATCGAAAAAAATATCCTAGTGGTCGGGCCGGGGACGGGTCTCGGGGTAGCTGCACTCATGAATGCCAGAGGTCCGATGGGTCAGCCGCTGGGTCCAGTCGTTTGTGCGAGCGAGGCGGGTCACGCGAGCTATGCCCCGATCGATGATGTGGATATTGAGTTACTGCAGTATGCGCAGCGTCAGTACGCACGGGTATCGGTGGAGCGCGTGTTGAGTGGCGCAGGTTTGACATTGTTATACGAATTCTTTGCGGTGAGAGCAGGGCGGGGCAGGTCCCTAAAAACGCCATCGGAGGTGGTCGACGGCGCAGAGACGGGTGCCGATCCGATTGCCATTCAGGCTGTTCAGAAGTTTTTGGAAAACTTGGGAAGTTTTGCAGGCGATTGCGCCTTGCACTTTGGTGCCTTTGGCGGCGTATTTCTTGGCGGTGGTATCGCTCCGAGATTGCCGCGAGCATTGACGAAGAGTCAATTCATTGAGCGCTTTTGTGCGAAGGGTCGCTTAGCGCCCATTCTGGAGCGAACCCCCGTGAGCATGATTACGGATGAGCATGCGGCATTGCGTGGCGCGCTGATGTCATTACGTAGCAAACTCTCCCAAGAGAATCGAGTACCGCTGCCGTCGCCGAGACGAATGACAGGTTAACCCGTCGGGGTGGGTGTTCGTTTCAGCGGCATCGATGGTATTGAGAAGCGCAGGACGAGCGGGTATAGTCACCGCCCCTACTGGTGCGGGGTGGAGCAGTCTGGCAGCTCGTCGGGCTCATAACCCGAAGGTCGCAGGTTCAAATCCTGCCCCCGCTACCAACTTTCTCGTAGTCTGCTCCCAACCTCCAAATCGGGCCTTTCTATTCTGGCCTTTCTATTCTGGCGGTTCGATCGCTGATCCGTTTAGCGTGCCCCGAACTAGTATCCGCTGCTGACGCGCGCACTGTATGGTCAAAGACCCAGACGCTTTTTCTCGAGTTGGCTCTCGATTTCATCGGCCAGGGTCGAAGACACCACCACTTTGCGAAACGGTGCAAACGCCGTAGGGATTAACTTCCAATGACCCACAATATTCGGGATGGTGATCACCAGCCAGAATAGGGCGAGGTTCATGAGCGAGCCGATGATATGCGCGAGCGCCAGTAACCAACCGAAGGTGATCGCCCAGAGTACGTTAGCGAGAAAGCCCACCGCTTTTGCCCCAGAGGCGAGGCTTGTTTCGGGTTTGCCGCTGAGTTCGCTGAACTCTTCGAGCCGACTCCTTGAAATCGCGCGTCGACCAAAAGGCCAAAATCCGTAGCCAATCAATCCGTAAAGAAATGGCAGCAATGGAAAGAAGACGATGGCGCCGAGTAAATACAATAAACCAATCAGCCAGCCACCCGTGACCAGCCATACGATATTTGCGAGTAGCTTCATAATCGAGTTCAACCTTTGAGTCAGTCTGATAGACGTTCAACGATCCAAGTCGAGCGTTGACGTTTCGGGTGCCCACCAGAGTGCAAGTAAGGTGAGCGCTGAGAGCGCCGTGAGGTAGAGACCCACCGCACCCGGCCCAAACTGTCCAGCTAGCCACGCGGCGACGAAGGGGGTTAGCGCGGCGCCCAGAATAGACGCGCCGTTATAGGCGACTCCTGAGCCACTGTAGCGTGTATTGGTTGGGAAAAGCTCTGGTAGTAAGGCGGACATGGGTCCGAAACTCAAGCCCATCAACGCCATGCCGAGACTTAAAAACAGAGTCATTAAGTTGAGATTGACCTCAGTTCCTGTGCCCATGATTTCCGGCGCAAGGAAGCTCTTAAAGCTGAGGCCAAAAATAAAGATCAGGCTAGTGATCCAAAGTAAAAACTTTCGTCTTCCAAATCGATCTGCTAAGTGACCGGCAATCGGAATACCCGCTGCGAACCATAAAACTGAGCCTATTTGCAGCACGAGAAATTCCCGATAATCAATGCCCAGCTGGCCTTTTTCGAGGCTGCCTATCGCATAGGAGAGGATCCATGTGGTCATCAGATAAAAAAGGCCGTACGTTGCCAGCATGATAAACATGCCCAGTACGATTTCTTTGGAATTGCGGCGAAATACCTCTACGATCGGTGATTTGAGGCGCTCTCCGCGGGCTACGGCTCGAGAGAAGACGGGGGTCTCCTCGAGTTTCAGGCGCACGTAGAGGCCTACGATGACCATGGCCGCAGAGGCCAGAAAGGGGATTCTCCATCCCCATGTCAAGAACGAATGATCGAGTTCATGACGAGTCGAGTCATACCCGAAATAAATCGTCAGCCAAAGAAAAAAGCCATTTGCGAGAATGAAGCCGAAGGGCGCGCCCAGTTGTGGCCACATGGCGGCACTTGCGCGTTTTCCGGGCTCTGCGGTCTCCGTCGCTAGTAAGGCCGCACCGGACCACTCTCCACCCAGTCCAAGACCCTGGCAGAAGCGCAGAATCGTCAGCATGGCAGGCGCAAAAAGCCCAATTTGATACCAGGTGGGTAGTAAGCCGATTAGAAAGGTGGCAACGCCCATGATGAGCAGAGAGCCCACGAGAGTGGCTTTGCGACCGACGCGATCCCCAAAGTGACCAAAGAATACCGAACCAATCGGGCGGGCGACAAACGCCACCCCAAACGTCGCCATTGAGGCCAGAAGAGCAGCGTTACCTTCACCAGCCGGAAAAAAGAGTAGCGGAAAGACCGATACGGCAGCGGTCGCATAAATATAGAAATCGTAGAATTCGATGGTCGTGCCGATCATGCTGGCGAAAACGATTCGCCGTCGGTCTGCCCGGGTGAGTTCCTGGGACACGCGTTATTTTCCCCCTCAGATCAATGTCTGCCAAAACAGCGTCTCGGCGTGGGTTTGTTGCCCTTAGAAGGCGACCACATGGTCTAAATCCAGTTCAACTCCCAACAGGCTGCCTACGGGATGATCATGGTGACTGGGCACTTGTGCAAGCACCTCTCGACCGCTCGGTAGCGCGAGTGTGTAAAGGAAGTCGGCGCCACGAAAGACTCTGGATTTAATTTCGGCTCGCGTCGTTGACTCATCGCGATGCAGGATATCGTCGGGTCGCAACATAATCTCTTTCGCGTCAGGGGCGATCGTCGTGTCCGGTAAGACTCCGAGCTCGCACTGCCAGCGACCGTCCGATCGTGGCTCGATCGGGAGAAAACTTGCAGGCGCTACAAATTCGGCGACGCGTCGGGAATGCGGTTGGTGATAGAGCTGGTACGGAGTGCTCCACTGTAGCAGTCGACCCTCGTGCATGACGCCCGCGCGATCGGCAAGTGCGAACGCTTCTTCTGGGTCATGGGTGACGATGAGACTCGTGATCGTCAATGACTTGAGCAAGTCTCGCAGCTCGCTTGCGAGTTGCCGACGCAATCGCAAATCCAGACTGGCAAAGGGTTCATCAAGGAGTAGTACGCGCGGTTGAGGCGCCAACGCCCTGGCTAAAGCGACTCGCTGTTGTTGTCCACCGGAAAGGTTGTCGGGCCGTGCATCCCGTCGATCGTTTAAGCCAATCAAAGAAAGCATTTTATTGACTCTGAGCTGACGCTCTTGAGGCTCTAAACGATGTAGGCCGAAGGCGATATTCTCAGCCACGCTCAGATGTGGGAAGAGTGCGTGATCTTGAAATACCAAGCCGACGTCTCGCTCAGCACTCGCACGCGAGTAAGCCCCATCCTGCAGCACGTCTCCCTCAAGCTTGATGGCTCCCGAGTGCAGTTGTTCCAACCCGGCAATGCTTCGCAGTAAGGTGGTTTTTCCGCTGCCAGAGGAGCCCATCATCACTCCAATCTCGCCGGTCTCGAGTTGGAAGCTGACCTGCGATAATGCGTGATGTTGGCCAAAGCATCGGTTGGCCTCATGGACGACGAGTCCCATCGGAGTGCTGTTCTGACTCATTATCTGGCTACTACATTATCTGGCCACTATCGGTTGGCTACGATCTGTCTGCTCTGAAGGAGTGCGCGCAAAAGACTGTCGCGCCAATAAAATCACTGGGATGAGGCCCGTGGCGACGAGGGTCAGTGACGGAACTGCCGCACGTTGCCATTCGCCCTCGGCGGTGAGTTCAAAGATACGCACTGCCAAGGTGTCAAACCCGAAGGGGCGTGTCAGCAAAGTAATGGGTAACTCCTTCATCAGTTCCACAAACACCAAAAGCGCGCTACTGAAGAGACTACCGCGAAGCAGGGGGAGTTGAATGCGTCGTAGAGTCGACCAGAACTCATGACCGAGTAGCCGTGAGGCTTCATCGAGACGTGTTGGTAGGCGGGCAAATCCACTGTCGACCGCGCCCGCACCGATCGCATTAAATCGCGCCAGATAGGCGACCAGTATGATCACCACGGTGCCCGCAATCGCCGATTGCGCGAGCGGATAGTAAAGCCCCACCGCGAGCACTGTCCCTGGAATGGCATAACCCAGTAGCGATACATCGGCGAACAGGCGCCACAGCCGAGAACCTTCGCTGCGTAGCGCGAAACTGCGGATCACCGCAGCGATCGTGATGAGTAGGGCGCCCATTGCGGATAACAGCAAGCTACGCACGGTCCATTCAAGGTAACGCGGATCCCACTCTGCGCGGACATGATCAGCTGCCCAGGCCAAAAGCTGAATGACGGGGAACCCAAAGCCAAGCGCAAGGACAAGGGTGGCGACAGCGGTGAGCGACCACGCCTGCGTGCGGGGGAGCGAGCGGCGACGAAAGGGTATGCGCGCGGTACGCGCTTCAACAAATTGGCGCTCGCCTCGGGCTTTACGCTCGACAGTCAGGCAGACCAAGGCCAAGAGCGCCAGTAGTGACGCCCACTGCAGCGCCGCTTCAAAAGCAAATTGGCCAAACCACATTCGATATAGGGCGGTGGTCAACGTATCGACATTGAGTGCCGCCATGACGCCAAAGTCGGCGAGGACTTCCATCCCGATCAACGCTGCGGCGGCCGCCCAAGCCGGTCGCGCTAGGGGCAAGGCGACGTGCCTAAAAATTTCTTGCTCACTACGACCAAGAGTGCGGGCGACCTCGACGCTACGTTGCAGGCTGAGAAACACCGTTTTGCTGAGCATGAACGCGTACGGGTAGAGCGTCAAAATGAGGACCCCGGCGGCACCGCTTGTTGAGCGTAGGTCGGGTAGACGAAAGGCGGATCCAAAAACGCCGCGCAGCGCGCTTTGCAGTGGACCTGAGAACTCAGTGATGCCCACATAGGCGGTCGCCAACACGAATCCGGGCAACGCTAAAGGGAGTAATAATGCCCATTCAAAGAAACGCTGGCCAGGAAAGACGCAAGTTGTCACCCACCAAGCCAGCGTCGCTCCTAGGAGAGTTGCACCGATCGCTACGGAGATGACTAAAACCAAAGAATTTATCGTCGCGCGCGGAAGCGTATACTGGAGCTGGTGAGACCAGATCTCTGCGGTCGGGTGAATCCAGGAGAAAAAGCTGACCGCAAGCGGCAGCAACACCACGCTTGCCAGCGCAAGTAACAGCAGTCGCGGCAGTAGTCGATTCACTAGCGATACGCGGCTCGATCCATGAGTCGAACTGCAGCAGGTTGTAGTCTTCCCGCCTCAGTCAACGGGACGATGCTCGGCACGAGCGTGCCCCAGCGCGTAACGAGAGGATCTAAGTCGATGGCCGGGTTTACAGGGTATTCGTAATTAATGCTCGCGAACTGCTGCTGTGCTGCGCCCTGTGAGAGCCACTCGAGAAAGCGTTGGGCTTCTGCTGGATGACGCGCGTGGCGTGTGACGCCAGCACCGGAAATATTGACGTGGGTTCCGCCCTCAGCAGCGTCTGGCCAATAGATTTTCACCGCTAGGTCGGGTCGCTTCTTCTGTAAGCGACCAAAGTAATAAGTATTAGCTATCCCAACATCACATTGCCCAGCCGCGATGGCTTCGATGACTTGGGTGTCATTGGCGAACACGGGGGCGGCGAGGTTCTCAATCCATCCGCGAACTACGTGTTCGGTTTGTGTCTCACCGGCACGGCTAATCAGCGTTGCCACCAAAGATTGGTTATAAACTTTTTTAGAGGTGCGCAAACATAAGCGATTCTTCCACTTTGGCTTGGCGAGTCCCGAATAGCTTTCGAGGTCGCTCTCCTTCACGCGTTGCGGGTGATAAAAAATGGCCCGTGCTCGCAAAGACAATCCAAACCATCGCCCCTCGGGATCGCGTAAGTAAGCGGGAATGTTTTGTTCCAGAAGAGGGGACTTCAGGGGGCGCAGCAAACCTTTCTCGCTGGCATGCCAGAGCTCGCCAGCATCAACGGTTAGCAGAATGTCGGCGGGTGAGCGCGCGCCCTCTGCTTGTAAGCGCTGAATCAGCACGCCCGCCTCGGCGGTGGTGTAGCGAATCTTGACGCCCGTTGCCCGGGTGTAGGCGGCAAAGAGGGGTTGGATGAGTTGCTCATTGCGGGCTGAGTACACGACGAGCTCGATGGCGCCGCCTGACCGGCTCTGCGCCGTTGTCTGCTGCGCGTAGGCGTTCGGCGCGGATAACAGCCAGACGCTGAGCAGGCTCGCCGCCCATGACCACGACCAAAGGCATCGTTTTGTGGCCATTCTTGTCATTGTCAGCCCCGTCCTCGCCTAAACAGTATTAAGAATTATTCTCATTAAGGGGGGTGACCTGTCAAGACGGGTCCGGTCTCAGTTGAAGCCGTTACCATGTGCGAATGGAACCGGGAACACAGTCGGATCGGGGGTATCGCCGTACCGGGCAGGACGAGATTGATGATTTCGTGAGTTTGCGCGAGGTCTCGCTGACCTTTGATTCAGGGACGAGGGCCTTGGAGTCGGTCTCTTTGACCCTCAAACAGGGCGAGTTTGTATCGGTCGTCGGTCCGTCTGGGTGTGGCAAGAGCAGTTTGCTACGACTGGTGGCAGGTTTGACATCCGCCACTTCGGGCAAGCTGAAAAGTAAACCCGCGCAACAACAGGATTGCGGATTTGTCTTTCAAGACCCGACCTTAATGCCTTGGGCCAGCGTCTTTGACAATGTCTGGCTGCCGTTGCGGCTAAGACGGACCACGCGCGAGACCGCACTACAAAAGATTTTGCCTTTGTTAGAGAGCGTGGGTCTTGCCGAATTTGCCGAGGCCTTGCCGGCTGAGCTTTCAGGCGGCATGCGTATGCGTGCCTCGATCGCCAGAGCACTCAGCGCAGAACCGCAATTACTACTGATGGATGAGCCCTTTGCCGCGCTTGACGAATATACCCGGCAACGATTGAACGTCGAACTATTGCAATGGTGGCGCGCGCGTCAGCTCGGTGTTTTATTTGTGACGCACAGTGTGAGTGAGGCGGTTTTTTTGAGTCAACGTGTGGTCTTGATGTCGAGTCGCCCAGGTCGGGTACTACAAGTCATGGAGGTTCCCTTCGCGTATCCCCGTAGTCGCGAACTGCGCGACAGTTCTGAGTTCATTGCGTTATGTCGGCAAATCAATGCAGCCTTGCAGGCGGATCGCGATACGGGTGAGGGGGGCTGATCATGGAGCGTGCATGGGCATGGGCGGGCGGTATTTTATTGCTCATGAGCTGGGAGGGTTTGGTCTGGTGGGCCGAGATCCCGCATTACACCTTACCGGCGCCCAGCCTGATTTTGTTGACGCTATGGGAAAATCTAGCGTCCTTGAGTCTAAGTTGGTGGTTCACGTTGCAGATCACGTTTATGGGTCTTGCCCTAGCCATCTTGTCGGGCGTGATGTTGGCCGCGGCGTTTGCCTTATCCAAACGCTTGGAGCTCGCGCTTTTTCCGTTAGCAGTCGTGTTACAGGTGACGCCTATCGTCGCCATCGCCCCCCTCATTTTGATTTATGTGGACAGCACCACCGCGGCTTTGCTGATCTGCACATGGGTGGTCGGGTTTTTCCCGATTCTATCGAATACGGCGATCGGCTTACGCGCCGCGGATCGAAACCTCCGTGATTTGTTCACGCTTTATGGAGCCAGTGCGTGGCAGCGCTTGTACCTGCTTCGCGTGCCGAGCGCCTTGCCGTATTTTCTCGCTGGCCTAAGAATTTCGGGTGGTTTATGTCTGATCGGCGCCGTGACCGCTGAGATGGTGGCGGGTGTCGCAGGGCGCGAAACGGGTTTGGCATCGCGTATCTTAGAAGCCAGTTATCGCTCCGAGACCCCAAAGATGTTCGCAGCCTTGTTGCTGCTTACCTTGACGGGCGTTGTGATATTCGTGATTTTCAATTATCTGACACGTCGTTTGATCGGACGGTGGCATGCTTTGGAGCAATAAACACGTGATGAGTTGCTGGATGAGTTACTTACCTCGGTGGGTTCAGGTCAGGTCACACACTCTTCTGAGAGCAGTGGTGATTTGCGCGGTGGCGTATCTTGGGTGCTCACCCGTTGTGCTTTCACAGCAGGCGCCGCTCGAGCGAATCGTGTTTGCGACAAATTGGAAGGCGCAAGCCGCGCACGGTGGGTTTTATCAGGCCCTCGCGGACGGTACTTATCGTCGCTATGGCTTGGATGTCGTCATTCGTCAGGGGGGTCCGCAGGTCAATAATGCGGCGTTGTTACCGGCCAAGCGTATCGATTTTTTGATGACGGGTAATTTATTACACAGTTTTGATGCGCAGAAAAACGGTTTGCCGACCGTAGCGGTAGCGGCCATTTTTCAAAAAGACCCTCAGGCTTTGTTGGCGCATCCCGGGCAGGGCTACGAGCGCTTCTCAGCGCTGAGTCGCTCGCCCACGGTATTCATTGCCAAAGACGCTCAGTTCAGTTGGTGGCAGTGGCTCAAGCAGCGTCATGGTTTCAAGGATGCGTCGCTGCGACCCTATAACTATAGCTTGGGTCCGTTTTTATCGAACCCGCGCTCGGTGCAACAGGGGTACTCGGTGGCTGAGACGATTTATGTCGAGCGACAGTCGGGAATGAAGCCGATCGTGCATTTATTGGCTGATCACGGCTATTCCACGTATTCCACTTTGATACTGACGCATCGTGACACAGTCGCCACGCGTTCGGAGGCAGTGCGTCGATTTGTCGAAGCGTCAATTTTAGGATGGGTGAATTATTTGTACGGCGATCGGCGCGCTGCCAATGCGAGGATGATCGCAGATAACCCAGAGATGACGGTGGCTGAGATAGAGGCGGCCGTTCGTTTGATGCGCGAGCAGGGCATTGTGGACTCTGGGGAGGCGCTGACCGCTGGCATTGGCGCTATGAATGCGACACGGGTCGCCGACTTTTATCAACAGATGGTCGACGCGGGTCTGTATGCAGCCGGCGAGGTGGAGTTATCAGCATTGATCGACACTCGCTTTGTGAATCAAGGCGTCGGCTTGGACCTCAAGCGGCAATTATTAGATACAGCCAAAGATAAGGAAAACTCGCAACGAGCAAACCGATGATGGCCACAGTGCAAGACAATGAAAATCATGGCGGGCATAGCTCAATATGGCTGCGCGTACGCGTAGGTTTGAGGTTTGCGATGGTGATCTCGGGCGTGGCGTGGGCTTTGTACCCTGGGGTAGCTGCGGCCAGTGACGTGAATTCCGTTAACAGCGCGACCGGCGACGGACCACGCGCGATCACCCATCAGGATCTCTGGCTGATGCCGCGGGTCGGTGCTGCGTCAGTCAGTCCAGACGGCCGCCTTGCAATCTTTGCGGTCACGGAGCCTGCTTATGAACGCGATGAGCAGCGCAGTGATCTTTGGTTGGTACCCACTGATAGCTCGCAAGCGCCGCGACGACTGACCTCAACGGCGGGGGGCGAATCCGATGTGGATTGGTCGCCTGATTCTGATCGAATCGTTTTTTCCGCGCGTCGTGAGGGTGATGAGCAGCCGCAACTTTATTTGTTGGATCTTAAGCAAGGCGGCGAAGCGCAGCGTTTGACGACACTGACCTTGGGTGCGCGAGCGCCACAGTTCTCGCCGGACGGTACACAAATCGCTTTTTCAGGTCGGGATTATCCGGGTGCGCAAAGCGAAGAAGACAACCGTCGTATCCGCGATGAGCGTAAGGCGCGTAAATGGAATGCGCGCGTCTATGAGGGTTTCCCCATCCGCAACTGGGATCGTTGGTTAGATGATCTTGAGCCCCGACTCTTTGTCATATCGCTCAAAGAAAATGCTGAGCCCGAGAGCGACATGCGTGAATTGCTGCGGGGGACATCGCTTGCTGCTTTGCCGGGTTTTGCCACACGAGGGGGTGGCCGCGGACAGGTGGTCGATGCCGTCTGGACGCCGAATGGTGAAGGTCTCGTCTTTGTAGCGAGCGTCGATCGTGATCAGGCCGCCTATAGTTTTACGTCTTCTGCACTCTGGTGGGTGAGTGTTGCAGGGGGTGAGCCATTGCGCTTGACGATGGATGGCGAGGGCGCTGAGAGCTACTCCAGGCCGCAATTCACGCCGAATGGTGCTCGCTTGTTGGCGAATTTTAGCGTACGTACAGATACGGTTTTCGAAAATTCAGAGATTGTGGTTTTCGATTGGGTGGCCGGTCGGTCGACCGCGAGCCCATCGATTCCTTCGCTTTCCGAGCCGCATCGTGTCACGGCGGAGTCAGATCTTGATGTCGGTTCCTACGTGGTGTCTCCGGACTCACGCTCGATTTATTTCTTAGCCGAGCAGGCAGGGCATGAAAAGCTATTTGCCACGAGTCTGTTTGCTGGTCGAGCTCAAGACTTTAGTCCGCTGATCGAGATGGACGTCGGCGTGTATTCGTCGCTATCCGTGTCTCGCAAGGGTCGCCCGGTGCTCATTGCCAACTTTGAAAGTGCAACCCAGCCGCCAGAGGTGGTGCGCATTGATCTTAAGCGCGGCCGTCATGAGCGCTTAAGCGAGTTTGCCGTGGAGCGTGCTGCCGCCTTGGACTTAGCGCCGGTGGAGCATTTTTGGTTTGAGAGTGAAAAGGGTCGGCGGATCCACAATATGTTGGTGCGTCCGCCGAGATTTGATCCTTCAAAAAAATATCCCTTGTTGGTGTTAATGCATGGTGGGCCCCATACCATGTGGCGCGATCAGTGGGTGCTGCGTTGGAACTATCATTTGATCGCCGCGCCGGGGTACGTGGTCTTGCTGACAAACTACTCGGGCTCAACCGGCTTTGGAGAGTTGGCGGCGCAAAGTATTCAAGGGGATCCGCTTCGGACCGCAGCCGAAGAGATTAATCAAGCTGCGGATGTCGCCATTGAGCGTTATGCCTTTATCGATGGTGCACGGCAGTGTGCGGCGGGGGCGAGCTACGGTGGGCATCTCTCCAATTGGATGCAGGCGAGCACCGAGCGATATCGCTGTCTCGTCAGTCACGCAGGGCTCGTCAATCTCGAGTCGCAGTGGGGGACGAGTGATGGGGTCTACCACCGCGAGGTGAATAATGGCGGACCGGTGTGGGAGCAGGGCCCCGTTTGGCGTGAGCAGAACCCCATCCGCTATGCCGCCCGATTCCGCACACCCACTTTGGTGACTATCGGCGAGCAGGACTTTCGCGTGCCGCTCAACAACTCGCTGGAATATTGGACAGTCCTGCAGCGCCAGCAAATCGAGAGCCGGCTGCTCGTCTTTCCGGATGAGAATCACTGGATTTTAAAAGGCGAGAACAGTCGTTTCTTTTACCAAGAGCTGGCGGCTTGGCTTTCGCGCTGGCTGAGCGATCGAGAATCGCCGACGCCTTAATCGGGGTGATCGCCCCTCGCAGGAGGGGTGGGTGTAGCCAGAGTTTGTGTCGAGGCGCGGATTTGGCTAGAATCGTCCGCTACACGGCGCCTCGGGCCGTGTACCGGTGCGAAGCCGAGAGGTTTTGGACTTGGGTTGCTTGAGGTCAGAGCCCCCCGAGGGGCTCTTTTGTTTTGGGTGGTAAGTTGGTGCGTGGGTGTCGTCCCCTGGCCGGGGTCGTGGTACAGCAGGACGGGGCCCTTTGGGCCCTTTTTCGTTCGGGAGGCGGGTGAATGGCGACGGCCACGGGTCGGGATGAACTGATTGGCTTGCTCGAGCCCCTGATCGAACAACTCGGTTACGAGTTGGTGGACGTCGAGTGGTCGGCTACGGTTCGTAACGGCGTGCTGAGGATATTTATTGATCATGTGGCGCCGGAACGCGGCCACATTGGGATTGAGGATTGTGAGCGGGTGAGTCGAGAAGTCTCGGCGCTCTTGGATGTTGAGGACCCGCTGCCTGGCGCCTACACCCTTGAGGTGTCCTCACCAGGTTTTGATCGGGTGCTACGTAAGCCGTCGCATTTTGGACGGTTTGCTGGCGAGCGGATTTGGGTGGAACTGAAAGAGGCTCGGCAGGGGCGCAAACGGTACACCGGAGTCCTGCAGTCGTGCAGCGATACAGGGATTGAGTTGGTGGTGGATGGGCAAACGGTGAGCTTTAGCTTCGCCGAGTTGGGCAAAGCACGGCTGGCCACTTGAAGCGGCTGGTGCGTGGAGGATGAAAGAGCGATGAGCAAGGAAATCATGTTAGTCGTGGATGCCGTCTCCAACGAGAAGGGCGTCGACAAAGAAGTGATCTTTGAAGCGCTGGAGGCAGCGTTGGCGTCAGCCACTCGCAAGAAACACGGCGAAGAGTGGGACGTCCGCGTGGCCATTGATCGGCGTACGGGTCAATACGAGACTTTTCGACGCTGGAAGGTGTTCGCGGATGACTCGACAGAGCTCGAAGTCCCGGATCGCGAGCTGCGTTTAGATGATGCGGTGGATATCAATCCGCAAGCGCAGGTGGGCGATTATGTTGAAGAGCCGATGGAGTCCGTGGCGTTTGGCCGTATTGCTGCGCAACAGGCTAAGCAAGTCATCGTACAAAAGGTTCGCGAGGCCGAGCGTGCTCAAGTGGTCGAAGCCTACCAAGATCGCGTCGGTCAGCTCGTCTCTGGCGTCGTCAAGCGTGTGGATCGCAATGGGATCTACGTGGATCTGGGTGGCAATGCCGAAGGGTTTGTCGCTCGCCCTGACATGATCATTCGCGAGCAAGTTAAGCCTCAAGATCGTATCAAGGCCTATTTGCGCGAAGTGCGCTCAGAGCCGCGCGGCCCGCAGTTATTTTTGACGCGTGCAGCGCCAGAATTTTTGATCGAGCTCTTTAAGCTCGAAGTGCCTGAGGTGGGTCAAAACCTGATCCAAATCCTCGGCGCAGCGCGGGATCCGGGTATCCGAGCGAAAATCGCCGTGCGTAGTAACGATCCGCGAATCGATCCAGTCGGTGCCTGCGTCGGTATGCGCGGCTCGCGCGTTCAAGCGGTCTCCAATGAAATCGCAGGCGAGCGCGTGGACATCATCCCGTTCGATGACAATCCGGCGCAGTTCGTCATCAATGCGATGTCACCGGCTGAAGTGATTTCGATTGTGGTGGATGAAGAATCTCACAGCATGGATATTGCGGTCTCCGAGGAGAAGCTCTCGCAGGCGATCGGTCGCGGCGGGCAAAATATTCGTCTGGCCAGTCAGCTGACCGGTTGGGAATTAAATGTGATGACGGAGTCGGACGCCGAAGCGAAGAGTGAGTCCGAGGCGCGATCCTTGGTCGAAAGCTTCATGAAGCAGCTCGACGTCGATGAAGACGTGGCATCTATTCTAGTGCAAGAGGGTTTCTCGACCGTCGAAGAAATCGCTTATGTACCGCAGTCTGAGTTGATGGGGATCGAAGAGTTCGGTGAGGAGATGGTGCAGGAGCTACGCAGTCGCGCTCGTGATGTGCTGCTCACCCAGGCGATCGCCACCGAAGAGAGCATCGACTCGCAACTCCCGGCAGACGATCTGTTGCTCCTCGAGGGCATGCAACCGGATCTCGCCTTGGCGTTGGCGAGTCGCGGCGTACGGACTCGGGAAGATCTCGCTGAGCAGGCCGTTGACGACTTGCTTGATATTCAAGGGCTGACTGCCGAAGAGGCTGGCAAGCTCATCATGAAGGCACGCGAACATTGGTTTGCGGAGTCAGCCAGCTGACAGCAGAAGGATTGAACACATGGCCGATGTAACCGTTGCTCAATTTGCCGAGGTGCTCAAAGTGCCTGTCGACAAGCTGTTAGTTCAGCTTGAGCAGGCTGGCATCAAGGTCAGTGGGCCGCAGGATGTGATCAGCGACGAGGCGAAGCTCGAACTGCTGACGCACTTGCGACGTAGCCACGGCCAAACGGCCGAGACTTCAGGCACCGCGGCGGCTGCGCCGCGCAAAATTACGCTGCAGCGTAAGCGTCAAAGTGAAATCAAGCTCGCCGGTGCGGCCGGCCGCGCCCGGACCGTTAACGTGGAAGTACGCACGAAACGTACCTACGTGAAACGGGATGTGCTGGAAGAGCAGACTAAGGTGGCCCCCGAGGAGACCGAGGCTCAAAAACAAGCCGTCGAGGAAGCGGCGCGCATAGAGCGTGAGCGCGTTGAGAACGAGCGCCGCGAAGCCGAGCGGATGGAGGCTGAAAATCGTCGGCGGCTCGAAGAAGAAGCCGCTGCAGCCAAGCGCGCGGCTGAGGAGGCACGTAAGCAGGCTGAGGAGCGCGAGCGAAGCGAGCAGGAGAAACTGCAGCGTGTACGGCAACCGGTGGAAGCGGCGGCGCCTGCGCGTCCGGCAGAGCCTGCGCGGCCCGCGCGAGGGGCTGAGGCCGATCGCGATCGGCGCACGAAGTATGGGCGTGCTGAACTGCATGTGACGGGTGATGCGAGTTCGCGTCTCAAGAAAAAGAAAAAAGTTCGCGAACGCAAAACACCGGTCGGGATCGAGACGCGTCACGCGTTTGAGTTGCCAACCGCACCCGTAGTCCGTGAAGTCACCATTGGGGAGACGATCACTCCGCAAGAACTCGCGCAAAAGATGGCGGTCAAGGCGACCGAAGTCATCAAGGCGATGCTCAACATGGGGGTGATGGCAACGATCAACCAGCCGATTGATCAAGATACGGCGATGCTGGTGGTCGAAGAAATGGGCCACAGCGCCAAGGCGCTTAAAGAAGATCAGATCGAAGAGGATTTACAGGGCGCGCGCGCTGCGGATATCGCAGAAAAAGTCGCGCGCGCACCGGTGGTCACCGTGATGGGACACGTTGATCACGGTAAGACGTCTTTGCTCGATTACATTCGTAAGGCGAAAGTGGCTGCAGGCGAAGCCGGTGGTATCACTCAGCATATTGGTGCTTATCACGTGCAGACCGACAAGGGTGGCGTGACATTCTTAGACACGCCCGGTCACGCTGCATTTACTGCCATGCGAGCCCGCGGTGCACGCGCGACCGACGTGGTGGTCTTGGTGGTAGCGGCCGATGACGGTGTGATGCCACAGACGATTGAAGCGATTCAGCACGCGCGAGCGGCTGATGTGCCGATCGTCGTCGCGGTCAATAAAATTGATAAACACGACGCTGACCCCGAGCGTGTCAAAAACGAGCTCTCCAAGCATGAAGTCATTCCCGAGGAGTGGGGTGGCAATAACATGTTTGTGCACGTCTCGGCGCACACGGGTGAAGGTATCGATCAATTGCTTGAGGCGATCTTGCTGCAAGCCGAGGTGCTGGAATTGTCTGCACCGGTCGAAGGGCTGGCCAGCGGTCTCATCGTGGAAGCGAGCGTCGAAAAAGGGCGCGGCGCAGTGGCCACGGTGTTGGTCAAGAAAGGCACGCTCAAGCTCGGCGACCCGGTGATCGCAGGCCAAGAATTCGGTCGCGTTCGTGCGATGTTCGATGAGAACGGCAAGGCGGTACAGGAAGCGAAACCTTCGATGCCGGTCCTCGTGCTGGGCTTATCGGGCGCACCCAATGCGGGTGATGAGTTGGTTGCGGTTGAAAGTGAGCGCAAGGCTCGCGAAGTCGCTCTCTACCGACAGGGTAAGTTCCGTGATGTGAAGCTCGCCAAGCAAGCTGCGGCGGTGGGCGATGTCTTCTCGCAGATGACCGAAGAAAAGGCGGGCGTCATCGCGGTGGTGATCAAGGCCGATGTGCAGGGTAGTGCTGAGGCACTGCGCGATGCCTTACTCAAACTCTCGACTGAGGAAGTTGCGGTGAAGGTGCTCGCGAGCGGTGTAGGCGGTATCACCGCCTCGGATGTGCAACTTGCAGCGGCATCTAATGCTTTTATTTTGGGCTTTAACACCCGCGCCGATTCAGGTGCTCGTCAGGCAGTGAAAGAAACGGGTGTCGACGTTCGTTATTTCTCGATCATTTATGAAGCCATTGATGATGTGAAACAACGAATGAGTGGTCTCCTGTCGCCCGAAGTGCGCGAGCAGATTGTGGGTACCGCCGAAGTTCGCGATGTCTTCCGCTCGAGCAAGTTTGGTGTGGTATCGGGCTGCCTCGTGGTGGAAGGCGCGGTCAAGCGCAACAACCCGATCCGTGTGCTACGCGATAATGTCGTGATCTTTGAGGGCGCGTTGGAATCCTTGCGTCGCTTTAAGGACGACGTGAGCGAAGTGCGCGCAGGTACCGAGTGCGGTATTGGCGTCAAAAACTATCAAGACGTGCGAGTCGGCGATCAGATTGAGTGCTTCGCTCGCGTTGAGGTTGCACGCGCAATCGAGTAATGGCTGGTCAAGCTCGTCAGCGACGTATTGAGGCGGAAATCCAGCGCAGCCTCGCGGAACTCATCAGCCGCGAGCTGCGTGATCCACGCGTGGGAGCGATCACTATTACCGCCGTGGAAGTGACGGCGGACATGAGTCTCGCGCGCGTGTTGTATGTGCCCTTCGGGCCCGCGCGTGATCCTTTGCCAATCGAGCAGGGACTCAATCGTGCCGCCGGTTTTTTGCGGGGAGAAATTGGTCGGCGCTTGAGTTTGCGGCACGCCCCGCGTCTCGAGTTTCGCTTCGATAAAAGTATTGAGCGCGCAGCCGAGCTTACCCAGCTGATCGATCAGGCGGTGCGCTCAGATCGGGGCGAGTCAGACGAAGACCATGAGTCAAAGCGGAATCCTTCTACTCGATAAGCCGTTGGGACTGTCCTCGAGCGCCGCGACTCAACGCGTACGGCGTTTGTTTGATCGTATCAAGGCGGGCCACGTCGGTAGCCTCGACCCCCTGGCGACGGGCATGCTGCCCATCTGCTTAGGAGAGGCCACCAAGCTCGCCGGTGAAATTTTGGAAGGCGATAAGGTATATCGGTTCACGATTGCTTTGGGTGCCCGGACAGCGACCGGCGATACCGAGGGTGAGGTCATCGAGCAAGCAGCCGTTCCTGATTTCAGCGATAAGCAGCTACAAACGGTTTTGCGAGGGTTTCTCGGCGAGTCGCAGCAGATCCCGCCCATGTATTCCGCACTGAAACGCGACGGCCAGCCGCTCTACAAATTGGCACGTGCAGGCCAGACGGTTGAGCGAGCGCCCCGGAGTATCCGTATTGTCCACTTGCACGGCGAGCGGCGGGATGCGGAGGTCATTTGCGAGGTCCAATGCGGCAAGGGCACTTATGTGCGCGTATTGGCCGAGGATATTGCAAAGGCGCTTGGTACCGTGGGCCATGTCAGTGCTTTGCGCCGCGAGCAGGTACAGCCTTTTCCCGCCGATCGCATGGTGAGTCTAGAGAGCCTAGAGGCACAGCGACAGGCGGGGATGACTCCGGCGCTGTTGGGTCCAGCGGACGTCTTGCCTCATCTGCGATCGGTCCACTTGGAATCTGAGATGGTGGGGCGCCTGCGCCACGGCCAGTCCGTGATCGGCAGAGAGGGGCCCTACGCGCTCGATGAGACGCTCTTGTTATGGGCGCAAGACGGTGAGTTTTTAGGTTTGGGACGCGGTTTAGGAGCGATGCAGATCGCGCCGAAACGGCTTGTCGCCGCGGGGGCTAGCAGGTAGAATTCGCGCCCACAAATCAGGGCTAAATATCAGTCGGCAAAAGGATTTTTTTAATGGCGCTTAGCACAGAACAGAAAAGTGGGATCATGTCTCAGTTTCAGCGCGCTCCTCAGGACACCGGTTCACCGGAAGTGCAGATTGCACTCTTGTCCGAGCGTATCAGCGGATTGGGGCAGCACTTCGCCTCGCACAAGGGCGATCATTCTTCGCGTCGCGGTCTGGTGAAACTCGTCAACCAGCGTCGCAAGCTTCTCGACTATCTCAAGTCGCGTCAGCCCCAAAAGTACCAAGAAGTCGTTCAGCGACTGGGGTTGCGTCGCTAAGCAACCGTCGGCTTGAGGCCGCGACTTTCGAGAAGAAAGCGCGGCCTTGTCGTTTCAGCCATCTGTTGTTGGAGACGAGACGCCCGGTGGGGACGCTCCAACACGCTCATTGAGGTTTCAACTCGTGTCTGTATTCAAAAAATCCTTTCAGTATGGTGCGCACACTCTAACCATCGAGACGGGCGAGATGGCTCGTCAGGCGAGTGCGGCAGTCGTGGTTTCGCTCGGCGATACCGTTGTCCTGTGTACGGCGGTGGCCGCGAAGCAAGCCGCCCCCGGGCGCGACTTTTTTCCCTTAACGGTTAACTATCAAGAAAAAACCTATTCGGCGGGTCGTATTCCGGGGGGCTTTTTCAAGCGTGAGGGGCGTCCGACTGAGAAAGAAACGCTCACTTCTCGACTGATCGATCGGCCGATTCGTCCGCTCTTTCCCGATGGTTTTTACAACGAAGTTCAGGTGGTCGCGACGGTCGTCTCGCTGGACCCTGAAATCGACGCAGATATCCCCGCGATGATTGGCTCTTCGGCGGCGCTCGCGCTCTCAGGTGTGCCGTTTAACGGGCCGATTGGTGCCGCGCGCGTGGGTTATAAGGACGGCCAGTACTTACTCAACCCAACGGCTCGCGAGCTCAAAGAATCCACGTTGAATTTGGTTGTGGCGGGAACCAAAGATGGCGTGATGATGGTCGAGTCTGAGGCGGATCGTCTCAGCGAAGAGGTCATGTTGGGTTCAGTCGTGTTTGGTCACGAGCAAATGCAAGTGGCGATTCAGGCGATCAATGAATTAGTCGCCGAGTGCGGTAAGCCGCGCTGGGAGTGGGTGCCGAGCGCCGCAACGGCTGAGTTGAAGCAGGCTGTGGACGCCGCGGCGCGCAGCGAGCTATCTGAGGCCTATCGCATCACCGAAAAGCAGACCCGTTATGCGCGTGTCGGTGAAGTCAAAAAGCAAGTCATCGAATCGCTGTCTTCTGGCGAAGAGGCGAAGTTCTCGGCGGATGCCGTGGACGACCAGCTCTTTCACCTTGAGAGTCAGATCGTGCGCGAGCGCATTTTGAACGGCGAGCCTCGTATCGATGGTCGCGATGCGTTCACCGTGCGTCCCATCAATATCCGTGTGGGTGTGCTGCCCCGTACGCATGGTTCAGCGCTCTTCACGCGTGGTGAGACACAGGCCTTGGTCGTAACGACGCTTGGCACAGGACGCGATGCGCAAATCATTGATGCATTGGAAGGCGAGCGTCGTGAGCCCTTCATGCTGCATTACAACTTCCCTCCGTTCTCGGTGGGCGAGACGGGCATGATGAGCGGTCCTAAGCGTCGTGAAATTGGCCACGGCAACCTCGCTCGTCGCGGCGTAGCGGCTGTTATGCCGGACATGGAGAAGTTCCCCTACGTGATCCGTGTGGTCTCGGAAATTCTCGAGTCGAATGGCTCTTCATCCATGGCCACCGTTTGCGGTGCGTCACTCTCGATGATGGATGCGGGCGTGCCATTGAAGGCGCCGGTCGCAGGCGTGGCAATGGGCTTGGTCTTGGAGGGCGGACGCTACAAGGTGCTCACCGATATCCTTGGAGACGAGGATCATTTGGGCGATATGGATTTCAAGGTCGCCGGAACCGCTGACGGTGTGACGACCTTGCAGATGGATATCAAGGTTGAGGGTATTACGCCTGAGATCATGAAAGTCGCGTTGGAGCAGGCCAAGGCTGGTCGACTCCACATTCTCGGCGAGATGAATAAAGTCATTCAGTCGCCGCGTGAAGACATGTCCGAGTGGGCGCCATCGATCATTACTTTGAAGATCGATCCGGAGAAGATTCGCGATGTAATCGGCAAGGGTGGGGCAGTGATTCGGCAGATCACCGAAGAAACCGGCACCACGATTGATATCGAAAATGACGGCACCGTGCGTATTGCCTCCGTCAATGGCGCGGCGGGACGCGAAGCGCAGTCACGCATCGAACTGATCACCGCAGAAGTGGAGGTTGGTCGAGTGTACGAAGGGCGCGTGGCGCGGCTGATGGACTTTGGTGCGTTTGTCACGATTTTGCCGGGTCGCGACGGCCTTGTGCATATCTCGCAGATCTCCAATGAGCGTGTCGAGAAAGTCTCCGACAAGCTCAATGAGGGCGATGTGGTGAAGGTCAAAGTCCTCGAGGTCGATCGTCAGGGTCGTGTACGCCTGTCTATGAAGGACGTCGAGCCACGTTGATTCACTCGTAGGCGACGCTTTCCAAGCCTGCAAACCGTTGTGGCTGCCAGTGCTCGGCAGCCCAACGGATCGTCCCTCCGACAGTCAAAGAATTAGGTGCTCGCGGCTGGCGTAGCCAGCCGAGTGCCTGTCGGATTGCCGTGATCGCCTGATCATCTGCAAGCGGTGCGGCATGATCTCGTTTTGATAGCTTGGTGCCATCTGCATCCGTCAGCACGGGGAGGTGCAGGTAGCGCGGTTCAGGGAGTCCTAACAGCCTTTGTATGGCGGTTTGCCAGGGTACGCTGCTGGCTAGGTCGGCACCGCGCACGACATCGGTGACGCCTTGAGCGGCGTCGTCCACCACCACGGCCAAGTGATAGGCCGCAACCCCGTCGCGACGCCAGACCACCACATCACGATGACGCTCGGGGTCAAAGATAATAGGTCCAAGACTGCGATCTAAAATTTGATAGCTGGAAAGCGCCATAAGATCCACCCGTAAAGCGCTCTGTATCAAATCGGGCTGACGACTGCGGCAATCGCGTTCGCAACAGGCCTCCGTCTGTTGCGCGAGCATTTTACGCGAACAATCGCAGGGGAAAATGAGACCGCGCGACTTCAGCTCATTAAGTGCGTGGCGATAAATCTCTAAGCGTGTGCTTTGGTGCAGCCGAGTTGTGGTGCTAGCGATCAGGCCGTGCGCGGCAAGCTGTGCGAGTATTTGTCGCTCATACTGCGGCTGGCAGCGATGCGGATCCAGATCTTCGATACGAAGCAGCCACGTCCCATCGTGATACGCGGCGTCTAACGCACTCGCGAGCGCAGCCAGTAATGAGCCGAGATGTAACGGGCCCGTGGGCGAGGGGGCAAAACGACCGACGTAGGCCACTCTACCTAAGCAGGAGTTCGCGCTAAGCAGTCGTTAGCGATACCGATCGTCACGATCACCATATTGCTTTTCGCGCCGCTCGCGTCGCTCCTGGGCCTCGAGACTCAAGGTTGCCACGGGTCTTGCCTCTAGACGCTTGATACCGATTTCCTCGCCGGTCTCAAGGCAATAGCCGTATGAGCCATCCTCGATGCGCGAGAGTGCCTCTTCGATCTTGCGGATGAGTTTGCGCTCACGATCGCGGGTACGTAGCTCGAGACTGAACTCTTCTTCTTGGGTCGCCCGATCGTTGGGGTCCGGGAAGTTGGCGGCCTCATCTTTCATGTGAGAGACGGTTCGGTCCACTTCCACCATGAGATCCCGTTTCCAGGTCTCAAGGATCATTCTGAAGTGATCGAGTTGCTCGCGGCTCATGTACTGCTCGCCGCGTTTCACAATGTACGGTTGGACGTTACGCGGGCCCGTCAGCAAATTGCTGTCTTCGTCGTCACTGTCCGTTTCCACCTCGACGGGGCGCGGGTTGCGCTGCACATAGGTCGCAACGACACCCGTGGCGGGCGGCGTGGAGGAGGCGACGGGCTTCGGCGTCTCGATGTCGACGGCGGTGTTTGACGCGGCGGCATCGGCCTTGGCGGCCTTGCTCGAGCTTTTAGCTTTGCTGGCTGAAGTCTTCGACATCTTGCTTACACTTTCGGTTTTTTGGGCTTTCGCAGTGCTCGAGCCCGTCGCTGCGGATTTTTTCTTGACCGGCATCCATGGCTCCTTTTACGAAGGGGCTAAGGTGGACCGGCCATTATAAAGGGTTTTTCGGCCTCATGGCAGAGTGTCAGGGTAGGCTGACGGGCGTCGGTGCGTTCCAGCCCGCTTGCTGCCGTGTCGCCACGATGGTGGTGTAGATTCCGCCGCGCACGTTGAATTTACCCGTCAGGCGGAGGAACCGCGGTTGGGTCAATTTGGCTAAATCCGCCGCAATCTCGTTCGTAATCGCTTCATGGAAGGCGCCGCGATCGCGAAATGACCCCATGTAGAGCTTGAGCGACTTGAGCTCAACACACAGCCGATCCGGCACATATTCGAGCTCGAAGGTCGCGAAGTCGGGCTGCCCCGTTTTCGGGCATAAGCAGGTGAATTCCGGAATCGTCATGCGGATCGTGTAATCGACCTCTTGCTGCGGGTTCGGGAAGGTATCGAGGTGGGAGTAGGAAGTCTGGGTCATGAATAGCTAGATCCTATGGGAGGACGATGACAGGCCGATTAATCTACACTACGCGGCTAGCCGGCGCGGGGTCGCCGCGGAGACATTTCACACGATGCGTTTGACCAAGATCAAGCTGGCCGGATTCAAGTCCTTTGTCGATCCGACCAACGTTACTTTTCCAAGCAACCTCACCGGGGTGGTGGGCCCCAATGGCTGTGGTAAATCCAACGTCATTGATGCCGTGCGCTGGGTGATGGGCGAATTATCTGCCAAACACTTACGCGGTGATTCGATGGCCGACGTGGTGTTCAACGGCTCGAGCGCGCGTAAGCCCGTGGGTAAAGCTTCGGTCGAGCTGGTGTTTGACAACTCCGATGGCAAGATCGGTGGTAACTACGCAGCGTTCGCTGAAGTCGCGTTGCGACGTGAAGTCTCGCGCGATGGATCGAGTGGTTATTTCATTAATGGTGCTCGCTGCCGACGCAAAGATATCACTCAGTTATTTCTAGGCACTGGGCTCGGTTCGCGTAGTTACGCGATCATCGAGCAGGGCATGATCTCGCGAGTGATCGAGGCTAAATCAGATGATATGCGCGCTTTCATTGAAGAAGCGGCGGGTATCTCCAAGTACAAAGAACGTCGTAAGGAAACGGAAAGCCGCATCCGCGATACGCGCGAGAACCTTGAGCGTCTCCAGGATCTGCGCGATGAAATCGATAAGCAGATTCGGCATTTGCAGCGCCAGGCTACGATTGCCAAAAAATATCAATCTTTGAAAGACCGTGAGCGGCAACTGACTGCAGAACTGCTGGCTTTGCGACTGCGTGATCTCGATAGCGGTGCCGAGGTGCAGGACTCGGCCATGCGTGAGACGGAGCTCGCCATGCAAGCGGCCTTAGCGGACCTGCGGGCCGCAGAGGCGGCCATTGAGACGCAACGTCAGTTTCATACCGAACGCAGTGAGGCGGTCTCGGAGGTGCAAGGTCGCTACTACGGGATCGGGGCAGATATCTCGCGTACCGAAAGCCAAGTGCAATTTGCCCGCGAAACCCGGGAGCGAAAGCGCCAGGATTTGCAGGAGTCGCGTCAGACGCTGCAATCTTTGGCGACGCAAATTGAGCGGGATGAGGCCGAGCTTGCCCATATCCGCGAAGAGTTGACGCGGCTCGGCCCTGAGCTTGAAGCCGCGCAAACTCAAGAGTCAGCTGCGAGCGCCCAGCTGGCGGAGGCTGAGCAGGGCCAGGCGGCTTGGCAGCAGCGTTGGGAAGCCTTCAATCAGCAGCTCGGTCGATCCAATCAAGTGGTGCAGGTCGAGCAAGCGCGTATCGAGCAGCTTGAGAACCAACTACGACGTTTGCGCAGCCAGCGCGATCGCTTGGATATCGAGCGTGACAATCTCGTCGCACAAGAGAGCCAAGGCCAGTTGTTCGAACTTGGTCAACGCGAGTCGGAGGCGCGTGAGGCCGCCGATGGTTTATCGCGTCGCTTGGACCAAGCGTTGGGTGAAGTACAGGGCCTACGCCAACGACAGGCCGAGTCTGAGAGCCGCCTTGAGCAGGCACGCCAACAACGAGAGCGCTCACGTGCTGAGCTCATGTCGATTGAGGCGCTACAGCGAGCGGCCTTAGGGCGTGCTGATGGCGGGATGGATCAGTGGTTGCAAAGCCGAGGGCTTGCTGAACGCGCGCGCTTGGCTGAGAGCTTGGCGGTTGATGCAGGTTTTGAGCGCGCGGTGGAAACCGTGCTTGGTGATTATTTGGAAGCGGTTTGCGCCGATGAGATTGATCCCCTTGTGGATTCTTTGGTCACGGTGGATCGAGGTAGCTTGGTGCTGATTGATTCGACCGCGGCGACGGCCCCCAGCGCGGAGACGTCGACGGGCGAGTGGTTGCGCGCGCATGTGCGCGGCCCTGCGGTACTACTCGATTGGTTGCATGGCGTACGGGTGGTTGACAGCCTGAGTGCTGCGTTGGCGTCACGCTCGAGTCTTCGAGACGGCGAATCGTTCATTACCCGCTCGGGTGAGTGGGTGGGGCGTCACTGGTTGCGCATTGCTCGAGGTGACGATGAGCATGCGGGTGTGCTCGAGCGTGAGCAACGTTTAAAAGAGTTACGCGAAGAAGTCGACCTCAAAGAAAATACGGTTCAGGCTGCAGAGGCAGAGCTGCAGCAGGTACGCGAGGGGATGAGTGTCGCGGAACGAAGCCGTGATGAAGTACAAGCTCAGATTCAAGCCGCACACCGCTCCCACGCGGATGTGCTGGGACAACTTGAGGCGTCTCGCGCCCGAGTGCAGGAATCGGTTGCCAGACGTCAACGCCTAGATCTCGAAGCACAGGAAGTGCAGCGCGAAATGGCTCAATCCGAGGAGGCACTCACTCGCGCTCGTACTGAGCTTGAGCGTGGACGCGAGGCCTTAGCGGCGCTCGATGGTCAACGGGGTGAACTTGATGCAGCGCGCGAGGATGCACGTGAGGCGCTAAATGCCGCGCGGGCAGCAGCTCAGGCTGCTCAGTTGGTGGCGCGCGATCTCTTGGTACGGGCCGAGGGTCGGCGTACCGCGGCGAGCTCCATGGAAACGTCGTTGGTACGAGCGAGCGAGCAGCGCACCCAAGTGGCCGATAAGATTTCGACCTTGGAATCAGAGCTCGCAGGCGCAGATGCGCCTATCGCAGAGTTAGAACAATCTTTGACGGATCTGCTCGCTCGCAGGCTCGAGGTGGAGTCAGAGCTTGCGCAGGCACGTCGAGCGCTCGAAGAAGCCGATGCCGAGTTGCAATCACTGGATAGCCAGCGACAGGCCGCTGAGCAGCGGGTTGCCGCTGCGCGTGAGGCGAGCGAGCAGGCGCGTCTGGCAGCGCAAGAGACGCGCGTGCGACGTGAGGCGATTGCAGAGCAATTTGCGGCCACGCAGTGTGTGCTGGCAGAGGTGCTAGCTTCCTTGACCGCTGAAGCGTCGGTGGGCGAGTGGGAATCGCAATTGGTTGGCACGCGTACCGATATTGAAAAGCTTGGGCAGGTGAACCTCGCTGCGATTGATGAGTTAGCGGAGAATACCGAACGCAAAGAATATCTCGATCGGCAATTTACCGATTTGACCTCTGCGTTATCGACCCTCGAAGAGGCGATGCGCAAGATCGATCAAGAGACTCGTACTAGATTTGAAGATACGTTCAATCGCATTAACGCGGGCTTACAGGAAAAATTCCCGCGCTTATTTGGCGGTGGGCATGCCTACCTCGAGTTGGTCGGTGATGATCCGTTGGAGGCCGGTGTTTCCGTGATGGCGCGTCCTCCGGGTAAACGTAACGTCACGATTTCTCAGCTCTCGGGTGGTGAGAAAGCCTTAACCGCGGTCGCCTTGGTATTTTCGATCTTCGAGCTGAATCCCGCGCCGTTCTGTCTCCTAGATGAGGTGGACGCGCCGCTTGATGAGAATAACGTGGGTCGCTTTTGCGATATCGTTCGCGAAATGGCGCATCGCGTGCAGTTCATTTTTATCACCCACAACAAGGCCACGATGGAGTTGGCCTCGCAGTTGTTGGGTGTGACGATGAACGAGCCCGGCGTGTCGCGCCTCGTCGCGGTGGATGTTGATGAAGCGGTGCGGTTGGCTGCAACTTGAAATGGTGCCTAGATCGTGCAGGATCTGATTAATACTTTGACCTCAGATTTGCGCCTATCACTTTTGGTGTTAGGCGCTACGGTCATCGTGATCTTGATTCTTTGGGAGCTGGTGCAGCGCTGGCGGGCCCGCAAAGCCGATGCCGAGCACCATAGCGGTCCTGATGACGTTGAGGATGTGCTGATTGGCGAGACGCCCTCGCAGTCGACCAGTCAACGCGCTGCGATCGATGAGCTCGACTCAGGCAGGGGTGAGTCTCGATCCGCAGAGCCCGAAATGGACCTGCCTGGGCTTTCCGCGCGAGATGATTTTGATGATCGTTGGGCATCTGCCTTGTCCCCCCAGAGCCCGCGCGCTGAGGTGCAGCAAACTGAGGCCCGACTAACAGAGACTCGTCAGACAGAGACCCGTCAGACAGAGATCCCTCAAGAGGAAGAATTGCCGGATGAGGGCGTCATCGGCGCGGCACGTGAAGTCAGCGCGGGCCCCGAGTCGGCGACATTTAGTGAACCCACCTTACCGCCCGAAGAGACCGCACCACGCGTACGCATCGAGTGGCCGCCGGAAGATCAGCGACGAGTGGTGGGCTTACGTGTCGTGGGTAAAGGAGGCGAGCGCTTTACAGGTGCGAGCCTGCGCCAGGCTTTACAGGGCGAGGGGTTCGTTCACGGTGAGATGGATATTTTTCATCGACCGGTGGCCGACGGTCGTGTGCTGATGAGCGCAGCGAGCCTCACTCAACCGGGGACCTTTAACCTCGACACGATGGATGCCTCGTTATTTAGGGGGCTCAATTTGTTTGCGGTGTTGCCGGGTCCAATCGCTGGTCGTGATGCCGTCGATAAGCTTTTGTTGGTGGGTCATACCTTAGCGCAGCGAGTACGTGGCGAACTCCAAGATAGCCGTGGGCAAGCCTTAACCGAATCGCGACTGGCCGAGATGCGTCGCGAGGCGGGATCGTCCTCGGTCTGATCGGCCACATGTGAGTGCCAACATGGGAGCGCCCCCCGACGCTTTGGCACGTGTTGAGTCGTTACGTCAGCAGCTCGCGCTGCATAACTACCGTTACTATGTTCTCGATGATCCGCTGATCAGCGATGCTGAGTGGGATCGGTTGTTGCGCGAGCTGATCGATCTGGAACATCAGCACCCGGAAGTAATTACTGCTGATTCGCCGACGCAGCGAGTCGGTGCGAGCCCCAGTGACGAATTTGCAAGTGTCCGACATCGCGTGCCGATGCTGTCACTGGATAATGCTTTCTCTGATGAGGAGGTCAGGGCGTTTGATCGACGCGTCCGTGAGCGACTCGAGTTGGCTGACACGGCGCCTGCGGTGCGCTATTCAGCCGAGCCTAAGCTCGATGGCTTAGCGATCTCCGTGATCTATGAAAAGGGTCAACTCGTGCGCGCTGCCACGCGCGGAGATGGTACGGTGGGCGAGGATGTCACTGCTAACATCCGTACGATTCGCGCGGTGCCTTTGCGCTTACAAGGCCATCCTCCTGCGCTCATTGAGGCGCGAGGCGAGGTGTTCATGCCACGTGCGGGTTTCGAGCAGCTCAACCGACAAGCCGCCGAGCGGGGCGAAAAGGTTTTCGCGAATCCTCGTAACGCGGCGGCGGGCAGTTTGCGGCAGTTGGATCCCAGGGTGACCGCGAAGCGTCCGCTTGAGATTTTCTTTTATGCGCTCGGCAGCGTGGAAGGGATGACTCTTCCTAAGTCGCACAGTGAGACCTTGGCGACGCTTAAAGACTTGGGTCTGAGGGTCTCGCCCGAGACAGCGCAGGTCGAGGGAGCAGAGGGCTGTCTGCAATACTTTGCATCGTTGCAACGTCGCCGTGCCACACTTGAGTACGAGATTGATGGCGTCGTTTATAAGGTCGATTCTTTGGTGTCTCAGTCGCGACTGGGGTTTTTGTCGCGGGCGCCACGCTGGGCGATCGCGCATAAGTTCCCGGCCGAAGAGGCAACAACATTACTACGTGAGGTGGAGTTTCAGGTCGGTCGCACTGGCGCCTTAACGCCTGTCGCACGGCTTGCGCCCGTGGTGGTCGGCGGTGTGACAGTAAGTAATGCGACGCTGCACAACATGGATGAAATCGAGCGCAAAGATGTGCGCATCGGGGATACGGTGGTGGTGCGTCGCGCGGGGGATGTGATTCCTGAGGTCGCCAGAGTGGTGCTATCCCGTCGGTCTCCGGACGCCCAAGCGGTTCGCTTGCCTTCGCATTGTCCGGTATGTGGGGCGGCGGTCCGCAGAGAGCCCGATGCGGCGGTCGCGCGTTGCACCGGCGAGTTCAGTTGCACCGCACAGCGTAAAGAACGATTACGTCATTTCGCTGCGCGTCGAGCACTCGACATCGAGGGTTTGGGCGATAAATTGATCGAGCAGTTGGTGGATGCAAATTTAGTTGCGACGCCAGCCGATATTTTTTCGTTGACGCGCGAGCAATTAGCAGCGCTTGAGCGTATGGGCGAGAAGTCCGCGGACAATGTCCTTAGTGCGATTGAGCGCTCTAAAGAGACCACGCTCGCTCGATTTTTATTTGCACTGGGTATTCGCGAAGTGGGTGAAGCGACCGCTGCGGCCTTAGCTCAACATTTTGGCTCCTTGGAAGCCTTGCTGGATGCGAGCTTCGAGCAAGTCCAGCAGGTGCCTGATGTGGGTCCGGTGGTTGCAACGCAGCTCACAGAATTTTTGGCGCGGGATGAAAATCGACAGGTCATCCGCCAGTTACAGCAAGCAGGGGTACATTGGCCGCGCATGGATACTCGCGAGGCCCAACTAGATCAACCGCTAGCAGGCCTGACATTTGTGCTGACGGGCAGCCTCGAGAGTATGAGCCGTGATGAGGCGGAAGATCGCTTAAGAGCGCTCGGCGCGCGCGCGTCCGGTAGCGTCTCTAAGAAAACAAGCTACGTGGTCGCGGGCGCCGATGCCGGATCGAAACTTTCCAAGGCTGAGGCACTCGGAGTGCCGGTCTTGGACGAGGCGGCATTGATCGAGATTCTCGACCAACGCCGCCTACCCAATTAGCCCGCTGGGTTGTCGCTGGCCGCGGCGGCTGGCTCCGTTGCCGCATCCTCAGTCTCGGTCGCTACTGTGACAGGCGGCAAAGATTTCTCAATCTTGGCCGCTTTTTTCAGCTCATCGGTATAAGCACGGAATTTCTTCGCGAGCACCGCCTGACTGAGTTGTTGCTGGACTTGCTCAAACGGCGGGGGTTCGGTCTTTCGCACATCATCCACTCGAATGATGTGCCAGCCGAACTGCGATTGCACCGGTGCAGCGGTGGTCGCGCCCTTGCCGAGCGCCATCACGGCGTCAGCGAAAGGCTTCACCATGGCGCTCGGGCTAAACCAGCCGAGGTCACCCCCTTGATCGCGCGAAGAATCGAGCGATTCTTTGGCTAGGGTTTCAAATCGTTCACCCTTGTTCAAGCGCGCCAGAATCCGATTGGCATCCGCTTCAGAGGGCAGCAGAATATGTCGCGCACGATATTCGTTGGGGGCCATCTGAGCGACTTGGGTATCGTATTCGGCTCGTAACTCTTGTTCGGTGGGCGTTTTGTCCTGCAGGTAGGACTGCACGACAGCACGCTGCAGCACATCGAGCTCAGCTAACTGCATCTCGCCCAGTAATTCAGTTTTTTGGTCTAAGCCTTGTTTGCGCGCCTGAGCGGCGAGTAACTGGAGGCTGACAAGGGAGTCCAGCACTTGCTCGCGCTGATCTGCGCTCAGCTCGTCGCTAGACTGTCCGCTTGAGGCTTTAACGAAGAAATCGTAAAGACTGCGACTAATGGGCTCGCCGTCCACGGTTGCGACAGGCGGACCGGCAGGATCGCTGGCCTCAGATTGGCTTTGGCAGCCAGCCAGCATCACGGCAGAGAGCAGGGCGACTAAATGCGAACGATTCATGCAAATTCCCATCAATGGAGCGGCGGGCCGCGAAGCGTGCATTATGACGGCAAGCGTGCTTCGATGGACAAGGCATGGATGGTCTTAGGCATGAGATCACTCACCGCCTCGTAAACTAAGCGATGCCGAGCGAGCGTGTTGCGGCCGACGAATGCCACACTTGCGATGGTGACGTGAAAATGACCGCCGCCTTCGCGCGCACCCGCGTGTCCTACGTGCAGCGCGCTATCGTCGCGGATCTCGAGAAGGCTCGGCGACAGGGCGTTTTGCAGTCTCTCGCGCAGTAGTTCAACCCGACTCATGGTTATCATTATCGCATCATGCCCATCGTTAGCCTTCATCCACAAAATCCGCAATCGAGATTGATACGCCAAGTGGTGGCCTCGTTACGCGAGGGGCAGGTGATCGCGTATCCCACGGATTCGAGTTACGCCTTAGGTTGCCACATTGGGGACAAGGAGGCGCTCGAGCGGATCCGGCGGCTACGACAGGCGGATCGGCATCATCATTTCACCTTGGTGTGTCGTGATCTGACGGAAATCGCGAAGTACGCTCGGGTCGATACGTGGCAGTTTCGCTTGCTCAAGGCGTGTACCCCCGGCCCCTACACGTTTTTGCTGCCTGCGAGTCGGGAAACCCCGCGGCGCCTCCAGCATGAGAAACGTCGCACGATCGGGCTACGGGTACCCGATCACGTGGTACCGCAGGCGATCCTTAGCGAGCTTGGCGAGCCCATCATGAGTTCCACCCTCATCATGCCGGGCGAGTCACTGCCCTTGAACGACCCGGCGGAAATCGAAGCGCGTTTGGGTCATGAGTTAGCAGCAATTTTGGATGCCGGGCCCTGCAGCCTTGATCCCACCACCGTGATCGATCTGGCAAGCCAACCCGTCGCTGTCTTACGCGAGGGACGGGGCAGTCTCGAGCCCTTCGGGCTATAATGTCGTTCACGGAATTAAGGCGGTTAAAGTCGCGATGGTTCCGCTACTAAAGTAATTAAAAATCAGGGGTTTATGAAAATTTATTCAAGTCTGGTGTGCTGTAGATGAGTTCGCAGCCGCAGACGAACCGAGTGCTCTCGGGTATGCGACCGACCGGGCAACTGCATCTGGGTAACTACCACGGTGCGCTGCGCAACTGGGTCGAGCTACAGTACAAGTATCCCTGCTTTTTCTTTGTCGCGGATTGGCACGCCCTCACGACGGGTTATGAAGATACGAGCCAGCTCGCTCGACACACCGAGGAGATGTTGATCGACTGGTTGGCGGCGGGGCTCAACCCTGGCGTCGCGACCTTGTTCGTGCAGTCGCAAGTTCCGGAGCACGCCGAGCTACATTTGTTGCTCTCGATGATCACGCCTCTCTCCTGGTTAGAGCGGGTCCCGACCTACAAGGACCAGCAAGCCGAGCTTGCGGAGAAAGATTTAGCCACCTACGGATTTCTCGGTTACCCCTTGCTGCAGTCGGCCGATATCTTGCTGTACCGCCCAGGCTATGTGCCGGTCGGCGAAGATCAGGTGGCGCACGTTGAGATCACTCGCGAGATTGCGCGTCGATTTAATCATCTCTATGGACGCGAAGCGGGGTTTGAAGACAAGGCCGAGCGTGCCATCGGCGAACTCGGGGCGCGCAACAGCACGCTATACCGGGAGCTCCGTAAGAAGTTCCAAGAGCAGGGCGATGAGGCGTCACTCGAGCGCGCGCGTGCTTTAGTGCAAGGTAATGCTCGCATCACTGTCGCGGATCGCGAGCGACTGCTCGGTTACCTAGAGGGCGGCAGTCTGAATATTTTGCCAGAGCCACAGGTACTCTTAACCCCGACGCCGAAGCTGCTCGGGCTCGATGGTCGCAAGATGTCGAAGTCCTATGGCAACACCATTGGTCTACGGGAAGACCCAGATTCGGTGGCCAAAAAGCTGCGCACCATGCAGACCGATCCGGCTCGGGTGCGTCGTACGGATCCAGGTGATCCGCAAAAGTGCCCCGTCTGGTCAATGCATGAGGTGTATTCGGATGAGAGCACTCGAACTTGGGCGGCAGCAGGTTGTCGCAGTGCCTCCATCGGGTGCCTCGAGTGTAAAAAGCCCCTAATCGAAGCCGTCGTCACGGAGATTGGAGGGATGCGCGAGCGGGCCAAGGAGTACGAAAATAATCCGGACCTGTTGCGCGGCATTGTCAGCGAAGGCAATGAGCGCGCGCGTGAGGTGGCCCACGAAACTTTGACCGAGGTGCGTCGGGCGATGCACTTACGAGGCGAATAACGATGTCAGAGCTACCCGCCAACGCCATCACCGATGCAGCCGAGCCGGGCGCTGACGTGGTGACTGCTGAGTCGTCGCACGCTGAACCCAACCAGGCCGAGCCCAGCCAGGCCGAGCCCAGCCAGGCCGAGCCCAGCCAGGC
>CAZSRB010000001.1:78204-79719 GCA_964609065.1 uncultured Acidibacter sp. | reverse complement strand
CCAGGCCGAGCCCAGCCAGGCGGAAATGCCCTTCGCGGTCGTGCAGGGCGAGCCCATCACGCAATTGCCGCGGGATCTTTATATTCCGCCGCAAGCGCTCGAGGTATTCCTTGAGGCATTCGAGGGGCCGCTTGATCTGCTCCTCTATCTGATTCGCAAACAGAATCTCGATATCTTGGATATTCCGCTGGCCGATATCACGCGCCAGTACATGAACTACATCGAGCTGATGCAGGACATGCAGCTCGAGTTAGCAGGCGAATATTTGGTCATGGCGGCGACGCTCGCGGAAATTAAATCCCGCATGTTGTTGCCACGCTCGAGTGATGCGATCACCGAGGAATCTGATCCGCGTGCAGATCTGGTGCGACGACTGCAGGAATATGAACGCTTCAAGCAGGCGGCGGAAAACATTGATCATTTGCCGCGACTCGAGCGCGATGTCTGGTTGGCGAGTGCGCAGTCGGAGACTCGTCGTCCGGCCGCTGAGCCGCCGAAGGTGGCCTTGCAGGAAATGATTGATGCGTTCCGCGAAGTCGTGACGCGGGCGGCAATGTTTGAGCATCATCACGTACAGCGCGAGCGTCTCTCGGTACGGGCGCGTATGACGGATGTATTAGCGGCAGTTGCCGAGGCGCCCTTCATGGAATTCACAAAACTCTTTCGGCCTGAAGAGGGTCGGATGGGTGTGACGGTGACCTTCATGGCCATCTTAGAGTTGGTTCGTGAGGGATTATTGGATCTGGTGCAGACCGAACCCTACGGACCTTTGCACGTGCGCTCAGCCCAGCGACCGCGCTTGCAAGCGGTTGAAGACGTAGCGGCTGAGTCAGATGATCAGACAGCGGAGAATTCCCCAGCTTCGGAAGGATTAGCATGACGGTGCAGCATATTCGCAACGTGGTAGAGGCGGCATTGCTCGCTGCGGCCAAGCCGTTGGATACGGCCGCCTTAGCACAATTATTTGACGAGGACATGCGTCCTGAGAAGGCGCAGTTGGTCGCCGCGTTAGAGGATCTGCGCACGACGTATGATGACCGAGCGCTCGAGCTCAAAGAAACCGCGAGCGGTTGGCGTGTGCAAATTCGACAAGGTTATGCGCGCGAGATTGGTCGCCTATGGCCCGAGCGACCACAGCGTTACTCACGCGCGTTGCTCGAGACCTTGGCTTTGATCGCCTATCGACAGCCGATTACCCGAGCAGAGATTGAGTCGGTGCGTGGCGTAGCGGTGAACCCCAATATCGTCAAAACACTCATGGAACGCGACTGGGTTCGTGTGGTCGGGCATCGCGATGTGCCGGGCCATCCGGAGTTACTTGGTACCACCAAAGAATTCTTGGACTATTTTGGTCTGCGTAGTCTCGATGAGCTACCGCCGCTCGCTGAGCTTAAGTCGATGGAAGATCTCAATCCCCAGCTCACTTTGCCGGTCAACGCGGATGAAGCCCCTGCGGGCGGTGGCGATGAGACGGTATTTGCGGTGACCGAGGAGGTAGCGTCCGAGGAAGCTGCT
>CAZSRB010000001.1:27763-78104 GCA_964609065.1 uncultured Acidibacter sp. | reverse complement strand
TGAGGAGGCGACTCCGGAAAACGAGGGAGTCGCAAGAGACTGATATGCCGCGTCGTCGCGTGCAGCGCGCCGCAGTCGATCGCGAGGCGCCCGCGGGAGCGAGTGAAGGCGATCGATTGCAGAAAGTGTTGGCCCAGGCGGGGCTCGCTTCGCGTCGACAAGCCGAGCAGTGGATCGAGGCGGGACGGGTGACCATCAATGGTCGAGTCGCTGAGCTTGGCGATCGCGTGGCCGGGCGTGATGAGTTGCGTGTGGATGGTCGGGTGGTCCGGCGTAGCAAAGACCCGTCGCGGTTGCCGACCACACGCTCGACATTCATGCTGCATCGTGCCGTAGGCCAATCTTTGACAACCGACATGGTTGCTCGGTTGCCGCGTCAGGGTGGGCGTCGGTTCATCGCGATCTCGCCGATGCCGCAGGGTGATGGTGGGTTGGAACTTGTCACCACAGATGGCGCGCTGGCTGAGCGTTGCCAGCGAGCCATCCGGCACTGGGAGATCGAGTTTTTGGTACGGGTGCGCGGCGCGCTGAATGAGGTGGGTCGAGAAGCGATTGAAAGCGGTGTGTTGGATGATGGGCAGATCGTACAAGTGCTCGCTATTGAAAATCCCAGTGAGCCGCCGGAAGGGCTAAACCGTTGGTATTTTTTGCGGACGCGAGGGGCGTCGGGGCGCGATGTGCGACAGCTCTTTGAGCGCCAGGGCTTACTGGTGTCACGTATTCAGCGCACTCGGCTCGGTCCCTTATCGCTTACCAAAGATTTATCGCGCGGCCGCTTTCGCTTGCTGGATGACGAAGAGGGGCAGGCTATCCGCGCGCAGTCTGAGGCCTCAGGTGTTGAAAGCGTCGAAAGCCTGTCCTGAGATTCCTTGGGAAGCATCGCTAAGCAGGGCTAAGTAGCTCCCGACCACGGTTTCCGGTTCGGGCAGGGTCTTTGGGTCTTCGGCGGGATACGCTTGGCGTCGCATTGCGGTGCGCGTGCGACCGGGATTCAAGGAATTAACCCGGACGTGGGTTTGCTCAAGTTCGTCGGCGAGCACTTGAACGAAGCCTTCTACGGCGAACTTTGAGACCGCGTAGGCGCCCCAGAACGCACGGCCCTTTCGCCCAACGCTACTCGACGTGCAGACAATCGATGCACTCGGTGCGGCACGCATTAACGGTAATAAGGCTTGGGTCAGTGCGAACATCGCGGTGACGTTGACATGCATGACTTTGATCCAGGTCGGCACATCCTGATGCTCAATGGCTGATAACTGACCGAGTATTCCTGCGGTGTGCACCAGTCCATCGAGTCGTCCCCAGCGGGTCTCGATCGCATTTGCCAGTTCATCATAATCTTTGGCGATCGCGCGTTCTAAGTCGAGGGGTGCGATGAGTGGAGAAAGAATGGTTGATGATGACTCGAGGCTTTCGATTTGAGCATGTACGGCTTCGAGTTTTTTGATGTTACGACCGAGCAAAATTACTTCTGCACCCGCTTTGGCGCAAGCGATCGCCACCGCTTGACCGATGCCGCCTGTCGCGCCCGTAATCGCGATCACTCGACCGGCGAGCGCTTGAGGAGCCACTGGGGTACATCGAGGGTCGAACGCATTGGAGCTATTGGGGCTGATCATTGACTGGGTCCTGCCGTCTTGCATCACACATTCAAAGAATAAACGGGCGCCGGCCACTTTGTAGCTGCACGGCGATCCACCATAGACGCAGTGTAAGCGTGAGCGGGCTGAGGCGGGTGTCAGAATACGCATGGGGGAGTGCGGCGAGGGCGCGTTCACTGCGCAGGAGGACGAGTGCCGACCATAGCCTCGCGAGCGTGACCGACTCGTAGGTGGGTTCGAAAGCCTGAGCGCGACAGTGGGCACGTAGTCTTTCAGTGAGTTCGCCGAAGCGCTGGCGGAGCGTATCGGCTTCGCGTGTGGCTAAGGGGCGCGCCCGCCAGGGGTCTACCGCCGCGGGATCGTCACCCAGCGGCCAATAAATACGACCCTGCCAAGCATGCGCGGCAAAGTCTTGGAGCAATTCCAGTTCGCGTAATGTGGCACCCCAAGCGGCAGGCTGTCCGGTGGCCGCCTGAAAGAGGCTCTGGGACCAGCCGTGCAGGTAGCTATCGAGATCCGCACGCGTCTCAAACGCGAGACAAGCGAGATCAATTTGGCAGCCCTCGGCGAGTGCGCCGAGATTGGGCGGGGCATCTCCTCGAGTCGCCGCCTGTTGCGCCAGCGATTGCGTGAGCGGATGACGGGGTGCGTCGCTTGCGAGGCGTCGGAGTTCATCCTGCCACCAGCTCAGTCGGGTATGGGCCACCGAGTGCTCAAGCTGTGGTCGCAGACTCCACTGCACCTGGTGCTCAATCTGCAATAGATCGTGTAGCCAAGCACGTTGCGAGGCAGGCGAGAAACGCCAAAGTAATTCGCGCTCGGTGCGAAGAGGAGCGTCGTTCTCGTCGGTCACGCTGGCTTTTGCAAATGACAGAGATAGTTGACGCCCACATCTTGTGTGAGTCGGCTTAGAGAGGTGAGCGGGTCGTAGGCGAGTCCCGCCAGACTCACAAGCTCCAAGTCAGCGGCGCGGGCATAGCGCGCGAGCTCTGAGGGTCGAATCAAGCGCTCGTATTCGTGCGTGCCCGCGGGGATGATTTTCAGTAAATACTCAGCGCCGACGATGGCGAGTAAAAACGCACGTAGATTGCGATTGATGGTGGAAACAAAAAGATGTCCACCCGGACGCAGTAAGGCGCTGAGTGCCTGCAAGGTGGCGCTTGGGTCGGGCACATGCTCGAGCATTTCCATGCAGGTGACGACATCAAATTGCGCCGAGTGCTGCTCGGCCAATGTCTCCGCGCTGAGACATCGATAGTCGATCGTGAGACTTTCTGCGGCTGCGTGTAGACGTGCAACCTCCAGCATGGGTTCAGCGAGATCTATTGCGAGCACCTGTGCGTTCGCACGGGCGAGACCTTCGGCCACTAGGCCACCGCCACAGCCGACATCTACCACGCGCGCGTTGGCCAGCGTCGCACGCTCTCGGATGAACGCTAGTCGTGTTGGATTCAGGATATGTAACGGCTTGAACTCGCCTTGCGGATCCCAGAATCGATGGGCCCAGGCGCCGAACTTAGCGATTTCCGCAGGGTCGCCGCCCCCTGCTGACACAGCGTTTGTGTTTGGGTTGGGCGAGGCAGTCTCGGTGTGCGGAGAACTCATGGTGGGCGATCTGTCCGGCGGCCGTAACGAGGTCTCCTATGGTACTATTTCCGCTTGTTTTTTGGCTCGAGAATGGCGTCACGCATGAGCGAAATCGCGCGCGAAATACTGACCGTCAACCTAGAAGACGAGATGCGCCAGTCGTACCTCGATTACGCCATGAGCGTGATCGTTGGTCGCGCGTTACCCGACGTGCGAGATGGGCTCAAACCGGTTCATCGACGCGTGCTCTACGCCATGCGCGAACTCGGTAACGAGTACAACAAGCCGTATAAAAAATCGGCGCGCGTTGTGGGTGATGTCATTGGTAAATACCACCCGCACGGCGATAGCGCTGTGTACGACGCCATCGTTCGCATGGCGCAGCCCTTTTCGATGCGTTATTTGCTAGTCGACGGGCAGGGTAACTTTGGTTCGGTCGACGGCGACGCTCCAGCGGCCATGCGTTACACCGAAGTGCGAATGTCTCGGCTCGCCGGCGAGCTACTCGCGGACATTGATCGCGATACCGTTGACTTTGTCCCGAACTACGATGAATCTTTGACTGAGCCTGTGGTGATGCCCTCGCGCATCCCCAATTTGCTCGTTAACGGCTCATCGGGTATCGCGGTCGGTATGGCGACAAACATCCCGCCGCACAATCTCACGGAGGTCGTCAACGCCTGTATCGCCGTGATTGATGAACCGGAAATCGGGCTGTCGGGTCTGATGCAACATTTGCCAGGCCCCGATTTCCCAACCGCGGGCATCATCAATGGCGCCAATGAAATTGTCGCCGCCTATAAGGGTGGGCGCGGCAGATTATCGGTTCGCGCGCGTACCCATTTTGAAGAAGTCGGGCGCGGCGATCGGCAGGCCATCATTGTCACCGAGCTGCCGTATCAGGTTAATAAAGCGAGATTGATCGAGCGTATTGCCGATCTTGTGCGCGATAAGCAGATCGAGGGGATCTCGAACGATGGTTTGCGCGATGAGTCCGATAAGGACGGCATGCGGATTGTTATCGAGCTGCGTCGCGGCGAAAACGCCGAGGTCATTCTCAATAATTTGTACGCGCAAACGCCGCTTGAGACCGTCTTCGGTATCAACATGGTGGCCCTCGTTGATGGTCAGCCGCGGTTGTTATCGCTCAAAGAAATGCTGGAGGCCTTTGTTCGGCATCGGCGCGAAGTCGTCACTCGGCGCACGATTTATGACTTGGCGAAGGCGCGCGATCGCGCACATGTCTTAGAAGGTCTCGCCGTTGCCCTGGCCAATATCGATGAGGTCATCGCGCTGATTAAAGCCTCACCGACGCCGGCAGAAGCGAAAATAGCGCTGCTTGCGAAGAGTTGGGATGCCGGGGCGGTTCCGGCGATGCTCGCGCGAGCGGGGGATATTTCGACGCGTCCGCGTGAGCTGCCGGCATCGGTCGGCTTACAGGCCGAGCAAGGCGTTTATCGTCTCAGCGAGGTTCAGGCGCAGGCCATCCTCGATATGCGCCTCAATCGTCTGACGGGCTTGGAGCAAGACAAGATCGTTAGCGAATACGGTGAACTGCTCGCCCGAATTATCGATCTCAGTGACATCCTCGCTCGGGCCGAGCGTTTAACTGAGGTCGTACGAGCGGAGTTGGTCGCCATACGCGACGAATACGGTGATGCGCGGCGTACGGAGATTAACTACGACTTTGTGGATTTGGCCACGGAAGATCTCATTGAACCGCAAGATGTGGTGGTGACGCTATCGCATGCCGGCTACGCCAAGCGTCAGCCGCTCGATGAGTATCAAGTGCAAAATCGGGGTGGCCGCGGTAAGGCGGCAACGGCCGTCAAAGAAGAAGACTTCATCGAACGATTATTTGTGGCGCATACGCACGACACTTTGCTCTGCTTCTCGAATCGAGGTCGCGTGTATTGGATGCGGGTGTTCGAACTGCCGCAAGCAGGACGAGGTGCTCGGGGTAAGCCGCTGGTTAATTTGATGCCGCTACAGGACGGTGAGCGCATCAACGCCATTTTGCCAATCAAGCAATTTGATGATGAGCACTTTGTGTTCATGGCGACCAGTAACGGCACGGTTAAGAAAACACCGCTTTCGGCGTACTCGCGTCCGCGGCCATCCGGCATTATTGCGGTCGATTTACGCGAGGGCGATCGACTGATTGGGGTGGGGCTTACCGATGGCCACTGCGATGTCATCTTGTGCTCGAACGGCGGTAAGGCCATTCGTTTCAATGAAAGCGAGGTTCGCGCCATGGGCCGCGATGCGACCGGCGTGCGTGGCATCCGTTTGGCCGAGGGCCAGCAGGTCATTTCATTGGTGGTTGTGGGTGAGGGGCTCATTCTCACAGCATCGGAAAATGGCTACGGTAAATTGACGCCACTCGATGACTTCCCGTTGCATGGTCGTGGCGGACAGGGCGTGATCGCCTTGCAGACGACTGAGCGCAATGGTCAGACCGTATCGGCCTTACAGGTCCAGACGGATCAGGAAATCATGCTCATCAGCTCAAACGGTACGCTGGTTCGAACGCCTGTCGCCCAAGTGTCGATTGTCGGTCGCAACACTCAAGGTGTGCGTCTCATGCGCTTATCAGAGGGGGAGCGTCTTGCCGGCGTTGAGGGCGTGGGGTCGCTGGGTGGTGATGAGGATGAGCCCATCGCGGCTGGGGAGTCCGTCACGGATGAGAGCGCAGCCGAGGCGCCATCGGATGATGCGCGACCGCATTGAGTTCAATGGGCTTTGCGGCGGTTGGCGGTCAGTTAGGCGACAAATTTCTTTGAATAATCCGAGGATAGAGCGTGCGAGTATTTAATTTTGCGGCAGGTCCGGCGACGCTGCCGCTTGCGGTGCTGGAGCAGGCCCGAGAGGAAATGCTGGACTGGCAAGGCGCAGGCATGTCGGTGATGGAAGTCAGCCATCGCAGCAAGGCGTTCGTCACGGTAGCTGAGCAAGCAGAGGCAGATCTTCGCGAGCTGATGGGAATTCCAGCCAATTATCGCGTGCTCTTTTTGCAGGGCGGGGCGACGGGACAATTCAGCGCGATTCCGATGAACCTCGCCACCCAAGACTCAACCGCTCTCTATTTGCATACGGGTGCGTGGTCCCAAAAAGCGATCGCTGAAGCGCGACGTTACACCGCCGTGTCCGTGCTCGCGGATGAAAAGGCGAGCAATTACTCGACCGTACCTGCGCCGACGTCGTACGCGATTGATCCCTCGGCCGCGTACTTCCACTACACCCCGAACGAAACCATCGGCGGTGTTGAATTTGACTATATCCCCGCAGCGGGCGCCGTGCCGTTGGTGGCGGATATGTCCTCGACCATCTTGTCGCGTCCGGTGGACGTCACTCAATTTGGTCTCATTTACGCGGGGGCCCAAAAGAATATCGGTCCTTCGGGGTTATGCGTGGTCATCGTGCGTGATGATCTCATTGGTCGCGCGCGCGAGGGGACACCTGCAATTTTTGACTATGCGTCGATGGCTAAAGAAAAATCGATGCTCAATACGCCGCCAACCTTTGGTATTTACATGGCAGGACTGGTGTTCCAGTGGTTAAGGCGTGAAGGCGGACTAGCCGTCATCGGTGAGCGTAATCGTCAAAAAGCCGAAGCGTTATATCGAGCAATCGATGAGTCTGGGTATTACCGCAATCCAGTCGCGGTCAATGCACGCTCTTGGATGAACGTGCCGTTCACCATTCCCGATCCTGCCCTTGAGAAAACCTTTTGTTCAGAGGCGTTGGCCGCGGGCTTGGCAAACCTTGAGGGACACCGATCCGTCGGTGGGATGCGAGCCTCAATCTATAACGCGATGCCAATAGAGGGCGTACGCGCCTTGATAGATTTCATGGCGGATTTCCAGCGTCGTCACGGCTAAGTTCTGTAAGGGTCTGCGGTATGGTTTTTAAGGTTCAAACGCTGAATAACATTAGCGCGCGCGGTTTGGAGCGTTTGCCGCGCGAGCGTTACGAGGTGGCCAGTGCGTTGATTGAGCCGCATGCGATTCTCGTGCGCTCTGCGAATATGCACGAGATGGATATCCCCGCATCGGTGTTGGCGGTGGGGCGAGCCGGAGCGGGGGTCAACAATGTCCCGGTCTCGGCGTTATCCAAGCGGGGCGTGCCGGTTTTTAATGCACCGGGCGCTAACGCAAACGCAGTTAAAGAGTTAGTCATCGCGAGTTTGTTTCTGGCTGCGCGAAATATTTGTCCTGCCTGGCAATTTGCGCGTTCCTTGCAGGGTGATGATGCGGCGATTGATGCGGCGACCGAGAAGGGTAAAAAAGCATTCGTCGGCTTCGAGTTACCGGGGCGCACTTTTGGTGTCATTGGACTGGGTGCGATCGGCGTAGAGGTCGCTAATGCGGCCGAGCGATTAGGTATGCGGGTGCTCGGCTATGATCCGCAAATCACAGTGCAACGTGCCTGGCAATTATCGTCGGGTGTGGAGCAAGCACGCTCGCTGGAAGATCTTTTTGCGCGCTCCCAGTTTGTATCGGTGCATGTCCCTTTGATGGATCAGACTCGTGGTTTAGCTAACGCAGCGCGACTCGCGCTGATGCCCGCCGAGGGTGTGCTACTGAATTTTTCTCGCGCGCCAATCGTTGATGAGGCGGCGATCTTGTCCGCACTCGACTCAGGAACGCTGAAGTCCTACGTCTGTGACTTTCCGTGTAATGCGCTCAAAGATCACCCGAAAGTCGTGACGTTACCGCATCTAGGCGCATCGACGCTGGAGGCAGAAGAAAATTGTGCAGTGATGGTGGCGGAGACGCTGCGCGATTACCTTGAGAACGGCAACATTCGCCATAGCGTCAATTTCCCGGAGGCGGCGCTACCGCGCATCTCGGGCACAGAACGCATTGCGGTCGCTAATAGCAATGTCCCAAACATGGTCGGCCAAGTATCGACTGTTCTGGCGGATGCCGGGCTCAACATTGCGGAGCTTTTGAATCGCTCGCGTGGCGATTACGCCTACACGTTGATCGATATTGAGGGCCGTGTGGATGATGGGGTGATGACGCGGATTCGCGCGATTAACGGTGTGCTGTCGGCGCGTTTGGTCTGATATCCACGAGTAGAGGTGAATGATGGCGGCACGTCAAAAAAAGACTCCTAAGCAAAAGGCCGCGAAGCCTGCGCCGCGTTCCTCAAAACGAACGCGTAAATCGGTCAAGGGTCATCAGCCGCTAGAGGGCCTGCGCGACGCGATTGATCGCGTTGATCAACAATTACATCAGCTCCTGAACGAACGCGCGCGTCTGGCGCGGCAGGTCGGCATCTCCAAGACACAGTCGGGACGGCTTGTGGATTTCTATCGTCCAGAGCGTGAAGCTCAGGTTTTGCGTATGGCGTTGGCGCGAAATGGAAAGACCCGCGGGCAGGGTGGGCTACGCGATGAAGAGATTGTGCGTCTTTTTCGCGAGATTATGTCGGCCTGTCTTGCGCAAGAGGAACCGCTGAAGGTCGGCTTTTTGGGTCCCGAAGGGACGTTTTCACAGACGGCGGTCTACAAACATTTCGGTCACTCCGCTCGGGCACTCGCGCTATCCACGATCGACGAAGTCTTTCATGAGGTCGAAGCCGGTCATGCGGATTTCGGTGTCGTGCCGATCGAAAATTCCACTGAAGGTAGTGTGAATCACACCTTGGATCGGTTTTTGATCTCGAGTCTGCGTATTTGCGGCGAGGTCGAACTGCGTATTCGTCAAAACCTAATGGGCAAGATGCGCTCCATGCGCGATATCAAGCGCGTCTGCAGCCACCCGCAATCTTTGGCGCAGTGTCGGCAATGGCTGAGCGAGCATTTGCCAGATGTGGAGCTCATTGCCGAAGCGAGTAACGCGGAAGCCGCTCGTCGCGCTCGTGATGAGGCGGGTACCGCGGCGATTGCAGGGGAGACGGCTGCCGAGGTCTACGACTTAACGCTATTGGCTAGTGATATCGAGGATCGGCCCGATAACAGCACACGATTTTTAGTGATCGGCCGACGCAGTTTCGGTCCAAGCGGTGACGACCGTACCACCTTGCTGGTATCCACCGGTCAGACGGGCTCGCCCGGTGCACTACACCAGCTCTTGCAGCCACTCGCGGCGCACAAAGTCAGTTTGACGCGTATCGAATCCCGACCGTCTCAGCGACGTAAATGGGACTACGTGTTCTTCATGGATTTAGAGGGTCACGCGGAGGATCCTCAAGTGCAAAAAGCACTCGCGAAGCTGGAGGCCCAAGCCTCCTTATTCCGCATTTTGGGCTCGTATCCACGGGCCGTTCTTTGAGCGCGCTAGGTGGACTCGCATCGTGACTGCCGGCGTGTCTGACCTGAGCTCCGCACCCGCCGTGCCGAGGCAGGATTGGTGCTGGGAGCCCGCAAGCCGGATCCGCGGCAATATCTTGATCCCAGGCGACAAGTCCGTTTCGCATCGCGCGTTGATGCTCGGCGCCGTGGCGGAGGGCGAGAGTCGTATCCACGGTTTTTTGGCCGGTGAGGATTGTTTGGCGAGCTTACGTGTGCTGCGCCAATTGGGTGTCGACATCCTCCAGCATGCGGGTGGTGAGATCGCGATACACGGCGTTGGACTCGATGGATTCAAACAAAGCGGATCTGCGCTCGATATGGGTAATGCGGGTACCGCCATGCGCCTATTTATGGGCTTGCTGAGCGGGCGCAGTTTTGAATCGACGTTGATCGGTGATCAATCTTTGATGCGCCGGCCGATGGAGCGGGTCGCAGCGCCCTTGCGCGAGATGGGCGCCCGAATCAGCACTTCGGAGGGGCGACCCCCTGTCTGTATTCACGCGGGTGAGTCATTGCAGGCGATCGATTATGTGTTGCCGGTGGCGAGTGCTCAGGTGAAGTCAGCCATCCTGCTGGCTGCGCTACGCGCGAGTGGTACCACGGTTGTCACGGAGCCTGCGCCCACGCGTGATCATACCGAGCGCATGCTGCAGGGTTTTGGTCTGACACTGCTGCGAGAGGGTCCACGGGTTGGGCTCGCTGGTGGCCAGCGTTTGCAGGGCACGCGGATCGATGTGCCGGGTGATATTTCCTCGGCGGCCTTTTTTTTGGTCGCAGGGAGTATTGCTCGCGAGGGTGAGCTCGTACTGCGCAACGTGGGTATGAATCCGACACGTGATGGCATTTTGCGAATCTTGCGTGCGATGGGCGCCGATATCACCGTACTCGAGGAACGACGTCTCGCAGAGCCTGTCGCGGACTTGCTCGTACGGCCTGCGCGCTTACGTGGGATCGAGGTGCCATTGGAGTGGGTCCCGCTTGCGATCGACGAATTTCCTGCGTTTTTCGTCGCGGCAGCCTGTGCCGAGGGACCGTCCCGATTGCGTGGTGCAGCAGAGCTTCGCGTCAAAGAAAGCGATCGATTGGCGGTGATGAGCGATGGCTTACGGGCGCTCGGTATCGAGCATGCGCTCAGGGAAGACGGCATTGATATCGCAGGCAGCCAGGGTGAAGGGGATATTTTTGAGGGTGGCGAGATCGACAGTCATGGCGATCATCGCATCGCCATGTCTTTTGCCATCGCTTCACTGCGGGCGGCTGCCCCCATCCGTATTCGGGATGTGGCCAACGTGGCGACGTCCTTCCCGAGTTTCTCGGCCCTAGCAGCCGAGGTGGGTCTGCGTCAGTGATAGCCCCATCGGTCGCCAACTCCTCTTACGATGTACCGATAATCGCCATCGACGGTCCGTCTGGCTCTGGAAAGGGCACGATTGCACGGCGACTTGCTGAGCGCTTGGGTTGGCATCTGCTCGATAGTGGTGCGCTTTATCGGCTGGTCGCGCTCGCTGGCGCCCGTGCCGGCCTCGATAGTGAAGATGTCGAGGGGCATGCCGCGCTCGCTCGGACGTTGGAGGCGGACTTTGGGCGTGATCCCGACACCGGGGGTGAGCGTATCCGCCTCGCGGGTGAGGAGGTCACCGCCCAGGTGCGTGAGGAGCGAAGTGGGATGGGTGCTTCGCGTGTGGCGGCTTGGCCGTCGGTACGTGCCGCGTTGGTGGATCGGCAGCGTGCTTACGCCCAGCGCCCCGGTTTAGTGGCCGATGGGCGCGATATGGGGACCGTGATCTTCAGCGACGCGCCGCTGAAGATATTTCTCACCGCGAGTGCTGAGGAAAGGGCTCGGAGACGGCATAAGCAGTTGAAATACAAGGAATCCGCTGCTAGTCTTGCCGCCCTTTCGCGGGAGATCGCCGAGCGGGATGAGCGCGATGCCAATCGTGCAGTTGCTCCGCTGCGGCCAGCGTCCGATGCGTTTGTCATCGACTCGACCGAATTATCGGCCGACGAGGTGTTTGAACGTGTGATCGAACTTGGACGTTCCAAAGGGCTGTGGGCCTAATCCTCGATGGTGTCGATCAGGAACGAGTGAAGTGTGGTGGCTGCGCAAGGATGTGCGGCTGTTGTTATTAACCCCGTGGCGCGGGATGCCCAACCACGGAATAGACGGTGCGGTGCCGTAACATCGCAAGAGTAATCCCATGACTGAAAGTTTTGCAGAACTGTTTGAGCAGAGCCTGGCGAGCCAACGTATCCGCCCAGGTCAGATCCTCTCGGGTTTGGTGGTCGATGTCGGTTCGGACATGGTCATCGTCAACGTAGGCCTCAAGTCCGAAGCGGTTATTCCGGTCGAACAGTTCAAAGATGAGCACGGCCAGATCGAGGTCAAGGCCGGCGATATGGTTGAGGTCGCCCTCGATTCAGTGGAAGACGGCACGGGCGAGACCCGTTTGTCGCGCGAAAAAGCCAAGCGCGCTCGCACCTGGACTCGCCTCGAAGAGGCCTTTGGTCAGGGCGAAATCGTCACCGGCATCATCACGGGTCGCGTCAAAGGTGGTTTCACGGTCGAGATCGAGCACGTCCGCGCGTTTTTGCCGGGCTCGTTGGTGGATGTTCGCCCGGTGCGCGATACCGCATATCTCGAGAACAAGCCGCTGGAATTCAAGGTCATCAAACTGGATCAAAAGCGTAACAACGTCGTGGTGTCACGTCGCGCCGTCGTGGAGCAAGAGTTCTCCGCGGAGCGCTCGGCGTTGATGGATAACCTGCAAGAAGGGGCCATCGTCCGCGGTAACGTCAAAAACCTCACCGATTACGGCGCGTTCGTTGATCTCGGTGGGATCGATGGCTTGCTGCACATTACTGACATGGCGTGGAAGCGCGTCAAGCATCCCTCTGAAGTCGTTAAGGTCGGTGACGAAGTTGAAGTCCGTATCCTTAAGTTCGACCGCGATCGTTCACGCGTCAGCCTGGGTCTCAAGCAGCTCGGCGCGGATCCGTGGGAGAATATTGCGCGTCGCTATCCGCCGAATACGCGAGTATTCGGTAAGGTCACGAACATTGCCGACTACGGTGCGTTCGTTGAGATCGAAGACGGCGTCGAAGGTCTCGTGCACGTCTCAGAGATGGACTGGACCAACAAAAACGTCAATCCGGCCAAGGTCGTTGAGACCGGGCAAGAAGTGGAAGTCATGGTGCTCGATTGCGACGAAGAACGTCGTCGTATCAGCCTAGGCCTCAAGCAGTGCGCCTCGAATCCGTGGCGTGAGTTCGCTGAAAACTACAATCGCGGCGATAAAGTGTCGGGCCAGATCAAGTCGATCACCGATTTCGGTATTTTCATTGGTCTGCCGGGCAACATCGATGGCCTCGTACACTTGTCGGATATCTCTTGGGATATCCCAGGTGAAGAGGCCGTTCGTAGCTTCCAGAAGGGTCAGGATCTCGAAGCCATGGTGCTCGCGATCGACCCTGAGCGTGAACGCATCAGCCTCGGCGTGAAGCAGCTCGCCAAAGATCCGTTCGCCGGTTTCATTGCCGACAATCCGAAGGGCAGCATCGTGCGTGGTACGGTGCGTGAGGTGGATGCGCGGGGCGCGATCATCGATCTTGGTAACGGCATCGAAGGCCAGTTGCGCGCGTCTGACATCGGTCGCGAGCGTGTTGAGGATGCTCGGCAGTTCCTCAAACAAGGCGATGAAGTCGAAGCGAAGTTCATGGGCGTGGATCGCAAGACCCGTTCGATTTCCTTGTCCATCAAGGCCAAGGAAGCGCACGAAGAGGCCGAAGCGGTTCAAAGCTATCGTTCTGAGCAGGGCCCCGCGTCAGCGGGTACGAGCTTGGGCGAGTTGCTCAAGGCGCAGATCAATAGCGATCGCGATCGCAGCTGATAGATCCCGGATCGACGGACGGTGTGCAGGGACCCTGCGCATCGTCCGTCGGTGATATACGGGGCAGGTGAGACTACGGAGCGAAAGATGACCAAATCGGAGCTCATTGAACTCATTGCAGACAAACAAAAGCATTTGCCAGCGAAGGATGTGGAACTTGCGCTGAAGCAAATGCTGGAAATCATGAGCGATGCGCTGGCCACGGGTCAGCGGATCGAAATCCGCGGTTTTGGTAGCTTTTCTTTGCACTACCGGCCACCTCGACAAGGGCGTAATCCAAAGACCGGAGAGGCGGTTGCGTTGTCCGGTAAATATGTCCCGCATTTCAAGCCGGGCAAAGATTTACGCGAGCGTGTGAATCAGGGTATTCAACACCCCATTCACGACTGAGCGCCGGCTTACACCGTAATAACTGAGTTTTTATCGAGGATTGTCACTCGCTCCGTTTGGTAGCGATCCCTAGGCTCTGGTCTTTCTTTTAGATTCAGAGCAGGGCTTATGACAACAGCGCTCAAGACTTGGCTGACGTTAGGTCAGCATTTGCTACGGGCGGCCATGGTGGCGACGGCATTGCCAGCTTTAGCGGCGGGCTCCACCTCGACGACGACGCCCATCGACCTCAATCGCGCAGATGCGGCCACCTTGGCGCGCGGTTTGGTCGGGATTGGGCCCGCCAAAGCGCAAGCCATCGTGGCGTACCGTCAAAAGCATGGTGCGTTTAAGTCGGTCGATGAACTCGCTTTAGTCAAAGGAATCGGTGCGCGAACCCTAGAGCGTAATCGCAGCCGCCTAAGGGTCAAAGACCCAACGCCCGCCCGTAAGGCTTCCCCGCAGTCGGCTTCAGCGACGCCATCGCGCCCCCGACGGGGGCTTCCGTCACCCGCGGATTAAGGTGATGGGATTAGGGTGATGGTTTAACATGGCCGTTTCGTTGAGCGCGGAGCGGCACATGGCCCGACGTCCTTTGATTGAGACAGCAGTGTTTCCGGTCGCTGGCCGGGGAACGCGGTTTTTGCCTGCGACCAAGGCGAGCCCCAAGGAAATGCTGCCGGTGGTTGACAAGCCCCTGATCCAATACGCCGTGGAAGAGGCGTTAGCAGCGGGCGCGCGGCGTCTGGTATTTATTACGGGTGCGTCTAAGAGAGCGATTGAGGATCACTTTGACTCGGATCTTGAGCTCGAGAATATGCTCAAGTCCCAAGGCAAGTCCGATCTCGTCAAACAGTTGCATAGCGTGCTTCCCTCGTACGCGACCTGTATTTACATTCGCCAGCCTGCGCCGCTTGGCCTCGGTCATGCCGTGCTCTGCGCAAAGCCTGCGGTGGGCAGCGAGCCGTTTTTTGTGCATTTAGCCGACGATTTGATCGATGCTGAGCAGCCCTGCCTCGCACAAATGGCGGCCGTGTACGAAGCTAAGCGCGCAAGCGTCATCGGCTGCCAAGTGGTCCCACGTAAAGAGACGGATAAATACGGCATTGTCGAGGTGGAAGCCCGTGGGGTGACCGCACGGATCCGAAGTATTGTCGAAAAACCCAAGCCTACTGCGGCACCCTCGAACCTCGCAGTCGTAGGCCGTTATCTCCTCTCGCCCTCTATCTTTGAACACCTTGAACGTATTGGTCGGGGTGCGGGGGGGGAGATTCAATTAACGGATGGGATCGCGCGACTCCTGGAAGAGGAGGCGGTCTATGCGCATCGTTTTTCGGGTACCCGCTACGATTGCGGCAGCAAGCTCGGTTATCTCGAAGCGACGGTTGCCTATGCGCTCAAGCATCCGCAGTTTGGGTCGGAGTTTCGCCAGTACCTACGTCAGGTCGCTGAGCAAAAGCCAGTGCGTAATCCGGCACGCAAGCCGACTGCTAAGAGCCGTAAGTCATGATTCCCTACGTGTCGCCTTGGATGGATGAAGACCTGTCGGTGTTTCGTGACACCGTGGCGCGTTTTGTGGAAACCGAAATGGTGCCGCAGGATCCCAAGTGGCGTGCGCAGCATAGTGTCGGCAAAGAAATTTGGCGTCGTGCGGGCGAGACGGGGCTTTTGTGCTTAGACCTTCCCGCTGAGTATGGTTGCGGTGGCGGCGATTTTCGTCACGAAGCCATTTTCTATGAAGAATTGGCGCGCCGAGGGATTTCAGGGTTTGGCCAAGGCGTGCATAGCATCGCCGCGCATTATGTTCATAACTACGGGAGCGAAGTCCAAAAGCAGCGCTGGTTACCGCGGCTCGCGAGTGGTGAGCTGATCGGCGCGATTGCCATGACCGAACCTGGTGCAGGGTCTGACTTGCAGGGTATTCGTACCCGAGCGGTTCGAGAGGGCGATCACTACGTCATCAATGGCTCTAAGATTTTCATTACCAATGGGGGTAGCGCCAGTCTTTTAATGCTGGTGGTGCGCACCGGAGGTGAGGATCGCAAGCGGGGTCTGTCCTTGTTAATGGTCGAGACAGAGAATCTCGCTGGGTATCGAGTGGGTCGTGTGCTCGATAAGATGGGTATGCCGGCTCAAGATACGGCAGAGCTTTTCTTTGAAGATGTCCGAGTGCCAGTGGACTGCCTACTTGGCGAGGAAGGGCAAGGCATGTACCAGCTCATGGGCGACTTACCCTACGAGCGCTTGATTATTGCGCTTTGCGGGGTGGCCGCCATGGAGGGGGCTCTGGCGGAGACCTCGCGCTATGTCAAAGAGCGCAAAGCCTTCGGTCAGGTGTTGGGAAGTATGCAGACGGTTCGCTTTAAGCTGGCCGAAATCGCGACTATCACGCGCGTCGCGCGGGTGTTTGTCGATGATTGTATTGCCCGACAACTCGAGGGAACACTCGATACCGAGACTGCATCGATGGCGAAATATTGGGTCACGGATATGCAGCAGCAGGTGCTCGATGAATGCGTGCAGTTGCATGGCGGCTATGGCTACATGAACGAATATTTGGTCTGCCGGATGTTTGCGGACTCCCGCGTACAGCGGATTTATGGCGGCACCAATGAAATTATGAAGGAATTGATCTCGCGCTCAGTGTGAGCCGATCACTGCCCATAGGAGGGGCGTATGGCACTCGATCTAGTCTCGGCGGGAACGGATGTCCCGCAGGAAATCAACGTCATCATCGAAATCCCGAAAGACGCTGAGCCTGTCAAATATGAAGTCGACAAGGCGACGGGAGCGATTTTCGTGGATCGTATTTTGTCGACGCCCATGCGCTACCCGTGTAACTACGGCTACATCCCGCATACGCTCGGTGGGGATGGGGATCCAGCCGATGTGCTCGTGATTTTGCCGCTTTCGCTTGTGCCGGGGTCCGTCATCCGTTGTCGTCCAGTCGGCGTACTGTTGATGGAGGATGAGTCCGGCGAGGATGAAAAGTTGTTGGCGGTGCCCGTTGATAAGGTGTTCAACGGCTATAGTCATGTGCTAGACATTGATACGGTGTCGCGACACTGGTTAGAGCGGATCGGTCATTTCTTTGAGCATTACAAGGATTTGGACCAGGGGAAATGGGTCAAGCTCAAAGGCTGGGGTGATGCTGCGCAGGCGAAGAGGCTTGTCGAGGAGGCCGTCGCACGCCATGCCTCATCAGCTGAACCCTTGAATTTTTAGGAAGTGGCTCCCCGGGCTGGACTCGAACCAGCGACCTGCGGATTAACAGTCCGACGCTCTACCGACTGAGCTACCGGGGAACTGAAGCTCGGTTGCCTTGGCAGCCAAGCTTTAAGGAGGGCGCATTCTCAGGAAAGCGACGCAGTACGTCAAGCGTGGGGCGCGGTGGCGAAGGTACTCGCCTAGGGGCGCTTCGAGTAACCTGTGTGGATGAGCCACGCGACCGTCAGCAATTCCCTTAATATTTACCGCGAAAAGCTCCCCTCATCTCATCTCCGATAGTCATCACCATGAGCGAGTTCCGTCTTCAATCTGAGTATCCTCCGGCTGGCGATCAGCCCGCGGCGATCGCGACACTGGTGGAAGGGCTACAAAGTGGTCTTGCGCACCAAACCTTGTTAGGCGTGACCGGTAGCGGCAAGACCTACACCATCGCGAATGTGATTCAGGCCGTCCAGCGGCCGACCCTCGTGCTCGCGCATAACAAGACCTTAGCGGCACAGTTGTACGGGGAATTTCGCGAATTTTTTCCTGATAACGCGGTTGAGTATTTCGTCTCTTATTACGACTACTACCAACCCGAAGCCTACGTCCCCGCGAGCGATACCTATATCGAGAAGGACGCTTCGATCAATGAACATATTGAGCAGATGCGTCTGTCGGCGACCAAGGCTCTGCTCGAGCGTCCCGATGCCATCATCGTCGCGACGGTCTCCTCGATCTACGGTCTTGGTGATCCCGAAACGTATCTCGCGATGGTCTTGCATCTTGTACGAGGCGATCGCATTGATCAGCGACATTTGTTGCGACGACTGGCCGACATGCAGTACACGCGTAACGAGATCGATTTTTCACAAGGCAGCTTTCGTGTGCGCGGGGATGTCATTGACATTTTTCCGGCTGAGTCGGAGCGCGAAGCGCTACGGCTAGAGCTATTCGATGATGTCATTGAGTCGCTAACCTTGTTTGATCCTTTGACGGGCGAGGCGCAACGCAAAGTGCCGCGATACACGGTCTATCCAGGCACTCACTTTGTGACGCCCAAAGAAAGACTCCTGACGGCGATCGATGGCATCCGCGAAGAGTTACGCGAGCGTCTGGCCGAGCTGCGTGCACAAGATAAGTTAGTCGAAGCACAGCGACTCGAGCAGCGCACCATGTTTGATATGGAAATGATGAAAGAGGTGGGCTACTGCGCAGGCATCGAAAACTATTCGCGCTATCTGTCAGGGCGCACGGCCGGTGAGCCGCCCCCCTGTCTTTACGATTATTTGCCCGCTAATGCGTTGCTGGTGGTGGATGAGAGTCACCAGACCTTGCCGCAGCTTGGCGCGATGTACAAAGGTGATCGCTCTCGTAAGACGACCTTGGTGGAGTTTGGCTTTCGCTTGCCCTCGGCGCTCGATAATCGGCCCCTTAAGTTTGAGGAATGGGAACAGTTAGCGCCGCAGATGATTTTTGTTTCGGCGACGCCTGCTGACTATGAAAAGCGTCATGCTTCGCAGGTGGTCGAGCAGGTGGTACGGCCCACAGGCTTGGTCGACCCGGAGGTGGATGTTCGTCCCGTGCGCACGCAGGTCGATGATGTGCTCTCTGAGATCCATCGCTGCGTTGCGGCAGGCGAACGTGTCCTCATTACCACGCTCACCAAGCGCATGGCCGAAGATTTAACGGAGTATCTAGAAGAGCACGGGATCAAAGTGCGTTATTTACACTCGGATATCGATACCGTTGAGCGTAGTGAAATCATTCGTGATCTACGTCTTGGTTTATTTGATGTGTTGGTCGGGATCAATCTTTTGCGTGAAGGTCTCGATATGCCGGAAGTCGCCTTGGTCGCGATTCTCGATGCGGACAAAGAGGGCTTCTTACGATCAGAAAATTCGCTGATCCAGACCATCGGTCGTGCCGCGCGTAATGTGAACGGGCGCGCCATTCTTTACGCCGACAAAGTGACGGGCTCGATGCAGCGTGCGCTCGATGAGACAGCACGAAGGCGCGCAAAACAACAGGCCTTTAATACCGCACACGGTATTGTCCCTAGGGGAATTGTTAAGGCTGTGGTGGACGTGATGGAGGGCGCGAGATCAGCTCGTCCTGGAGCGGGGTCTACCAAAGCCTCCTCGCGTCGGGCGAGCCAAGCATCAGGTACAAACCAAGACGTGGCGTCGCTGGCGCCCGAGCAGGCAATACGGCGTATCAAACAATTGGAGACCGAGATGCTCAAGCATGCGCGTAACTTGGAGTTCGAGCAGGCAGCGCGACTGCGTGATGAGATTGAGTCTTTGCGACGTAGCAGCCTTGGTTTACCCGCGACGCGCGCAAGTTAGTAACGATGACGATCTCGCGCCGTCAAGTCTTGTGGGTGGGAGCCGGTGCAGTCGGTGCACTCGTTGTAGGTTGGGGGTTCGCACCACCCCGGTCGCGCTTGACCCACGATTTATTTGAGCCGTCGAGTCGTGAGGCGCTTTCGATCAATGCGTGGGTGAGGGTGGGCGCTGATAATTCGGTGACGCTCTTCATGCCGCAATGCGAGCTCGGTCAAGGGGTTCACACTGGCCTTGCGATGCTGTTAGCCGAAGAGCTGGAGTGCGCCCTCAAACAGATTCGAATCGAAGATGCGCCCATTCACCCTGTCTATAACAACCTCGTGGTGAGCGTTGACGGCCTCCCTTTTCATCCAGATTCGACTGGGGGTCTCAAGCGCGTTAGTGAACATCTGACGGCGAAGGTCATGCGTGAAGTCGGCGTCATGGTGACGGGCGGCTCGAGCAGTGTCCGCGACCTTTGGCAGGTATTGCGCGAAGCCGGTGTCATGGCGCGGGAAACTTTGCGCCAAGGCGCGGCGAGTATTTGGGGTGTGCCGGTACAAGACGTCTTATTGCGCGAGGGCGTCGCCAAATATCAACGCGTAGACGCTCAGAGTACCGATAAGTCGACTTTGAGTTTTGGCGAGATCGTCTCGCAGGCAGGCGATCGATTGCGTGTGCCCGCGCAGTTGCCGCCACTGAAAGCCGCGACGGAGTGGCGATTACTTGGGCGTAGCCCAGCGCGATTAGACAGTGCTAGTAAGGTCGACGGCTCTGCAAAATTCGCAGCGGATATTCGAGAGCCTGGAATGCGTTACGCATTCATTCGTTTACTACCGTGGCTGGATGGGGAGCTCGCCTCGATCGAAGATAGCGACCTTGAGGACGCGCCGGGGATACACGCTATCCATCCACTCACAGCGGCTGCGGGCACGGTAGGTGGCGTCGGGGTCGTCGCGGCGCGTCGTTGGCAGGCCGAAAAAGTCGCGAACCGTCTTCGCTGGCAAGCCAAGCCGAATCAAACAGCGGATATCGATGATCGGCGACTCAATGAAGCCTGGCGGGCGCAAATTGATAACGAGGATGAAGCGGCGATTTACTTTGAGCAGGGAGAGGTCTCGACGCTTAAATCGCAGGGGGCTGATGTCGTCGCGACGTATAGCGTGCCGTATCTTGCGCATGCGCCAATGGAAACGCCGAGCTGTAGCATCAAATATTCAATCACGAGTACGCCGGGATCGCTCGACGGCGCGCGTGCAGAGATTTGGGTGGCGACTCAATTGCCGGGTCGCGCGCGTGCCATCGTCGCAAAGCGTCTCGACCTGGACGAGCAGCGCGTGACCGTCCATAACCTCTACGCCGGCGGTTCCTTTGGGCGGCGGCTAGAGCTTGATTTCATTGATCAGGCGGCGCAGTTAGCGCGTTGGCATCCGGATGTCCTTTTGCAATGTCAGTGGTCGCGCAGTGAGGATTTGCGACATGATTTTTATCGACCCATGGCGGTCGCAAAACTTCAGGGCTGGCTCACGCCCACCTCTGAGCGTGGCGACGGCAACAAGCTGAGGCGCATGGCGGGGTTGACGGCGCATTCCATGTCGCAGTCGATTGTGGCGCAAGCGCTGCCACGTGTTTTTGGGGGCGCGCTCGCCAGCCCGAGTGGCTTGGATAAAACACAGGTCGAGGGCGTATTTGATCAAGCCTACGACATTGCGCATCAACGCATCGGGCACACCTCAGTTGAGCTCCCCGTGCCGGTTGGTTTTTGGCGCTCGGTGGGTCACTCCCATCAGGCCTTTTTCCTGGAGAGCTTCATCGATGAGTTGGCGTTCGCGGGAGGTGAGGATCCTCTTGAATTTCGCTTAGCGCACCTGAAGAACCATCCCCGTCATCAACGAGTCCTCGAGGCGCTGCGCGAGCACGCGCAATGGGGTGAGACGAAGCGCACCGCAGAGGGGCGCCAAATCGCGCAGGGCCTCGCCATCAACCGCTCCTTTGGCAGCATCGTCGGTCAGGTCCACGAAGTCTCGGTGGATGCTGCGGGGCGATTACGTCTACACCGAGTCGTAGTCGTGGTCGATTGTGGTCAGGTGGTCCACCCGGGGGCGGTGGAACAGCAGATGCAAAGCAGCGTGATCTACGGACTCAGTGCGGCCCTCTACGGCGAGATCGCGATCCGTGGCGGCGAGGTGGCAGCCCGTAATTTTGATGGATATCCGGTGCTGCGGATGGCCGAGACGCCCCTGATCGAGGTCCATATCCTGCCCAGTGATGAAGCGCCGGGTGGTGTAGGTGAGCCCGGGTTACCGCCTACAGCCCCCGCCTTGGCAAATGCGGTGGCCAGATTGACGGGAATTCGACCGCGGCGGTTGCCGCTTTTGGACGCCTCAGGTATCGTTCGCGACCTTTCCGCAGGCGCGTAGCTCAGTGGTAGAGCACCACCTTGACATGGTGGTGGTCGGTGGTTCGATCCCACTCGCGCCTACCAGTTTGCCAACATGGGGGCGTTTTCGCGTCGCGGAAACGCCCCTTTTGCGATCATAAGGGTCGCTAAGGTGTTCGCTGCGAACGTGATGAGGATGACGGAGAGCCCGTAGGGGAAGGTTATGCCGGTAATTACATTGCCCGATGGCAGTCAACGAAACTTTGATCATCCGGTGACGGTGGCCGAGGTCGCTGCCAGCATCGGCGCGGGGCTGGCCAAGGCTGCACTCGCGGGGAAAGTGGGATCAAAACTCGTCGATACCTCGTTCAACCTGATTGACGATGCGCGTCTTGAGATCGTCACCGACAAGCATCCCGATGCGCTAGAGATCATTCGCCACTCTACGGCGCATCTTTTGGCGCAGGCCGTCCAAGCCCTTTACCCAGAGGCGCAGGTCACCATTGGGCCGGTGATTGATGATGGCTTTTATTATGACTTTTCCTATAAGCGGCCCTTTACGCCTGAGGATCTTGCGGCCATTGAGGCGAAGATGCAGGAGCTCTCTGCCGCCAATCTGCCCGTCAATCGGCGCGAGATGCCGCGCGATGATGCCGTCCAGTTTTTCAAAGATTTAGGCGAGCACTATAAGGCTGAAATCATTGCCAGTATCCCGAGCAATGAGCCGATCAGTCTTTACGGTCAAGGGGGGTGGGTCGATCTATGTCGGGGCCCCCACGTTCCGGCGACGGGTAAGCTCAAAGTATTCAAGTTAATGAAAGTCGCCGGCGCGTACTGGCGCGGAGATTCGCGCAACGAAATGTTGCAGCGAATTTATGGCACTGCGTGGTTGAGCGAGAAAGATCTCAAAGATTATTTGCATCGGCTCGAGGAAGCCGAAAAGCGCGATCATCGCAAGATTGGGCGTGAGCTTGACTTGTTTCATATGCAAGAAGAGGCGCCGGGTGCCGTGTTCTGGCATCCGAAAGGCTGGAGCGTCTTTCAGACCTTGATCGGCTACATGCGCGATAAGCAGCGCGAGGCGGGCTTCGAGGAGGTCAATGGCCCTGAGCTCATGGACCGCAGTCTGTGGGAGGCGTCCGGGCACTGGGAAAAATTCGGCGAGAACATGTTCACGACTCAGACGCCGGATGAACGCGTTTACGCCATTAAGCCCATGAACTGTCCTGGCCATGTCCAAATCTTCAAGCAGGGCATTCGAAGCTATCGAGATTTACCGGTCCGATATGCAGAGTTTGGCAAAGTCCACCGCTATGAGCCCTCAGGGGCCTTGCATGGCTTGATGCGAGTGCGGGCCTTTACTCAGGATGACGCACATATTTTTGTCAGCCCTGAGCAGATCACCGAGGAATCCGTCGCCGTCACCCGTCTCATTCTCGATATCTATCGAGATTTCGGCTTTGACGACGTGCGGATCAAATTTTCCGATCGCCCGGAAAAGCGCGTGGGTTCAGATGAGATTTGGGATAAGGCGGAAGCGGCGTTACAGAAGGCCGCTCGCGAGGCGGGCATCGACTTCACGCTCAATCCGGGCGAGGGGGCGTTTTACGGCCCGAAGCTGGAGTTCGTCCTGCGGGATGCGATTGGACGCGATTGGCAGTGCGGGACGCTACAGGTGGATCTCAATCTGCCAGGGCGCCTCGGGGCGCACTATGTCGATGAGCACAGCCAGAAACAGACGCCCGTGATGCTGCATCGCGCCATCTTCGGCTCGCTGGAGCGGTTTCTCGGCATTTTGATCGAGCATCACGCTGGACGCTTGCCGGCCTGGCTGGCACCGGCGCAAGTCGTGATCATGAACATCACCGATCGCCAAGAGGACTACGTGCGAGAGATCGCGCAATCCCTTAAAAATCAGGGGGTTCGAGTCGAGAGCGACTTGCGTAACGAAAAAATCGGCTTTAAAATTCGCGAGCACACGCTACAACGCGTGCCTTACCTGTTGGTTGCGGGCGATAAAGAAGTCCAAGCGCAACAAGTGGCTGTGCGGACCCGCGGGGGTAAGGATCTGGGTGGGATGTCCTTGCAGTCGTTCCTTGAACGCTTGCGCATCGAGCTCGATAGCCGCGGCCGCCAAACGTTGGAGGATTGATTTATCGCGACTGCAAATAAGCGCGTCCGGCGCAACGAAGAAATCACTGCACCGCAAGTGCGGTTGATCGCGGCGGACGGATCGCAAGCGGGAATCATGACGCGCTTTGAGGCGCTGCAGTTAGCCCGGGATGTGGATCTGGATCTGGTTGAAGTGTCGCCGATGGCTGAGCCGCCGGTGGTGCGCATCATGGACTTCGGTAAGTTTCTTTTTGAACAAAAGAAGAAAACCCACTCCGCTCAGCGCAAGCAGAAGCAACAACAGATCAAAGAAGTCAAGTTTCGTCCTGGCACGGAAGAGGCAGATTATCAGGTCAAGCTGCGTAATCTCATCCGCTTCCTCGGCGAGGGTGACAAGGCCAAGGTAACCTTACGGTTCCGAGGTCGAGAGATGGCGCACCAAGAAATTGGACGCCGTTTGCTGGATCGATTGACCACCGATCTGGTTGAGTTAGGCACTGTCGAGCAAATGCCGTCGATGGAAGGCCGTCAAATGGTCATGGTGCTGTCACCTAAGAAAAAGTGACAGCTTACAAGTGAGCGATTTCGGTGGATCGGTGCAGAGGGCACACCACCGCGAAAGCTCCGCCCGCGAGCGGGTCCTGTGAAGGGCCTTGTGACCGGTAGCTACAACTAGGAGTTAATAAAATGCCCAAGCTGAAAAGCAATCGGGCGGCGTCGAAGCGTTTTCGTAAAACGGCCAAGGGCTTTAAGTCCTATTCGGCCGGACGCCGTCACAACCTCGGACATAAGCCGCGCAAGACTAAGCGCCAGCTTCGCTCAGGAGGCTCTAGCCTCGTGCATGAGAGCGATGTCGGTCGTTTGACACAGCTGCTTCCCCACGCCTGATTCCGAGGTAAGAACATATGGCACGCGTAAAACGTGGTGTGACGGCGGGTCGTCGTCACAAAAAGGTCCTTGGCAAAGCCAAGGGGTATTACAACGCTCGTCGCAAGGTTTATCGCACCGCTAAGCAAGCTGTTATTAAAGCCGGTCAGTATGCGTACGCAGGTCGTCGCCTCAAGAAGCGTGATTTCCGCGCCCTGTGGATTCAGCGTATCAATGCGGCTGCGCGTAGTTGCGGATTGTCCTACAGCCGTCTCATGAACGGTCTGAAGCTCGCGCAAATCGAGGTGGATCGTAAGATGTTGGCGGATATCGCCGTGCATGATCCTGAGGCTTTTGGAGCAATCGCGCTGCGCGCGAAGTCGGCCCTCGGTATTGCCTAAGGTCGGGTCGTGAGCGATCTCGCGGCCCTGTTGCAGCAGGCTCTCGATGAAGTCGCAGCCAGCGATACGCTGGCTGCGCTCGCCGAGGTGCGTGTGCGTTGGCTAGGCAAAAAAGGCCGATTCACCGAGCAACTCAAAGCCTTAGGGGCTTTGCCGGCCTCTGAGCGGCCCGCGGCGGGCGCGCGCATCAACGAGGCCAAGCAACAATTCATTGAAACGATCGATGCCGCCCAAGTATCGCTTGAGCGTGCGGCGATCGAGGCCGAACTCAGTGCGGGACGGATCGATGTAAGTCTGCCAGGACGACGTCCGGGCGAGGGCACGGTGCATCCCGTGACGCGCGCGCGGTTACGCATTGAGTCGATTTTCACGCAGTCGGGTTTTGAGGTGGCAACGGGTCCTGAAATCGAGGACGAGTTCCATAACTTTGAAGCCCTGAATATCCCAGCCGATCATCCGGCGCGGGCGATGCACGATACCTTCTATTTTCCAGATGGTCGCTTACTGCGCACGCACACCTCGCCGGTGCAGATTCGAGAGCTTCGTAAGGGCCGATTGCCGCTCGCGATGATCATGCCGGGGCGGGTGTATCGCTGTGATTACGACATGACCCATACGCCGATGTTTCATCAAGTGGAGGGGTTGGTGGTCGATGAGAATGTGAGTTTTGCGCATCTCAAAGCCACGCTACAAGGCTTTTTGCAAGCCTTCTTTGAGCGTGACTTGCGCATGCGTCTTCGGCCGTCATATTTTCCTTTTACTGAGCCCTCAGCTGAAGTCGACATGTCTTGTGTGTTCTGCGATGGCCAAGGCTGTCGTGTGTGCAAGCACACAGGCTGGTTAGAAGTCGCCGGGTGCGGCATGGTGCATCCCAATGTCTTCGCCGCCGCAGGGGTGGATGCCGAGCGTTGGACAGGGTACGCCTTTGGTATGGGAATCGAGCGCCTTGCCATGTTGCGTTACGGCGTCAACGATTTACGTCTATTTTTTGATAGCGATTTGCGCTTCCTGCGACAGTTTGGTGCGGCATGAAGTTATCGCTGAATTGGCTCAAAGAATTTGTACCGGATGCGCCCGCTGCACGTGAGCTCGGTGACCGCCTTACCATGGCGGGGTTTGAACTCGAATCGTTGCAACCGGCGGCCGATGCGTTCTCGGGCGTGATCGTCGCTCGGCTAGAGCAGGTTGAGCCACATCCACAGGCCGATAAGTTACGAGTCTGTCAGGTCAATACAGGCGCCGGCTTGATCCAGATCGTCTGCGGAGCGGCTAACGCGCGAGCGGGTTTGGTATCGGCACTTGCCACGGTCGGTGCGCAGTTACCGGGCGGCTTGAAAATTCGCGCGGCGAAGCTGCGCGGGGTTGAATCACAGGGGATGCTGTGCTCTGCCAAAGAATTGGGTATGGCAGAAGAATCCGACGGTATCCTCGAGCTGCCAGCGGACGCCCCGATCGGCGCTGATTTGCGCGAATATCTCGATCTCAACGACGAGCTCTTAGAGTTTGCGATCACGCCGAATCGAGGTGATGCCATGTCGATGCTGGGCCTCGCTCGCGAGGTGGCCGCGTTGAAGGGCTCATCGCTATCGGCGCCTGATTGTTCGGTAGTGGTGAGTGATGCCGATGTGGACGCTGTTAAGCCGACGGTGCTTACGGCTGCTACGGCCTGTCCGCAGTTTTATTCCCGCTTGATCGTTGAGGTGGATAATTCGCGTGCCTCGCCGATCTGGTTGCAAGAGCGACTGCGGCGCGCAGGCTTGCGCAGCATCTCACCGGTGGTGGATGTGACTAACTATGTGGTGCAAGAGCTGGGTCAGCCCATGCATGCCTATGATTTCGATCGGCTGCAGGGCGGCTTGCAGGTGCGCTGGGCAAACCGCAGTGAGCCTTGTGATTTACTCGATGGTCGCACCGTTGAATTGGCCGAGGATGTCCTCGTGATCGCGGATGATGCGGGGCCCGTCGCCATGGCAGGAGTCATGGGCGGTAGCCGCACCGCCGTATCCGCTGAGACGCGACGTGTTTTATTTGAAGTCGCTTGGTTTGCACCTTCGGCCATTGCGGGCCGAGCGCGCCGGTATGGGTTGACGACCGATGCGAGTCAAAGATTTGAGCGAGGTGTCGATCCCACCTTGGGTGTACGAGCCATTGAGCGTGCGACACGCTTGTTGCAGCAGGTGGCCGGCGGGCGCTGTGGGCACGTTACCGTGGCTGAGGAGGCGAAGGCGCTCGATCAGCCGATGATCGACTTGCGTGTGGCGCAAGTCGAGCGGTTGCTTGGCATACGTTTATCAGCAACAACGATCATCGAGCTGTTGGCTCGCGTCGGCATCATTACAGAGGGTTTCGAGGCGGGTGCCACGCCCGGTGATCTGGCTGCGGCACAGGTTCTACGTTTCAAGGTTCCGAGTTATCGATTTGATCTCGCTATCGAGCGCGACTTGATGGAGGAACTGGCTCGCCTGCATGGCTTTGAACACATCCCGGCAGAGACAGCGCGGGGAATTCAAGGCATTCACGCGCAGGGCACGGAGTCGATCCCAGAACAACGGCTTCTCGATCGACTGGCCGCACGAGGGTTTCACGAGGGCATCCATTTTGCATTTGTGGATCCCAAGTGGCAGGAGACCCTGTTCCCGGGCATACCCGCCTATGCACTCAGTAACCCGATTGCCTCAGACTTAGCGGTGATGCGCATCTCGCTCTGGCCGGGGTTGCTTCGAGCGCTGCGAGAAAATGAACGGCGTCAGCAAGGACGTATTCGTTTGTTTGAGCACGGCGTTGTCTTTCCGGTCGATGCGCCGGAAGAGCGGCGGTTAGCGGCGGTGGTAACGGGGCCACGCGAGAGCGAGCATTGGTCTGGGCGTACCGAACCAGTGGATTTTTTTGATCTGCGTGGCGATCTCGAAAGCCTATTTCAGCTGGCTGGCATCACAGATTTTGCCTTTCGGCCTGCCGAATTGAGTTGTTTGCATCCTGGGCGATGTGCGCAAATTCTCCGTGGCGAGCGCGTCGTGGGTTGGATTGGCGAGCTTCACCCGCAGATCACGCGGGATCTCGATCTCCAAGAGCCACCGGTACTATTTGAGCTTGCACTGGAGTCTGCCTTATCGGTGCGCTATCCCGCATTTCAGACGCCGTCTCGCTTTCCATCGGTACGACGCGATTTAGCGATCGTAGTGGAGGAGTCGGTCAGCTTCGATGCGATTGCTGCTCAAGTCCGCGCGTCGGCGGGACACTTGTTACAGGATCTCACGGTGTTCGATGTTTACCGGGGTCAAGGTGTCGAAGTCGGGCGAAAAAGCATCGCCTTGGGCTTGATTTTGCAGGACAAAGATCGCACGCTGACCGACCCTGAAATCGAACAAGTGATGCAGGGGGTCCGAACGGTACTCGAGCAAACGGTGGGTGCCCGGGTCCGCGAGTAAAGGGGGGCGAGATCATGCAAGAAGAAGAGTCATCACTGGAGTCGAGTCTCTCCAGCGCATTGACCAAGGCTGATATGGCTGAGGCGTTGTTCGATCAGCTCGGCTTGAACAAGCGTGAAGCGCGTGAACTCGTGGATCTTTTTTTCGAGGAATTACGATCGGCGTTGTCGAAGGGGGCGCAGGTGAAGCTCTCCGGGTTTGGCAACTTCGATCTTCGTGACAAAAATCAACGTCCGGGACGTAACCCGAAGACGGGCGAGGAGATTCCCATCAGCGCTCGTCGAGTGGTGACTTTTCGGCCCGGACAAAAATTGAAGGCGCGTGTCGAAGCGTATGTTGGAAGCCAAGAATAACGACGAATTACCGGCGATCCCGGGGAAGCGGTACTTTGCGATCGGAGAGGTCGCCGAGTTGTGTGGGGTAAAGCCGCATGTCCTGCGCTATTGGGAGCAGGAGTTTCCGCAGCTGAAACCCGTTAAGCGACGGGGCAATCGTCGCTATTATCAGCGGCAGGACGTGATTGTGATCCGTCAGATCCGCTCGTTGTTGTATGAACAGGGTTTCACGATTGGCGGTGCTCGCAACAAGCTGCAGGGTGAAGAGGCGCGCAGCGACTCCACACAGAGCCAGCAGATCGTGCGTCAGTTGCGCAGTGAGCTGGAAGATGTATTGCGCATTCTGAGGCGTTGAGCGAAGCAACCGGTTATCATTTCAACCCTTCGGTCGGGGCGTGGCGCAGTCTGGTAGCGCACTTGCATGGGGTGCAAGGGGTCGTGAGTTCGAATCTCGCCGCCCCGACCAATTTCTCTCTAGAGCCTGATGTCGGACGGCTGGATGTCTGACAAGGAGCTGGGCAGCTCTGACCATGAGCGTTTCTTCGGCAGCGCAGTATTGGCTTGATGGGTGCGCGTTAAGCGATCCGTCCTTATCGCTGCATCCTGAGTCACCGAGTTTGCGCTCGGGAGAGGGCTGGTTTGAAACCGTGCGCGTCCATGCGGGTCGTGCTTTACGGTTCGAGGCCCATCTACATCGACTCATTGACAGCGCACTCATGTGGGGCGATGACCAAGCGAGACTCGAGGGTCTCATAGAGCGAGCGATGACCCCTGTCTGGAGCGCCATCACCGCGCAGGAGTGCGCCTGTCTGCGCTTAACTTTGTTACCGGCCGTAGAGCTGCACCAAGCGCCTCAAGTCTTGGTCGCCTTATCACCCTATGAGGAGCCATCGCGGTTGTATCAACATGGGGCGAGGGTCATAACCTCAAAGATTCGGCATCCTGGGCTCGGTATTTTGGGTAAATCTTTGAGCTATCACTGGTCGACGTTCGCGCGACGTCAGGCGACGGCGGTCGATGCAGATGAGGTATTACTGGGCGATGAGCATGGGCTCCTCGAAGCGAGCACCGCGAGCTTGTTATGGTCGGAAAATGGACGCTGGTGCAGTACCAGCGGTCAGCAGGGCTGTTTGCCGAGCGTGACCATCGAGGGCTTACGCCAGAGCGGCCTCACGATTGAGCCACGTGGATCGGTTACGAGCCAGAAACTGCAGGCAGAGGGGTTGCTACTGGTCAGTGCGCTTCGACTCGTGGTGGCTGTGAGCACGCTCGATGGAGCGGTGTTACCCGATCGGGTTCATTGCGCAACGCTTTTACGCGAGTGTCTTCTCGAAGATGTCGCGTTCACCCAAAACTCAGCGAACGATGTCTAGGCGAGTGGTCACCGGTTCGCCCGTCAGCTTGCAGCAGGCAGCCGAGTCCTTGCGTGCGAGCGGTGTACCCTTTGCCGCTTTAGTCTCAGCGGCCGCACGTAAAGGCCTCGGTCGGCGTTCGTTGCTCGCCACAACGTTAACTCCTGTGGAGCTCGAGGCTCCAAATCTTGCTCGACTTCGAGGCTCTGGGCGCGAGGCGTATCGTCGGGCGTTACAGGCCGAGTGGCGCTCTGCTACGCAGCACGCATTCGCATCTGGTGCCAAAGGCGTCTTGGTTCTTGTCAGTCATGAGGCCGCAGAATTATTTGATGATTTTGCGACGCATGAGCCGTGGCTCAATCTACCTCGAATTCAGCTTTGGGCTGCGTTTGAACTCTCCGAGTTTGAGGCAGGTGAGCCTTGGGTCAGTCACTCGGTCGAGCGCTTGCCCTTGCACTCGCTCTGGGATGCGGGCACCCACGCTGAGGCGCTACAGCAAGTGCAAGCCGCGATCGCGGCGGGTGAGCTCTATCAAGCCTGCCTCACTTACCCGATCAAAACTCCGTTACCCACGGATCCCGGACAGCTGTTTGCGCGTTGGTTGATGGATCAACCCGTCGACCACGCCGCGTGGGTCCATCTTCCTCGGGTTGTTCTGCAGGACGATGCTCATATCGGTCCTCATATCGACGTCGGCGATTTTGAGCTCCTATGCTGTAGTCCCGAGCGGTTTTTTTCCTTGCGCGCGGGTGAAGTCTTTGTGCAGCCGATGAAAGGAACACGCGCGATTCCCGCGGGTGCTGCGCCAGCAGAGGTGGCGGCGATTGCACATTCTCTGGCAACCTCTTCGAAGGATCGTGCTGAGAACGTCATGATTGTTGATCTGATGCGCAACGATTTAGGACGGGTTTGTCGACCGGGAAGTGTGAAGCTGGCGGCGCTCTGCGAGGTGGATACCTATGCCAGTGTCGCGCAAATGACCTCGACGGTGGTGGGCCAGCTGGAGGAAAAGAGAGACATCTGGGATGTCCTAGCCGCGTGTTTCCCGCCAGGTTCGATGACTGGTGCGCCAAAGATTGAAGCCTCAAGAAAGATTCGACAGCTCGAATCCGGTCCGCGCGGCATGTACGGCGGGGCGCTGGGCTGGCTTGAGCCCAATGGTGATGCGGAATTCAACGTCGTGATTCGGTCGTTGCAATGTTACCGCCGGCATGCGCGCTGGGACGTGGGGGGCGGAATCGTGGCAGACTCCACTGTGGGCGAAGAGTGGGAGGAGACGCGCGCCAAGGTTGCGCTATTGAGCCGATGACAACCATCACCAATTTAGATTCTCTATTTATCTCCGGACTCTCAGCGACGGTGTTGGCGCTACTCACCTGGATTGTGCTGCGCGAGGCCCGCGGGCTTGTCGTGAATCTATGGTGCGTGGGCGGTGTGATGGGGGCCGTTTATGCGTTCGCGACGGGGGCCATATTACCCACGCTGGAGACGGGCGAGTCCTGGTGGATCATCGGGGGATTAGCTTTCGCGCAGTTTGGTATTTTTCTCAAGTGGATTGCGCTGCGCTTAATGCGAGAGGTCCCGATGTTGTGGGGGCGCGCGCTATCCGCGTGGATTTTTTATTGCGCCACGACCGGTATGCTGCTTGCCGCTGCGGATCGACCCGACTGGGCGGCACGGTTCGTTGCGATTTTTAATGCCGGGCTTACACTCTTCATCGCCCGAGAAGCGTTTTGTATCGCGCGATCCGAGGGTAATTCAGCGGGCTATTGGTTGGGCGGGTTCATTGGCGCGAATGGGCTACTGTTTGTGTTGAGTGGGCTCGCACCGATCCCTGAGGGCACTAATCCTTTGTTCCCACGGGGTGAGCCCGCTTCTTGGGTCGGCTCGGCTATCTTGTTCGTGATTGCCGCCGCCGTGAACGCATTTTTTATCGGCTTAATCCTCAACCGTGCACTGAGTGAAAACGCAGCCAGTCAACGCGCGCTGAGAGCGGCTGAGAGAGAGCGTATGCGTACTGAGGAGCGCGAACGGCTACTCGCCGATATGCACGACGGTCTAGGCTCGCAGCTCGCAACGGCTCGACTCAAGGTCGAGCGTTCGGAACTGCCGCAAGGGGAGGTCGTGGAGCTACTGCGAGAGTGCATGGCCGACCTACATTTGATGGTGGATACCCTGCGCGAGGACAGTGACTCTTTTGCGGATGCCCTGACGGATTATCGATTCCGTACTGAGCGGCGTTTTTCCGAACGTTCAACGCGAATTATTTGGTCACTCGCCGTCGATCGAATGCCGCCCGTCGAGCAGCGTGCGCTTCTTGAGTTGTTACGTATCATTCAAGAGGCGATCAATAATGCGGTCCGGCACGCGCAGGCCACACAATTGGTCGTCTCGGCTCAGTTTGATGCGCTGACCGGCTTGGACATCGAGATCATTGATGATGGCGTTGGCTTACCAGAGCCACTCGTAGTACGTCGCGGGCTGAACAACATGCATCGTCGCGCGCGTGCCATCGGCGGCACACTACAATTAGGTCCGCGTCGCGATGGCCTGTCGGGCACCTGCGTGAGCTTGCACCTGACTCCTGAGCAGGTACGCCCGCTGCAACGCTCGCCCGCCTGAGGGCTACGAGAGCGCAGAGCCGCGCGATCTGCCCACGCGCCTTGGCATAATGTCGGGTGTGGAGAGCAGCATGGGTCCGATGACGTTATTCGAAAAGCTATGGTCGCAGCATTTAGTGAGCGATCTGGGCAACGGGATGGGTCTGATCGCGATTGATCGGATCTTTTTGCACGAGCGCACTGGTTCGGTTGCACTCAAGAGCCTGCGCGAGGCGGGCCGTTCGGTGCTCGATCCTTCGCGCGTGTTTTGTACGATGGATCACATTGTCGACACCGTCCCAGAGCGCAGTGATGACACCCGAATGCCGGGTGGCAAAGCATTCATCACCGAAACCCGCGAGGCGGCGCAAGCCGCCGGTATCACATTGTTTGATGTGCGTGATCCCTTGCAAGGGATCGTCCATGTCATCTCGCCAGAACTGGGCATCGTACTGCCGGGGACCACGGTCGTGTGTCCGGACAGTCATACCTGTACTCAAGGGGCCTTAGGGTCCTTTGCCTGGGGGATCGGCTCCAGTGAGGCTGAGCACGCATTGGCAACGGGCACCTTGCGTGTGCGCAAACCGAAGACGATGCGGGTACGCTTTGAAGGTGAATTGCCACCTGGTGTCACGGCCAAAGATTTAACCTTGGCGCTCATTGCCGAGCATGGCTCCGTCGGGGGTAACGGATATGCCATCGAATACGCGGGTGAGGCTGTGCGTGCGCTCGATATCGAGGCGCGGCTCACTTTGTGCAATATGGCAACCGAGTTTTCGGCTGTCACTGGGTTCATTGCGCCGGATGAGCGAACTTTTGAGTATCTGCGTGGGCGTCACTATGCACCGCAAGGGCCGCTGTGGGATCAGGCAGTCAAAGATTGGCGTGAACTCATCTCGGATGATGATGCTGTCTTCGATCGGGAAATCGTCATAGACGTCACGCAACTGACGCCTATGGTGACTTGGGGGACGAGTCCTCAGCATGCCGTACCGATTGGGGCTCGCGTACCCGCGCAAAGTGATAGCCGTACCAGTGCGGAAGCCTATGCGCGTGCCTTGGAGTACATGGGTTTGCAGGCTGGTCAGTCCTTGCTAGGGCTCAAAATCGATGCCGCATTTATTGGCTCCTGTACCAACAGTCGTTTGTCTGATTTGCGACGTGCGGCGGCGGTGTTGCGTGGAAAAAAAGTTGCTGCGGGGGTCAAAGCGATCTGCGTGCCCGGTTCCATGTCCGTTAAACGTGCTGCCGAGGCCGAGGGGTTAGATCAAGTCTTCCGCGACGCGGGGTTTGAGTGGCGCGCGTCGGGCTGTTCCATGTGTTTCTTTGCCGGCGGCGAAAGTTTCGGGTTGCGTGAGCGCGTTGTTTCCAGCACTAACCGGAATTTTGAAAGTCGCCAAGGCCCCGAGACCCGCACGCACTTAGCGAGCCCTGAAACCGTGGCGGCGAGCGCCCTAGCAGGCTGTATTGCTGATCCTCGAGAGCTTCAAAATTAATGGATGCTTTAACTGTACTCACCGCGATCGCGGCACCGCTAATACGCGCCAATGTCGACACCGATGCCATCATTCCCTCTCGGGAGATGAAGTCGGTCTCAAAGACAGGCTTGGCAGACGGACTCTTTGCAGGTTGGCGTTATCTCACCATGGGCGAAAGAGATGCCAACCCTGAGTTTATTTTGAATCAGTCAGCGTACGCAGGAGCGCGTATTTTGCTGGGCGGTGAAAATTTTGGTTGCGGCTCCAGTCGCGAGCACGCTGTATGGGCCTTGCACGAATATGGTTTTCGGGCTGTCATCGCGCCCTCATTTGCCCCGATATTCCGCAGTAACTGTGTGCGTAACGGTATTGCGCCGGTGGTACTCACCGCAAGCGATATCACACGATTGGCAGAGCAGGTCGCTGTGGATCCTGCGGCTTACCCAGTGACGGTGGATCTTCAGCAGTGCGAGGTACGCTGCGCTGACTTTTCAGTTCCGTTCACCATGGATAGCGAGTCACGCGAGATGCTACTCGAGGGCTTGGATGCGATCGACTTAAGCTTTAAACATCGTGACCGGATTGATCAGTTTATGGGTGAGCAACGCCGTATACGTCCATGGCTGCACGAGTTGCCTTCATCACCCCCCAAAGTGGATGTGACAACATGATTTTGATTAGCGAAGTCGGCCCGCGCGATGGGTTGCAAAGTATTACTAGCATCATGCCACTCGAGGCAAAAAAAGCCTGGATCGCAGCGGAGTACGCAGCGGGAGTCAGAGAAATAGAGGTTGGTAGTTTTGTGCCGGCTAAATTGTTGCCACAGTTAGCGGACACGGGTGAAGTCGTACGCTATGCACGCGGATTTGAGGGTCTGACGGTGGCGGCGTTGGTGCCAAATCTCAAGGGTGCCGAAGCCGCTGTCGCCGCTGGAGCGCACAAAATCACGTTGCCGCTGTCTGCCTCTGAAACGCATAGCTTAAAAAATCTACGTCGGACTCATGCGCAGGTGATGGAAGAAGTACAGTCCATTGCGCAATTACTGCAGACGCTGCCAAGCGCCGAGCGCCCCAAATTTGAAGGCGGGTTATCGACGGCGTTTGGGTGCACGATCGAAGGTATCGTACCGGTGGAAAAAGTCTTGAGCTTGGCTGAAGCGCTCATGGCTGCGGGGTGTGATGAGGTCGGTTTATCGGATACCACCGGCTACGCTAATCCAACGCAGGTCAAAGATTTAGTGCGGCAGGTGCGGGCTGTGGTTGGCGAAGAAGCGCTCTCCGGTCTGCATTTGCACAACACACGCGGTCTTGGGCTTGCCAATGTGCTCGCGGGACTTGAGGTCGGAATCACGACTTTTGATAGTTCGCTCGGCGGACTTGGTGGATGCCCGTTTGCGCCCGGTGCATCGGGCAACATCGTGACGGAAGATTTGGTCTTCATGCTCGAGGCGATGGGTCTCGATACCGGCATCGATTTGCCGAAACTTTTGCAAGTCCGACAGATTCTTCAGGAGGCCTTACCCAATGAGGCGCTCTATGGCTTTACGCCTGAGGCGGGATTGCCGTTGGGTTTTGAGCAGACTGCGCATCAGTGAGCGACGTCTTTACGGCATCGATGGGGATAGGGCGAGTGATTGAGCGAGGGGTCAACAATGAGTGAAGCGTCTAAATCTACGGGTGAGCCGTTACCTTTACAGGGAATTCGGATTGTCGAGTTCACCCACATGGTCATGGGGCCGGCCGTTGGCGCGGTGCTCGTGGAGCTAGGCGCTGAGGTGATTCGGGTTGAGCCCATTGGCGGCGATAGCACCCGAGCGTTACTGGGCTCGGGAGCGGGATACTTCCCCATGTATAACCGCAATAAGAAAAGCATTTGTTTGAATCTCAAGTCGCCCGAAGGCTTAGGGGTGGCGCGTCGGCTCTGTGATGCGGCGGATGTCGTCGTTGAGAATTTTCGTAGTGGTGCGATGGAGCGCTTAGGTTTGGGCTATGACAGCCTCTGCCAAACCAATCCTCGGCTGATCTATTGCTCGGAAAAAGGCTTTTTATCGGGTCCCTATGAAAACCGAACCGCGCTCGATGAGGTCACGCAAATGATGGGAGGGCTCGCTTATATGACGGGGCCACCCGGTCGACCTTTACGCGCGGGAACCTCGGTGATCGATGTGACCGGCGGAATGTTTGGGGCGATCGCCGTCTTGGCGGCCCTACAACAGCGCCATCAAACAGGGCGTGGCCAAAAAGTCAGTAGTGCACTCTTTGAAACGACAGTCTATCTCGTGGGCCAGCACATGGCGCAGATGGCGGTGACGGGCCAGCCCGCTAAGCCGATGCCCGTGCGTATTTCGGCGTGGGCCATTTACGATGTGTTCGAGACCGCCGATAACGATCAAGTGTTCGTCGGCATCGTCTCGGATGGGCTATGGGAGAAGTTTTGTCAGTCGTTTGGTCTCACAGACTTTGCCGCGGATGAGTCCCTCAAGACAAATTCTCAGCGTGTCTTGCAGCGCGAGTCGCTGCTACCGAAAGTAAGGGCGATTCTCAACGGCTACACCAAGGCCGACTTGATTCCTCTACTGGAAAAAACTGGTTTGCCGTTTGCGCCAATCGGTAAGCCTGAGGAAATGTTTGATGATCCGCACCTCGCCGCCAGTGGCGGACTGGGCGAAACTACCCTACCGGACGGTCGGAAAACGCGCTTACCGATTCTACCGATCGAGATGGACGGTAAACGGCCGAGTCAGGGCGGGAGCTTGGCGAGTGCGGGCGAGCATGGGGAGGAGATTCTGCGTGGCTTAGGCCTCGCCGATGCGGAAATCGCCGACCTGCGTAACCGAAAGATTGTCGGATAGGGCATCATTCATCCATTGGCTCGTTTGAGTCGCCCCAGATGGGGTCGCGCAGACGGGGGTTGGCATCGTGAGAGGTCACCATGGATCGAATTGATTTTGCGGGGGTGGACGCTGAGCTCAGCGACGAAGAGCGCGCCGTTCGCGAGTCCGTCGCTCGCTTTGTGGATGCAGAGGCCTTGCCGCTCATCAGCGAGTGCTTCGCAGAGAGTCGTTTTCCGCATGAGCTCGTCAGGCCCATGGCCGAACTCGGTCTATTGGGATCTTCGATCGAAGGCTACGCGTGCGCGGGTTTGAATGCCGTCAGCTATGGCCTGATTTGCCAAGAGCTTGAGCGCTGTGACTCGGCGCTACGCAGCTTTGTGTCCGTGCAATCCTCACTCTGTATGTGGCCCATCCATGCTTATGGGGATGAGTCGCAACGGGAGCGCTGGCTGCCCGCCATGGCGCGCGGGGAAATCATTGGCTGTTTTGGCCTGACTGAGGCGCATGGGGGATCTGATCCGCTCAATATGTTGACGCATGCGAAGCGCCAAGGCGGAGACTGGATTCTCAACGGTTCTAAGATGTGGATCACCAATGGGCCGATTGCCGACTTGGCAGTCGTGTGGGCGCTCACGGATGAGGGCGTACGCGGGTTTTTGGTTGAGCGTGATATGCCCGGATTTTCGGTGACTGCCATTGAACGAAAGTTATCGCTACGAGCTTCAGCCACAGGCGCACTTTTCTTTGATGATGTACGAGTGCCGGCGTCCAACCTGCTGCCGGGTTCCGAGGTGGGTTTGAAGGCGCCGCTTTCGTGTCTCACTCAGGCGCGCTATGGGATCGCGTGGGGCGTCATGGGCGCGGCCCGAGCCTGTTTGGATGAGGCGCTGCACTACACGCGAGAGCGTCAGCTCTTTGGCCGCTCATTAGCCGCCACGCAGGCGGTGCAGATTCGCCTCGCCGAGATGGCGCGCAAGATTACGCTCGGCAAAGTGTTGGCGCTGCATTTGGGACGACGCAAAGATCGAGGTGCATTGCGACCGGTTGAGGTGTCGATGGCCAAGTGGAATAACTGTCGCTCCGCGATGGAGATCGCCCGCGAGGCGAGAGATCTGCTCGGTGGCGCGGGGATTACGCTCGAGTACGGCGCGCTGCGTCACGCGCTGAATCTGGAAAGTGTGATCACCTATGAAGGCACCGAGACGATCCATCAACTCTCTGTGGGTAGAGAGTTGACGGGTCTCAACGCCTTTTAGGCGCGTACCGGAAGGATCTTTGATCCTAGCCCGTAATGGCGTTCGGCAAGGACATGAGTTGGGCGCCTCGGCTGCGTCTTGCGACTTTCGTCTGGAATTTCCCGGGCTTTACGATCAACACATCACACTCGAGTGCATCGAGCACGGCCTCGGCCGTGTTACCAATCAACACACGTTTCAACCCTGAACGCGATAAAGCGCCCATGACAACGATATCGGCCTTGCCAGACTTCGCCGTTTGCGGGATGGCCTCACGCGCTGCGCCTTCGACGATCGCTAATTTATGAGACGGTAGATCATGCCGTGCGACCTCAGCCGCCAAGGCCTTACGCGCTTTTTTCAGCATCGTATCCGTCTTGATGTTATCGACCACGACGGGTCCTGCGACCCAACCGGCCGTAAGCACGGTGGGCGGTGGAACGCAGTGAATGATTTGTAACGAGCCTTTCAGTGCTGTCGCGAGCGATGCGCTGGCGTTCAGTAAGGCCGCGTCCAGCCGTGCCGGCTTCTCGTGCTGATGGAAGGGGTCGATCGCCGTGAGAACGCGCGGTCGGTGATACGGTTTCGTTTTTTTGACCAATAGCACGGGGCAGGGCGCTTGTCGTAGGAGCTCCCAGTCGGTGTAGGAGAGCATCCAACCCGCGACATGCTTAGTCGCATGACGCTCCGCGACGATGAGATCAGCCTTAGTTTTGAGCGCTCGCCGAATAATGGCTTCCGCCGGCGGATAATCCCACTCTGCAGCGCAAGTCACACTAATGTCGTGTTTTCTTAAGCGCTTAGCAATGCTTTGCAGGCGTGTCACAGCATCATGTAGTTGCTGATTCTCAAAATCTTTGAGCGAAATTTTCTTCGCATCCAATGCATCGACGAGCACCGTTTGGGCGAGAGCGTGAAAAATCTCGAGCGTGGCGCCGTGGGCCTTGGCGATCTGCGCGGCTTTGTTGAGGGCTGGCATGGACTTGGCGTCCAGATCTTTCAGGGCGATGAGTATTTTCCGATATGCGGGCATGCGCTGACCTCCTTACGGCGTTTGCGTAAAGTCTCAACTGCCCCTTCTCGCGATACATCAGTAGGATTGCGTATACGCGGGCATTGGCGAGGCGAAGAGGGGTAACCATGTTGGATCCAATCACAAATGACCTGCAGGCTCATCCGGTTGAGGGTGTGACCGCAGCAGGGGGCTTATTCGACGGTTTTGGGTTTCTGGAATCCGACGAGATCGCAGTGGATATCGCCACGCGGGAGATCGCCTCGAGTGACGTCTATGGCTGTGGGCAAACGGTCGATGCCGTCCTCAAGCCACGCGATGTAGAGCGATGCGCCAGAGCAGTGGGCGCCGCTGTGAAAGCCGGATACACCGTGATCGCGCGAGGCGGTGGCCTGTCTTACACCGGGGGTTATTTGGCAGAGGGCGCCAAAACGGTGGTGCTCGATACCTCAAGACTCAATCGTATTCTTGAGATCAACCCGGAGGATATGTACATCCGAGTGGAAGTGGGCGTCACGTGGAAACAAATCTACGACGCGTTAGCACCGCTCGGTCTGCGTTTGCCGTTTTTTGGCACTTTCTCGGGCGCAAGAGCCACTGTCGGGGGCGGCTTGTCCAATGGAGCGTTATTCTTGGGCACCGCACGCTATGGTACCGGCGCAGACATCGTGCTCGGTCTCGAGGTTGCTCGAGCAGACGGGCAGATTATCACTACGGGGCAACTGGCTTTTCGCCAAGCCCAAAAGCCCTTCTACCGCACGTGTGGGCCGGATCTCACCGGACTCTTTCTGCATGAATCGGGAGCACTTGGGGTGAAGCTCACCGCGACCTTGCGCATCATGCGCACGCCTCAGGCGGTCGGCTTTGGGTCTTTCGTATTTGATGGGATGGCGGCAGCCGGTCGAGCGTTATCGGAGGTCGCGCGATCTGGGGCGGCGGAAGAGGCCTATGTATTTGATCCGGAGACCACTCGCAAAAATCTCCAGTCACATGGACTTTTGAGTGATGCCGGTGTGTTACTCAAAGTGATGCGCAGTGAAAAAGGCGTATTGAAGAGCTTGTCTGCTGGCGCGCGACTCGTCGCGGCAGGACGAAACTTTTTACCCACAGACGCGTTTTCATTGCACGTGGTGTGTTCGGGTCGATCTGACGCGGCGGTGGAGGCGGATGTCGCTGCGATCCGTGAAATTTGCGTAAGCCGAGGTGGGCAGGAGATTGCCGATTCCATCCCACGCGCGGTCAGAGCCGATTTATTCCCCGCACCGGATGGGGTACTTGGCGCGGAGGGGGATCGATGGGCCGCTTTAAACGCCAAGGTTGCTCACTCGGATGCCGAGCGCATCATGCAGGCGGCTGCGAAGCTGCTGGAGCCCTATCAGTCACGATTTGCCGAAGAAGGCATTTGGATGAGTCATTTGCTGATTGCGATCGGCACGCACGCGTTTAGTTTTGAACCGGTTTTCCATTGGCGTGATCGTTGGTTACCCTTGCATGGGCATGTATTGAGCGCGGAGGCCAAAGCCAAACTTCGCGAACCGGAGACTAACCCTCGAGCCACTGCGCTCGTGCATGAAGCACGCTCAAAGTTAGTCGCTTTGTTTGCAGAATTGGGCGCAGCGTCGAATCAATTAGGGAAGACCTATCCCTATCTGAGTGAGCTCCAAGCCGGTACCGCGGAGTTCGTCAAAGATTTAAAGCGGGTAGTGGATCCTACGCGACAAATTAACCCCGGCGCGCTGGAACTATAGCGTCGAGGGGCGCCTAGTCAGCGACCGATCAGCGCGCGCTGATCGCCTAGGCCTCAAGGCACAGCACTCGGCCGCTCGGTCGGGCCGAGTCGGTTAGCTGACGCGAATAGGTCGCTGGCACAGCATCTGCGCCTTGACCGATCAAAATATCGAGTACGCCTTGAACGCGTCGCATACGAGAGGCTACCAAGGCGCCATTTTGTTGATTCATATCGCGGCAACGTTTGGCGAGTGCCGCGCACTCGGCCCACTGACTCGGGAGGTCACCCGGGACGTGACTGCCGCGGATGAGTTGCAAGAGCCCTGCGATATCGGCTGTGACACCGGCTTGCAAGAGCCATTGGTTCCGCTCGTCCTGCAGGCGAAGCAACTCCCCCATGCATTGTTGGCGACGATTACAGGCTTGCTCGAGGTGCTCGGGTGCCACCGTTTGCTGCAATGCCTCACGTTCCTCCTTGAGCAGTCGCTCAAGTTCGGTGAGCAGGCGCTGCTCCACACTGAGCTGACGAGCCAATTCGGCTTGCACGTGATCGGCGTTCCGCTGCGACAGGTCATCCGGCATATCAGCCACGGTCCATGCGCTGTAAGAGCTCACGCTCGCTCGTCAGTAAGCCCTCGGCGATACGCGTCGAGTCGAGCCGGTAGGTTCCGTGTTCAATTTCAACCCGTAGACGAGCGACTTTGGCTGCGTCCACGCCCGCTTCGGATGTCTCACCCCGCAACCACTCGGCGAGTTGACGACTCGCTGAGGTCAATGCGACCGAACGCTCTTCGGCTCGACTTGCCGTCGCAGAGCTGGTTGCACTCGACGCGTCAGTGCGACCCGTTGGATCGCTGCCGACGCGGCTTGGTTGTTCCTGACCGACCGGCACCAGCCGCGGCTCGAACGAATTTACTTTGATTGTCATGGCAGTCTCCACACTTGTGCCACTTTCCCAATCGGGTTAACGGCCGACTCCAATAAAGCTTGAGGGTTTTTTTCAAATAAACGTTCCGAAATGGTTGTGACGCCCACGGTGACGGGTAATGGGCCTACGCGACTCATGGGACCCTCACCACACCCGGTGTATCGGCACGGGCTTGCACAATCCTGAGTGAACTTGAGTGCCGAATGCGAACCGATTCCCCAGGTTTTGCATCCCCGAGGGCGACACCGCTTGCGCGGACTTCGAAACCCGCCTCGCTCGCGACGATCGTGACGATCTCGCCACGCTTGATCGCATCAGCGATCTCGATATCTGCACGTTTCAGGACCGTGCCTGCAGCAATCGGTCGACGCAGCACTTTACCGATCACTTCGGCGGCATCGCGGACACAACAGCGGTCGGTGCCAGGAAATCGTCGGTTTTCCCGTCGAAGGTCGGTTTCCCGCAGCGGTTCATCTGCGCGTAAGGGGCGGGCAGATACCCAGACCTCGGTTTCTGTGCTCACGGTGACGGGAACGATGAGACTCCACGCAGCCGGTGCGAGACAGCGAACCCGCACATTGATTCGCGCCGTTAACGCCACCCCTAAAGGAACATCGGTTTGTAGCGGTGCTGAGCAGCGACGTAGTTGAACGCGCGGGTCAATGGGCTGCGCCTCGATGATGGCATCTGGTGCGCGATTTCGTAATGACTGCGCCGCCGTCTGCAATATCTCCGCGTGTGAATGCAGTTCATAGGGTGACGAAACGGCTGGACTTTGCGCGTGGCTTGCCTGCGCATAGATTGAAAGTGAAGCACACAGCAGCCAGGCGGATAACGCCAATAGTTTGTCACGCTGATTCATGGTGATTGACTCAGCAACATACATGCCAAAGATACATTTCTGCCGAATGGCATCGCGAACGCGCGCGCAGCTGGCAGAAATTTGCAGGTCGGGGTGGCAAGCCCTTTCCGTGAACGGCTTAACCGCCGCGATGTGCGAACAGACGATACATCGACAGACCCGGGAATTTCTTTAGCGAATTTTTATCAGCGATTTAAGGTATTTGACGCGACCGTCATGCGACGGCACCGCCTCCGAGAGCAGCCTACGATCAGAATTGGCATGGCACTTGCTCATTCCTCCACGAGGCCAATTTTTTGGCGGAGGATGATCAATGTTTAACTTAGATGCTCATTTCGCATTGCACGCACAAGCCTTACAGCTCAGTGCGAAACGCGCCGAGGTACTCGCGCGAAATATCGCCAATGCGGAGACACCTAATTATAAGGCCCAGGATCTCGATTTCCGTTTGGCACTGGATACGGCGCTGCGGGGTTCGCAATCGCCTTCAGGTCAAAGCGCCAATTTATTGACTACCCAGGCGAGTCATTTACCCGGCGCGCTATCTGAGATGAGCGGCCCATGGCGTCTGCAGGATCGAACGGATGTGCTCCCGTCGCTGGACGGTAATACCGTCGATATTCAACGCGAACAGGCGGCCTTTGCACAGAACGCCGTGCGCTATCAGGCCTCGCTCAATTTTATTAGCTCCCAGATGCGCGGTCTGATGACCGCGATCACGGGTCAGTAAGTCGCGGAGGGCCTCATGTCGAGTTTTAAATTATTTGAAATCGCAGGCTCCGGTATGAGCGCGGAGTCCACCCGACTCAATGCCGTGGCCAGTAACCTTGCCAACGCGAATACGGTGGCCGGGCGCCCCGAAGATGTCTATCGCGCACGCGCCGTTATTTTTGAGGAAGTACGCAGCCAGTTGGCGCGCGATGAGGGCTCCGCGGTCCGCGTGAGTCAAGTGGTGCAATCCGATAAAGCGCCATTAACGCGCTATGAACCAGGAAATCCTTCGGCGAACGCGGAAGGGTACGTTTTCGTGCCGGATATCAGCGCGGTTGAGCAGATGGTTGACATGATCTCCGCCTCTCGCGCCTACAAAAATAACGTGGAAGTGATGAACACCACGCGCGATCTGATGCTCGCCACGCTACGACTGGGACAGTAACGCTATGACTACGATTCAAGAGCCGCTTTCTGGCACGCTGATTCGCAAGGGTGAAACGGCGTCTCGTGGTATGGGCGAGATGGGTCAGGAGCAATTTTTGACCCTCATGTTGGCCCAGCTCAAAAATCAGGATCCGCTCAAACCGTTGGAGCCTGGCGAATTCTTGGGGCAGCTTGCGCAGTTCAGCACTGTAACGGGCGTACAAGGGATGCAATCCCAATTAAGCGGCATGGTCGATGCCTTACGCGCATCGCAAACCGTGGAGGGCGCAGGCTTGATCGGCCGTGGAGTGTTGAGCGAGGGAAATATCGCCTCGTTTGATGGGCAACGTCCGGTGCGCGGCACGATCGAGGTCCCTGACACGGCGTCTGCCGTTGAAGTGGTCATTCGTGACTCGATGGGTGTCGAGGTGTCGCGGTTATTACTGGGCCCCGGCGGTGGCGAGCGCGAATATAGCTGGAACGGGCGCGGCGCGGACGGCGAATCTTTGATGCCTGGGCCGTATCAAATCAACGCTCTGGCGCGCTATGCCGACCGAACGGAAGCCTTGCCGGTTTCCGTCTTGAGCACTGTGCGCAGTATCACGGTCGATGGCCAAGGCGCGGGTCTACTGCTTAACACCGATAACGGTCGCATCGCACTGTCGTCTGTACGACATGTGATGTAGCCCTTCACATTTATTTAGAGGAAATCGATATGTCTATGCGTACCGCTATCAGTGGAATGAATGCCGCTCAGACGGATCTGTCAGCGACGGCAAATAACATCGCAAATAGTTCCACTTTATTGCTTGCTTTCTTCGTGGTGATGTATTCAATCTCTTCGGTTAACTCAGGCAAGTACCGCGTCCTCTCAGATGCGCTCAATGCCGCCTTTCGTGGTGAACCGCAGCGTGAGGTGCCATTCACCGCCGAGCTACGACAGGACGGTATTCCAACGCCTAACGTGATCGCGGTACCCAATCCTACGAGTCCACAGGGCACGGCTGCGGGTCAAAAAACGCAGCTGCAGCCACGAGCCCCATCATTGGTGCAAATCGCCGATAACATCGCGCTGGAGATGCAGGACTTAGTATTCGCAGACCAGCTCATGATTCGCCAGCATCGGGGTTGGGTGGAGATCGAACTGCGTAATGACATCCTGTTCGCGAGCGGCTCGGCAAATCTACCACCCACGGCGCAGGAAATTATTCGTCGACTCGCGAATCAACTCGTTGATGTGCCGAACCCTATTTTGATTGAAGGTCATACGGATAACCTACCTATCAACACTGCGAGTTATCCCAGTAATTGGGAACTCTCCGCGTCGCGCGCCGCATCGGTTGCGCGCTTGATGGCGACCGTAGGCATTCCGGAGACGCGGCTCACCGTCATTGGCTTTGGCGAGCATCGCCCAGTTGAGACCAATGAAAACCTAGAGGGTCGTGCAGCAAATCGGCGTGTTATTCTCGCCATTTTGCAATCGGACAAAGGTTCGACGGATTTTTACTCGCAGTGACAGATCAAGAACGAGCTATGACACCGGCGCCCGCACCGGAGGCGCACGCCTTTGTTATTGAGTTAGAGCGCGAACTAGGCGCAGGCGCGATCAACATCGTGGGCTTACCCGAGATCACGGGTCTCTTGCTGCGTCAATTGGCAGATGATTTTGGTTCAAACTATCAGCTTGCCCGATTGATTCAACGCGAACCCGAACTCTCGACTCGAATTATTGGGATGGCTAATTCCGTTGCGTTCCGTCCCGCCGGTCGTGCGCCAAAAGAGTTGGGGGCGGCGATCGCGCGCCTTGGGCATGACACCTTACGTGTGGTCTTGCTCGCATTTTCTTTGTCGGTGGTACGCAGCTTGCCAGAGTACACAGTGGTTCGCGAACCGATGGGCCGTCTCTGGGAGAGAGCGATCCGCATGTCTAGCCTCTGTCGTGGGCTTAGCGCGCCACTCTCGGACGTGTCCAAAGATTCCGCGATTTTGGCTGGCCTGTTGCACAACATGGGAAAAATTGTCTTGCTGACACGTGCTGCTTGGTCAGCTTCTTTACTCGAGGACACGGCTGCGCTGGGGTATGTCTTAGATTCGTGGCATGCGCGGGTGAGCGATCAGTTGCTGCGTGAGTGGGACTTCGCGCCGGACATCGTACGCGCGGTATCGGGGTTTGAGGCGCGCGATGCGTCGATCAGGGACCCCGAGCTCGCGCGGGATCGCCTTCTTGATGTCCTTGCGTTAGGCGACGCACTCGTTGATTTGCCCGCGCCTGAGGAAGGCCCAGACCCCTGGGAGGGTGTTCTTAGGCAGTCCCCCGCAGCGCAACGACTCGGCTACGGACAAATGGATCCCTCCGCGCTACGACAGTCGGTCGCTGAGGAGGTTGAGCAACTCATGGTGGTCCTCAATTAGGCCAGCTCCTGGCGCCGCACACATCGCAATACTCTTTTAGCGAAGCGTTGAGAGAAGCCCATTTTCACGAGAGATCGGGCATCATTCGAACCCATGGACGGTTCGAAGGTGTCTGGCATCCCCCGTATTCTTTTAGTCTGGGTCGCAGCGCTCGTCGCTAGCGTCGCGTCTCCGTTGGCGCAGAGCTCGGAATATCTCTTGCCCGAATCCGGGGATGGTCTTTTTGGTGAGGTGCTACGAGTTCGTACGCGTTACGAGGACACGTTGATCCAACTCGCCCGCCAATACAGTCTCGGCTATGAGGAGCTACTGCGGGTGAATCCAGGCGTCGACCCTTGGTTACCCGGCGAAGGTACGGAGGTGGTGATACCGGGTCAGCGCATTCTACCGCCGGGGGAACGACGCGGGATCGTGGTGAATTTGCCCGAGAATCGCTTGTATTTTTTTCCGAAGCCTTCTAAGGGCGAAACTGCCAAGGTGTTCACCTACCCAGTGAGCGTTGGCAAGATGGATTGGCGCACTCCGCTGGGTGTGACCACCATTGTGTCCAAGCGTGTGAACCCGACCTGGACCCCGCCTGAGTCCGTGCGAAGAGATCGCGCTGCACGGGGAGAGCGGCCGCTCCCTCGGGTGGTGCCGCCGGGACCTGATAACCCACTCGGCCGGCACGCCATGCGACTCGGCATCCCAAGCGGCGCCTATCTAATTCACGGTACTAATAATCCAGATGCGGTCGGGATGGCGGTCACTCATGGTTGCCTACGGATGTATCCCGAAGATATCGCGCGTATGTTTCCGGACGTGCCAATTGGCACCCAGGTCGCGTTGATTAACGAGCCGGTCAAGCTCGCCAAGGTGGGAGGGGAGGTCTGGCTCGAGGTTCACCCGCCTATCAACGAAGAAGGGCAAGCGACAGCGGTCGATTTGCAAATCTTTGAAGCGCGACTCGATGAGCTATTGGGTGATAGCGAAGTCATGATTAACTGGGATCTGGCGATCAGTGCGTTACGTGAGTCATCCGGGATTCCCTTAATGATTGGCTTAGAGCTTGAACCGGAACTCAAGCTCTATGCGCCGGACGTCTTGTGATGGGTTCCTTGCTGCGTCTCATCGTGGGGCCCGCGTTCTTTGCGATGACATGGCTCGTGGCAGCGCCAGATGGTTTTACCCATACGAGTTGGCGAGTATTGGGACTGACCGGTTGGATGGCGCTATGGTGGGCCTTACAGGCCGTCCCGCTGTCGGCGACCGCTTTACTGCCTTTGATCTGGGTTCCCTTACTGGGTTTACCCGACACCGCGAAAGTATTGAGCGAGTACACCAATTCGTCGGTGATGCTGATCTTAGGCGGCTTTCTGATCGCGCGTGCCATGGAGAATTGGCAGTTACACCGCCGCATTGCATATCGCATCATGGGGATTTTAGGTGCCGAACCCAAACGCTTGGTGCTGGGCGTCATGATTGCGACCGCCACGGTGAGTATGTGGGTCTCGAACACATCGAGTGCGCTGATGATGCTGCCAGTCGCCGTTGCGGTGGCAAGTTTAGCGATCGGTACAGCGACGCCGGGGGCGAATGAGGATCGCGATGGTCTGCAATTCTCGGCGGCTTTGCTGTTGGGGGTGGCTTATGGGGCGACCATTGGTGGCTTAGGGACACTCATCGGGACGCCAACCAACGCCATTGTGCAAGGCTTCATGGCTAAAAACTTTGATGTTGAGGTGAGCTTTCTTGACTGGCTTGTCTTTGGACTACCGACTGTCGCCATACTATTGCCTCTGACATGGTGGCTACTCACCCACGTTGCGCTGCCATTCAATGCGGCAAAACTTGGGCAGTCTGATCAGGCTCTCGCCGACGCTGTCGATTCTTTGGGTCTGATTACAGTCGCGGAGAAGCGGGTGGCGATGGTCGCAGCCAGTGCGGCGTTACTGTGGATTATTCGTCCATGGCTCAATGATTGGGCGCCGCTTGCTGGCTTGAATGACACATCCATTGCGGTGGCGGCTGGTCTTGTATTGTTTGTCATTCCCTCGGGCAGACAGTCTGCTCTGCTCGCTGCTGACGATATTGGTCGCTTGCCGTGGTCAATTTTGCTGCTATTTGGGGGTGGTCTTGCCCTGGCAGCGTCGATTCAGCAGAGTGGCCTTGCAATGATTCTGGGTCAATCGTTGAGCGTGCTGGGAGGGTGGCCGTTACCCTTACTAATCATCGCGATTGTCGCGGTGCTCGTTTTCTGGACAGAGCTCAATAGTAATGTGGCAACGGCCGCAACGTTTTTGCCGATTTTGGCCGCCGTGGCCGCGAGCTCGGATCACTCGATCCTAGCGCTGATCGCCCCAGCCGCGATGGCGTCATCGGCTGCATTCATGATGCCAGTCGGTACCCCCGCGAACGCCATGGTGTTTGGTACGGGTCGTGTGCAATTTGAGCAAATGTTGAAGGCGGGCTTGTGGGTAAATTTAGCCGCTATTCTGGTCATTTCTTTGGTAGGGGTGGTAATCGCCTGATTTTGGATGAGCGGGCGCCTATTTCAAGGCGACGTGATGCCCGCCATCGACCGGTAAGATGACGCCGTTTAAGAAGCTGCCTGCCTTGCTACATAGCAAAAGCGCAGGTCCAATTAATTCTTCAAGATGACCCGCGCGGCCTGCAGGCGTGCTTTGCAGATAGGTTTGACCTTCCGGCGTCGCGAACCAATGTTCGTTCATCTCTGTGACGAACCACCCCGGAGCGAGCGCGTTCACGCGAATCCCCGCGCGCGTAAATTCTAAAGCGAGACTGCGCGTGAGTTGAACCAAAGCGCCTTTCGAAGAGGAGTAAGCGGCGTAGCCTGGGCCCGCACCCAAGGCGAGCACAGAGGCGATATTCAATATACACCCTGGGCGCTTGGCTGCTATGAGCCTCGCTGCAAATTCGCGACTCAGAAACCACGGCGCCTCAAAGTTTAGGCGCATGGTTTCGGCGAAGTCCTGATCTGAGGTTTTCAAGAAGCGCGCGGGACGAGCGACACCCGCATTATTGACAAGAATATTGATAAGCCCCCATTCCTGCTCGACGCGATCGAAGAGCGCCGAAAAGCTCGTGGGGTCAGACACATCGAGGGCCACGGGTAGGGCTCGAGCGCCGCTCGCTCGAATTTCCTGCGCAATCGCCTCGAGGCGATCTACGCGTCGGGCCGCAAGGACGACCGAGGCTCCAGCGGAGGCAAAGCCGCGGGCAAGCGCCGCGCCGATTCCGCTCGACGCGCCCGTAACCAACACAATTTGATCGTCTAGACGAAAGGGCATAACCGAGCTGAACTCAGAGCGCTGCGTAGTCATGGCACTAATGATACCGTAGCGCCCGTATGAAGGCGGATGACTCCATGCTAACCCCTAAGGCGCTAACCCCTAAGGCGGCGGTGCCTCGCGTCAGTGGAGTCATCACCCTGACCTCGGATTTCGGCCTGCGCGATCCCTTTGTCGGGGTCATGAAGGGGCGGATTCTGTCCTGTTTTGCAGAGGCCCAACTGATTGACCTCACCCATGAGATTCTGGCCCATTGGCCTGCCGAAGCAGGCTTTTGGTTATCGAGAGCGTTTGAGTATTTTCCAACGGGTTCCGTGCACATCGCCGTGGTCGATCCTGGTGTCGGGACGGCACGCAAGATTGCGTTGGTGGAGGCGGACGGCCATCTCTTCCTCGCGCCAGACAACGGGCTACTCGCGCCCGTCGTCCAGCGAGCTCGGGAAGCGCGTATCTGGCACTTGCGTTCGGAGATTTGGCATACCTTAGGACTCTCTCGAGTGAGTGCCACCTTTCATGGACGAGATATCTTTGCACCGCTCGCTGCCGAGCTCGCCTCCGGCAGGAGGGCAATCGACTCGCTTGGGGTGCCGTGTGAAGAACTCGTCCCCTCATGGGTAGATGACCCGCTAGTCAGCTCGGGACGAGTCCAAGGCGTGATCATCACCGTTGATC
>CAZSRB010000001.1:24358-27663 GCA_964609065.1 uncultured Acidibacter sp. | reverse complement strand
GATGACCCGCTAGTCAGCTCGGGACGAGTCCAAGGCGTGATCATCACCGTTGATCACTTCGGGAATCTCTTAAGCAATATCGACGCGTCGAGTTTAGACGGATGGCGCGACCCAGTCGTGAGGGTAGGCCAGCAACGTTTACCCCTCAGGAGAACGTATGGTGAGGTGCAACCAGGGGAGCCGCTGGCACTCATCAACTCGTTCGGTGTGATCGAAGTCGCGGTGGCTGAACGGCGGGCGATTGACGTCCTAGGGGTCTCTCGGGGGGCACCGATCACCGTTGTTGAGGGGGTTCGACGTCGCTGAACTTGCAGCCGACGAAGTTTTCGCTATAGTGCAGCGCGGCGATCGCATCATGTTTTTATAAGTAATTGATTTTAAAGGAATAAAGGTTCGTCACCATGGCTGAGCGAGACACGGAAGGCTTCGAGCTCGATGAGGAGCTCTTGAACGAGGCCAACTCCAACGATGGGGGCGATGATTACGATCGTTTTCTCGATCGCGTGGACCGACGTGCCAAGCCGCAGCCGGGCAAGCGTGGTAAAGCCGCCTGGAGCAAGCTGGAAGAGGTGCTCGCTGATAAGCGTCTCGCCAAAGATTTGCGCGATTACGACGACGACGATCTGTGACGGTTGAGTGGAGCGAGCGGATGTCCGAGGTTCGTCCTGGCTGGATAGTGCTCAAGTTCGGAGGAACGAGTGTTTCTTCGTTGTCGGTCTGGGAAAAAATTGCCGCCATCGTCGAGGAGCGTCTTCGCGAATCCTCGCATGTGCTGATCGTCCATTCGGCACTGAGCAAAGTTACCGATCAACTCGAATCTTTGTTGCGAACTTTATCGGAAGCGCAGCGCTCGGAGACGCCCGCCACCGATGACGTGGCAGTGGATTCAGTGGATTCGCTACTGAGCAAGCTTCGACAGCGACACTGGCAGCTCGCTGAGGAGCTCGGTGTTGATGCCGAAGTGGCTCTCGGCAAAGAGTGGCAACTGTTCTCCGATTTCATTGAGCAGCTACGCACAAGTCCAAGGGTGGACGATCGAGCGCGTGCGCGCGTCATGGCCACGGGTGAGTTATTGGCCACTCGCCTCGGTGCGGCCTACCTCGAGAGGCTGGGATTGCCAGTGGTTTGGACAGATGCTCGCGACTCATTACGCGCGGCACATCGAGAAGCCGCTCGGGCGAAAGCCCAGTACCTGTCGGCGACGTGCGAGTTTGCCGCGAATCCGACGGTCGACGCACAGCTTCGCTCCAAAGGGCGTTTGCTGATCACGCAAGGCTTCATCGCAAGTGATTCGGCAGGGGATACGGTGCTCTTGGGTCGAGGGGGGTCTGATACTTCCTCAGCCTATTTCGCGGGGTTGTTATCTGCGCAACGGCTTGAAATTTGGACCGATGTACCTGGGATGTTCAGTGCGAATCCGCGGCAGTTGCTTGGCGCTCGGCAACTACTCGAGCTCACCTATGATGAAGCACAGGAGATCGCGACCGCGGGTGCCAAAGTATTACATCCGCGTTGTTTGCTTCCGGTGCGGCAGCGCGCCATTCCGCTACACGTCCTTTCCACGCACGCCCCCGAGCTGGGATCGACGCGTATTACCACCGCTCCCGTCAATGATTCCGCACAGGTCAAAGCGATCTGTTTGAAGACGGGCGTGAATCTCGTCTCCATGGAAAGCCCTGGGATGTGGCATCAGGTTGGCTTTTTGGCCGATGTCTTTCAGATTTTTAAACAATTGGGTCTGTCGGTGGACCTGGTCTCAACCAGTGAAACCAACGTCACGGTCTCCCTGGATCCGCAAGCGAATGCACTGGATGAGTCCGTACTCGAGAATCTGCAGCAAGCGCTGGCGGGATTATGCCGCGCAGAGCTCATCGGTCCCTGTGCCTCAGTGAGCGTGGTGGGGCGCAATATTCGCGGGATCCTTCACCAATTGGGCGAAGCCTTAGAGTTGTTTAAAGAGCAGCGAATTTACCTGGTGAGCCAGGCGGCCAATGATTTAAACCTGACCTTTGTGGTCGATGAATCCCAGGGCGAGCGTTTGGTCGAGGGCTTGCACGATTTATTGATTACCCGAGTGCAAGACGATTCAGTCATTGGTCAAAGCTGGAGTCGTCTATTTAAAGCCGAATTCGAACCGGTACTGACGGCGAAGCGACCCTGGTGGCGCGATCGTCAAACTGAATTACAGGCTCTCATGAATGACGGGCGTGATGCGGCTTACGTGTACGATCTTTCGACCGTCATTGAGCGCTGTCAGCGCCTGCGTGCGTTAAGCGCAGTAGATCAGGTTTTTTACGCGATTAAGGCCAATGCGCACCCCGCTATTTTGTCCGCTGTCGTGGAACAAGGTCTGGGGCTCGAGTGCGTGTCGGCAGAGGAACTCACCCATGTTCGTGAGTGTGTCCCTGAACTCGCGCCAGATCGCATCTTGTTCACGCCCAACTTTGCTGCGCGAGGCGAGTACGAAGCCGCGTTGGCGCAAGGGGTCTATGTCACCTTAGATAACTTACATCCGCTACGGCATTGGCCCGAGTTGTTTGCGGGTCGCGAGGTACTGGTACGCCTCGATCCCGGTAGCGGCCGCGGGCATCACCAGCATGTTCGCACTGGGGGTACGCAATCAAAGTTTGGCGTGCCCTTGTGGGAGGTTCCAGAACTCGTCTCGCTTGCGCAAGAGGCAGGATGCCAAATCATTGGCCTACATGCGCACTCGGGTAGCGGGGTGCTCGATGTCGGTAATTGGCGACAGGTGGCGGCTGCGCTCGCAAGCGTGCGCGAACAGTTCCCTGATGTACGCATTATCGATTTGGGCGGTGGACTCGGTGTCCCCGAGCGATCAGGCGGGCCTGAATTGGATTTGACTGCATTGGATGGTGTACTCGCTGACGTACGTCGAGACTGGCCCTCGGTTGCACTATGGCTTGAGCCGGGGCGGTATGTGGTGGCCGAATCGGGGGTGATGCTGGCCAAAGTGACCCAGCTTAAACTCAAAGGGGCCAGTGGCTACGTGGGTATCGCGACGGGCATGAATTCATTGATTCGTCCCGCGCTTTACGGGGCCTATCATGAGATTGTGAATCTCTCGCGTATCGATGATCTGGACACAGGAATTTTTGATGTCGTCGGGCCGATCTGTGAAACGGGCGACGTCATTGGTCATGATCGAGTGTTACCGCGTGCGACGGCCGAAGGCGATGTATTGTTGGTGGCGACAGCGGGGGCGTACGGCGCGAGCATGTCATCGCACTATAATCTGCGCGCACCCGCCGAAGAAATCGCCCTCAGCGCGCGCGATGCCGCTCCGC
>CAZSRB010000001.1:0-24258 GCA_964609065.1 uncultured Acidibacter sp. | reverse complement strand
AATCTGCGCGCACCCGCCGAAGAAATCGCCCTCAGCGCGCGCGATGCCGCTCCGCCAGGGTCGTAAGCACCTCATCGAGCGAGAGGCCTTGCTGTCGAAGCAGTAGTAGCCAGTGAAAGAGCAAGTCAGCTGATTCATTGCGTAGCTCATCAAGATCGCCTGCCGCGCCCGCCAGTGCCGTTTCAATGGCTTCTTCACCCACCTTTTGCGCGATACGTCGTGAGCCTCGCGCAAGTAATCGCGCGGTGTAACTCTCCTCGGTATTATCTTGGGTCATTGCCGTGGCGATGCGCTCATCGATAATGCCCTGCAGACGGTGTAAGAAGTCACCGGCAAGCGCCTGTTGTGTCTCAGGGGTGTCGGCCTCGGCGAGAAAGCAGCTTCGGGCGCCGGTGTGACAGGCGGGTCCTTGGGGCACCACGCGCAGTAAGAGCGCGTCTCGATCGCAATCTGCAAGGATGGTTTGGACCGTGAGGGTGTGGCCTGAGGTGTCACCCTTACGCCACAAAGATTGGCGAGAACGACTGTAAAACACGGCAACGCGTTCATCTAAGGTCCGAGCGAGTGCCTCGCGGTTCATCCAAGCGACCATCAACACCTCGCCTGAGAGGGCATGTTGGGCGATCGCGACCATCAGGCCTGAGCCTTTATCGAAGTCCAGTTGCTCAACGTTTTGATGCGTCACGATCATGTCAGACGAACCTCAATACCTTCACGGGCAAGTGTTTGTTTGAGAGTGGGAATCGAGAGCGTACCACTATGAAATACGCTGGCGGCCAAAGCAGCATCGACGGCCGCTTCGCGAAACACCGTCACAAAGTGCTCGCTGCAGCCTGCGCCCCCCGAGGCGACTAATGGAATGCGGCATTCAGCGCGAACGCGTTGGAGTTGTTGGATGTCGTAGCCCCGACGAACGCCATCGCTCGCCATGCAGTTGAGTACGATTTCGCCAGCGCCTCGCGCTTGTACTTCGCGTACCCAATCGAGTGTGGCGCGACCGCTGTCAGCGGAGCGATTGGGATCACCCGTGTAACGATAGGCGCGATAGCTATTCTGTTGAGTCTCGCTATCGATCCCCACGACCACGCACTGTGAGCCAAAGCGGTGCGCGAGCGCATCAATGAGATCTGGGTTCTCCAGAGCCGGACTATTGACAGAAATCTTCTCGGCCCCTGCGGCAAGAATTCGCTCCGCAGACTCGACCGTACGGATCCCGCCCGCCACACAAAAGGGAATATCGAGCACCGCCGCGCAGCGCTCAATCCAGCGAACATCCACCGCGCGCCCCTCGGGACTCGCCGTGATGTCGTAGAACACGAGCTCATCAGCACCTTCATCGCGATACCGTTGCGCAAGTTCAATGATATCGCCAACGACACGATGATCACGAAAACGCACACCCTTGACGACTTGGCCGTCGCGGACATCTAAACAGGGGACGATGCGCTTTGCGAGCATCAGTCTCGCGCTCCGCCAAACCAGTATCGAAGCGCGTCATCATTAATGCGACCATCGAGCAAGGCTTTGCCGCTGATGGCTGAGGCCACTCCCAGTTCGTGTAGCGCTTGTAGATCCGCAGTATCCCGCACGCCACCGGACGCCTGCCAGTCGATGTCGGGATAGCGGCGTAAGGCCTCGAGATACAGGGCTTCGCTAGGCCCCTCGAGTGCGCCGTCACGGGCCACATCGGTGCACAACACATCTTTGACGCCTGCATCGCGAAACGGTGCCAGAGCATCCCATAGCGACACCTGTGTGCCTTGCGTCCAACCGCGCGTCTGCACGCGAGGAATTTGCTCGCAATCCAGACGCACATCAAGCGCGAGGCAGCAGGCCTCTGGGCCGAGTTCTTTGACCCAGCTCAGTACCTCTTGAGGCTGTTCAATTGCTGCGCTGCCGATGACAACACGGCTCACCCCCGCGTCTTGCAGACGCTTGGCAGCCGCCAGCGTTCGAACACCACCACCAACCTGTAAGCGTAGAGATGAGGCGGCGGCGAGTTGCTGGAGAACGGGTAGGTTCCCTAGTTCACCGTCGCGGGCGCCATCCAAGTCGACCACGTGTAACCATGGCGCGCCGAGCGATTGGTAGCGCTGCAGTAACATCACAGGGTCGACGTCGTAGCGAGTCTCGGCAGCAAAATCGCCCCGTAATAATCGGACGCATTGCCCGTTGCGTAAATCAATCGAAGGGATGAGGAGCACGAATGAGGATCCTTTAAGCCGCTTGAAGAGGAGGCATTTCGAGAAAATTTTTGAATAAGCGAGCGCCGGCATGCGCGGAGCGTTCGGGGTGACATTGCACACCCATGATGTTGCCTACGGCGACGGCAGCGGCGATGGGAACTCCATAATCAGTCGTCGCGATACAACTGGATGAGGTGCCCGGCACATAATAGCTGTGTACGAAGTAAAACCATTGCTGAGCGCAATCTTTGACTAATGCATGCTCGGAATCACCGAGCGTATTCCAGCCCATATGCGGGACAGGGCGCTCGATGGTCGCCGTCAGGGCGTCTACCTTCCCGGGTATCAATCCGAGACACGGCGTATCGCCTTCGGCTGAGTGTTCAAATAGCAGCTGCATGCCAAGGCAAATTCCAAGTAGCGGCTGGGTGCAGGACCTCAGCACTTCGATGAGTCCGGCACGACTCAAGCGGTCCATAGCCATCGCCGCGGCCCCCACCCCGGGGAGGATGATGCGAGGCGCGCGCTCAATGATTTCGGGGTCGCTCGAGACGACGGCTCTGGCGCCAAGTCGATGCAATGCATGCTGCAGGGAGGCGAGGTTAGCGCCCCCCGAGTCCACAATCACCACAGAGCTTGAGTCAGTCATGCTAAGCCACTTGCGAAATGGGGAAGCCTACGCATCAGAGTCGGCCCTTGGTGGTTGGCAAATCATCACCCTGTCGGGCAATCGCCATCCGTAGCGCTCTTCCAGTGGCCTTGAAACAGGCCTCAATCATGTGATGGGTGTTCTCTCCGGTGACACTGACATGAAGCGCAGCGCCTAGTGAGTCCGCGAGAGAACGAAAGAAATGCGGCACAAGCTCGGTCGGTAGACCCCCGACCTGATCGCGTCCAAATTCCCCCTCAAAAACGCTATAAGCTCTACCCGATAAATCGATCGCCACCTGCGCGCGTGACTCGTCCATCGGGAGCACAAATCCATAGCGCGCAATCCCATGTTTGCTACCCAGGGCTTGTCGCAGCGCTTCGCCTAGTGCTAGCGCGCAGTCTTCGATGGTGTGGTGCTCATCAACTTCGAGGTCTCCTTCACAGTGCAACTGCAAAGAAATGCCGGCATGCTTGCCAAGTTGCTCGAGCATATGGTCAAAAAATCCGATCCCGGTCTTGGCGGTGAGTGGTGCGCTTTCATCGAGATTCAAGCGGACGGTAATCGCTGTCTCGCGCGTGACGCGTCGTACTTCGGCACGTCTCGCGAGCAAGGTCGAGGTGATCGCTTCCCAGGTGAGACCGTGCTCGCCCGAAGCATCGAATTTTAGGCCTCGTATCCCAAGGTTGTCGGCAAGCTGTAGGTCGGTATCGCGATCACCGATCACAGCACTCTCGGCGCGATCAATGGGGGTCTCATTAGCAGCGAGCGCGCTTAACCACTCATCAAGCAAACCGGTTTTTGGTTTCCGGCACTTACAATGATCGCTCGGGCGGTGCGGGCAAATAAAAATAGGATCGAATTCAATCCCCTGAGACGCAAAGCTGCGCACGATAAAGGACTGGGCGCGCTCGAAGTCTTTGAAGGGAAAGCTCTCCGTACCCAGTCCATCCTGGTTACTGACCATGACAAACTGATATCCCGCTGCCTTTAGGCGTAGGAGGCTGGGGATCACGTGTTCCGCAAAATAAATTTTGTCTAGGTGGTCCACTTGCTCATCGGGTGGTTCCTCCACTAGGGTGCCGTCCCGATCAATGAATAAGACTTTCATGGTTCGATCCTCGTGGAACTGCGTATCAGGTCGTCTGTGTCGATTCAGGTCGCCACGGCCCGAAGCGCTAGCAGCAAGCGATTGTTTTGTTCCGGCGTACCAATGGAAATTCGGACGGCTCCACCGAGACCGTCCCGTCCACTGAAGTCGCGCAGCAAGATTCCGCTCGCTTTGGCCCGTTCGAGCACAATCTCTGGCGTGTCAGTGGCGATCAGTAAAAAGTTGGCGTCGCTAGCGTAAATGCCTTGTACCCATGGAGATTGGGCGAGTGTCTTACGCAGACGCTCGCGCTCCTGGCGCAAGATCTCTATGCGCTCTCGCGTGACCGCGAGTACCGCCGGTTGTAGCGCGCTTAGTGCCGCCTCCAAGGTCGGTTGTGGAACGGCGTAGGGCGGGATTACTTTTCGTACGAGCTCAGCGATCGCTGGATGCGCAATCAAGGTTCCGAGACGAATACCGGCAAGTCCATGCGCCTTGGAGAGGGTGCGCAATACCACCAGAGCGGGATGCGTCAATACACGGCTCGGCCATGAGCTCTGAGGGGAAAATTCGGCATAGGCCTCATCCAGCGCGACCAGTGCGCGATGGCCTGCGAGCGTAAGCACCGCTTCGATATCGGATTCCGCCATGCGATTACCGGTAGGGTTATTCGGTGAGCAGAGCCAGATTAAGCGGCTACCCGCATCGATCGATTGCGCGATCGCCGTGAGATCGAGCGAGCAGTCTGGGCGCAAGGGCGCTTTCAGCACACGCGCGCCTTGAATGTGGGCCGCGACCGCATACATACCAAAGGTCGGTGGGCAAACCGTCACCGCATCGCGCTCCGCTTCGCAGAAGATACGTGTCAGTAGGTCAATGATTTCGTCGCTACCACGACCCACGACTATTTGCGTAGGCAGGACTTGGTAGTGTCGAGCCATCGCCTCCCAGAGAGTCTGAGGCTGAGGCTCTGGATAGCGATTGAGAGCAAGCCCGTCATCTTGGCCGACCGGCGCCCACGGCGATTCGTTCGCGTGCAGTCGTTCTAGACGCGGATCCCAGTGTGCATGCGCATAGGCCAACAGTTGCCGGATCGCAGGGCGAGCGAGTGCAACGATCGATGTGGCGTCACTCATGACGTCGGCGTCTCCGTATTCACATCCAGACCTTGTACGGCGTCCAGTCGCAGATTGACGGCAAGTGCGTGAGCGTCCAAGCCCTCTAGACCTGCAAGCACCGAGGCAGTGGGGCCGAGGTTGCGTAGCCCGTCAGCCGAGAGCTCTTGCACGGTGATCCGTTTAGAGAAATCGAGCAATGATAAGCCGCTATACGCGCGTGCATAGCCATAGGTCGGCAGCACGTGATTGGTGCCTGAGCAATAATCACCCATGGGCTCGGGACTCCAATCGCCGAGAAAGACCGAACCGGCCGAGGTGATTTGATCGAGCCATTGGCGTGGTTCGCGGACCTGTAGCAGAAGATGCTCCGGCGCGTAACGATTGGCAATTTCGATCGCTTGAGATAAGTCTTTGACACAGAGCAAACGACTGCGCTTGAGTGACTCGCGTAAAATACTTTGACGCGATAGTCCTTGGTACTGAGTGAGTGCCGCCGCGCGAACTTGTGTGGCGAGTGCGGGGCTCGTCGTGATCAGTAGCGCTTGTGATAACGGATCATGTTCCGCTTGCGCTAAGAGGTCAGCGGCGACGAATGTCGCCCGTGCGGTTTCGTCGGCGATCACCATCACCTCTGAGGGACCTGCCGGTAGATCGATCGCAGCGCCTTCGGGATCTTGTGCGACTTGTTGCTTAGCGACGGTCACCCATGCAGAACCCGGCCCAAAAATTTTATCTACCTTAGGGATGGTCTCCGTGCCATACGCCATACCCGCGATCGCTTGGGCACCCCCAATCGCAAAAATATGGTCAATTCCGCAGAGCCTGGCTGCCGCCAAAATAATCGGCGACACCATGCCGCCGCGTGCGGGTGTACAAAGAACACGGGTAGGACATCCGGCAATCGCCGCGGGAATCGCCGACATGATAAGCGCTGACGGTAAGGGCGCAGAGCCCGCGGGGACGTATAGACCAACACGCTCGATTGGGCGCAACAGTCGCTCGCAGCGTACGCCGGGCTCAGTCTCGAGACTAATCGGCGCAAGACGCTGCGCTTCGTGAAAACGACGCACGTTATCGATGGCGCGTTGCAGTGCGGTCAAGGCGTCTTGGCCGACCGTAGCCATGGCGGCATCGACGGTCTTTGAGTCGACGCGTAGCGCCTGCGGCGCACCGCCGTCATAGTGCTCGGCATAGTGAAGTAGGGCGATATCACCACGCGCGCGGACATCAGCAATCGTCTCGCGTACAAGCGAAGCGATGTCCGCCAGATCACCCATTTGGGGTCGCTCAAGCGCGCCTTGCTGTGCCTCAGCGGACAGCGAGTTGAAATCAATGATCGGCAGGAGCAAATCGCCGTCCAGATCTTTTCGGTTCAGATCTTCTTGCGCGGGAGCAACGGGACTCATGTCAACATCTTCTCAACCGGTAGTACTAACATGGCGCTCGCACCGGCGGCTTTCAGGGCTTCTAAGGTCTCCCAGAAGACATTTTCTTTGCACACCGCATGCACGGCTACGCGGTCGTCTTGGCCCTCTAGCGGAATGATGGTGGGGGATTCGCTACCCGGGAGAAGCGTACGGATTTGAGTGAGCGCGCTACGGGGCGCATGCAGCATGATGTACTTGCTCTCGCGTACCTGCTGAACACCATCAATACGTAATAGTAGACGTTCGACCCAGTTGCGCTTGGTCTCGGGGAGCGCGATCGGTGTCTGTACTATCACGGCGTGACTCTCGAGTACCGTTTCGACTTCGCGTAGACGATTCGCGAGCAAGGTGGAGCCGGTAGACACTAAGTCGCAAATCACATCGGCTCGTCCCAGTCGCGGCGCGATCTCTACCGCGCCCGAGAGCGTCACGATCTGTGCATCGATCGCGTGAGTCGTCAAAAATCGTTGTAGGACAAACGGGTAGGTGGTTGCGATTCTCTGACCACGAAGCGATTGAACACCTTCATACTGAAAGCCCTCAGGCACGGCGATGCTTAGACGGCAACGACCGAAGTCCAAGGAGCGCAAGACCGAGAACGCGGGTGTCTTGCCGAGCGAGATCATCTCCAGTCGTTTTTCTTCGATGACGTTGAGCCCGACGATACCGAGATCACATACATCCTCTTCAACGAGATCTGGGATATCGTCATCTCGAACGAAGAGTAGATCAAAGGGCATGTTCTCGCCAAAGCCCACTAGCTGGTCTTTGCCACGCGAAAACTGTAGTCCACAGCGACGCAATAGATCGGTGGAGTGGTCGGTCAGTCGGCCCGATTTTTGAATCGCGAGCTTCAGTCGATCTGGGTTAGTCAACAAGGTGAGTCCTCTTTGCGCGGCGTGTTTGGCGCTTCAGTGCCAACTGATAGCCACCGTTACCGGCAGCCAAATAGCGGGCGACGCGCGCAATCGTCGTCACGCTAACGCCCGTGTGTTGATGAATTTCTCGATAGGGCAGACCGCGCTGGAGCCACCCTACGACGAGCCAGCGATCGCACATGGCTTCGAGCTCTGCAGGGGTGCAGAGATCCTCCAAAAATGCGCGGCATTCCGCAGCGCTTTTTAGACCCGCGATCGTTTCGTATAGAGCTTCGCATCGGGCTTGCTGCTCGAGCGCTGAGGGTTTGCTACTTGTTTTCATGGCCGGTAACCGAAGTGCCTGTACATCGTTCTGATGTACATCACCATTGGAACTAGTGTGTTAACGCGTTAGTACAATAGCACAAAGCACAGGCTGCGCCAATCGGCATTGGGTTGACGATATAGCGACGCCTTCCGTACACTCCGCCGCCTCATCGAGACCGGCTGAGGGACAGGCCCAGTGACGCCGGGGCAACCGCCAGTGCCAACCACACTGATATGGTGCCAACTCCTCCGTACCCGACAGGGTGCGCGTCAGATGAGTGCTGCGTAACCCCTCGGGGTCAGGGCGCGGACGACTGGGTCGCTTAAGCGATTCGGCTGACGGAGTGCCGATGAGACTGGGTTGATGGATAGATGAGGCACCCGTTGGTCGATGAGTGAGTCGAGTTCCAAAAGTAAGCTTCAGAAAACAGAAGGCGTGGCGCCCCTCGGACCGCTCGCCTTGTATCATGGAGGCGAGCTACGCGACGTAAAGCTCGCTTGGCGTCTTGTGGGTCCGCCCGGTGCTCCCGTCGTCGTCGCCATGGGCGGTATCTCGGCGCATCGCGAGACGCATACGGAAACTCGTGAATCGACAGGGTGGTGGCAAGGCGTGGTGGGCGAGGGCTGTGCTCTAGATACCACGCGGCTACAGATTCTCTCCTTGGATTATCTGGGTGGCTCGGGCGAGTCGAGTGCGCCGGCGTTGGGTCAAGACTGGCCCGCGATTTCGCCATTTGACCAAGCTGAGCTGCTCGCGCGGCTTCTCAAAGAGACCAATGTCCCATCGCTACGCGCGATCGTCGGGGCGTCCTATGGCGGCATGGTCGCACTGGCGTTTGCACAAAGATTTCCCAAGCAAGTGGCAGAGCTCGCGGTGATCAGCGCTGCCGAGCGTACCCATCCTATGGCCACCGCTTGGCGTAGTGTGCAGCGCAATCTCGTGCGGTTTGCTTTGCGTCACGGCCAAGAGGCTGAGGGCTTACAGCTCGCACGTGCCCTGGCGATGAGCACCTATCGGAGCCCTGAGGAGTTTGCCCAACGATTTAGTGGTCCACCTCGATTTGAGCAGGGCATCGCACGTTTCCCGGTAGAAGACTATCTGCTCGCGCGCGGCGCCGATTACTCGACGCGCTATTCGGCTGCCAGTTTTCTGTGTCTCTCGCAGTCGATCGATCTTCATCAAGTCGACGCAAGTAGCATCTCGGTGCCTACTCGGGCGCTAGCGGTTATTGAGGACCAGCTGGTGCCGATCGATGATATGCGCCGACTATGCGCCAACCTGCCGAGCGCGCAGTTACGTGAAATTTCGTCCCACTATGGGCATGACGCTTTTCTCAAAGAATATGACACGCTGCAGGATTGGTTGCAGCCGCTAACAGGAGATGTGAGTTGAATCGCACCAAACATCCGCGAACCCAGGCTGTGCGCGCAGGCTTGGAATCAGACCCCGTTACGGGCGCGGTCGTACCGCCGATTCATCTGAGCTCCACCTTTGCGTTTGAGGGCTTTGGCAAGAAGCGGCAATATGATTATTCACGCTCCGGAAACCCCACCCGTGATTTGTTGGCAGCCGCCATCAATGATTTAGAAGGCGGCGCCGGCTGTGTGGTGACAGGCTCTGGCATGGCAGCGATTCATCTGTGCGGACAGGTGCTCGCGCGCGGTGCCCGACTCTTGGTCCCTCATGATTGTTACGGTGGCAGTTATCGGCTGTTTGCAGCGTGGCAACGTCGCGGTGACTTTCGCGTCGAATTTGTAGACTTTGGCAACGCCGCCGCCGTCGAGCACGCGATGCGAGAGCCGTTTGATTTACTGTGGATTGAGACGCCGAGTAATCCGCTGCTACGTATTACTGACATCGTAGAATTGAGCGCTCGCGCGCATAAGCAGGGCGCGCTTGTGGTGGCGGACAACACCTTTTTATCACCCGTCTTACAACAGCCGCTCGCGCTGGGTGTCGACATGGTGGTGCACTCTACGACCAAATATTTGAATGGTCATAGCGATGTCGTTGGTGGCGCAGTCGTCGCGGCGACAGCCGAGTGGCACGAGAAGCTCGCGTGGTGGGCGAATGCGAGCGGTGCAACGGGTTCGTCGTTTGACAGTTTTCTTACCCTTAGAGGGATCCGTAGCTTGCATGCGCGAATGTCATATCACGAAGAGAATGCAAACCAGATCGCAGTCTGGCTGTCTGAACAAGCAGCGGTTGCGAAGGTGTTTTATCCGGGCTTAAGCACCCATCCGCAGCATGCTTTAGCCAAGCGTCAACAGTCAGGGTTCGGTGCGATTATCAGTTTCGAACTCAAAGGTGGCGCGCAAGCGGTAGAGCGCTTGGTGACGAATCTCGAGCTTTTTTCTTTGGCGGAATCACTAGGCGGGGTTGAGAGTCTCATCGCGCATCCCGCCACGATGACCCACGCCGCGATGGATCCGACGGCGCGCGCTGCGGCCGGTTTAACGGACGGACTACTGCGTTTATCGATCGGCATTGAATCGGCCGACGATCTACTAGAGGACCTCGCGCGTGGGTTTAAAGCGCTTGCCTGATTGCTTCACCCATCGCTTCGGTACTGAGACTGTCGCGACCGCCTGATGTGAGATCGGCCGTCTTCGCTCCGTTTCTGAGGGCGCGCTCAACCGCCTGTTCGATTTGCTGCGCCTCGGCATCTAACCCCAGCGAGTGGCGTAACAATAAGGCGGCGCTTAGGATCGTACCGGTCGGATTGGCGATGCCACGCCCTGCGATATCTGGTGCCGATCCGTGGATCGGTTCATACAAACCCTTGCGGCCGGTGCCGAGCGCCGCTGACGGCAAAACACCGAGCGAGCCCGCCAGCATGGCGCCTTCGTCCGTCAGGATATCGCCGAATAAATTTTCGGTGAGGATGACGTCAAAGTCTCGGGGGCGTTTTAAAAGATGCATGGACGCGGCATCCACGAACATGTGTTCGATACTGACTCCAGGGAATTCCTCCCGGATCACTCGCTCGCTCACGCGCCGCCACAGCTTAGACGTTTCGAGCACATTGGATTTATCCACTTGGGTGATTTTACGGCGGCGCGCCGTTGCCAATGCACCTGCTGTGCGGGTGATACGTTCGATCTCGCTCACTGTGTAGGCGCATTCGTCAAACGCCCGATCGCCTTCTAAACCTTTGCGACCAAAGTAAATGCCACCGGTCAGTTCGCGCACAAACAGTAAATTTACGCCCTCAATGATTTCTGGCTTCAGCGGAGAATCATTAAGTAAAGCGTTCGAGACTTTGATGGGGCGTAGGTTTGCGTAGACCCCGAGCTCGGCACGCAAGCGCAGTAGCGCAGGCTCAGGTCGCACCGGTGCATCAGGTCCCCATTTGGGACCCCCGATCGCTCCGAGTAGCACCGCATCAGCTGCACGGCACCCCTCGAGCGTCTGCGGCGGCAGCCCATCCCCATACGCATCGATCGCGACGCCGCCGAAGGGGAGTGCGTCGAGCTCAAAAGTATGGCCGCAGCGTTCAGCAACGATTTGTAGAACTTTGACAGCCTCTGAGATGACCTCTGGGCCGATGCCATCGCCGGCCAAGATCGCGATACGCGCTTTCATCCGGCGTGTTGGCTCTCGTATTGTTGAATCTCAGCATCCTTCGATAGCAGAAAGCCGAGTTCATCGACCCCATTCAATAAGCAGTAACGCGCAAAGGCATCGATGGGGAAGCTCACGGGTTCGCGACCCGCGGCCTTTAAGGTGGCTGACTCCAGATCGATCGTGACCTCAGCGCCGGGATTCGCCAACAGCCATTCATGTGTAGCTTCATCCACCACAACAGGCAAGAGGCCGTTTTTCAAAGAATTGTTACGGAAGATATCGGCAATCTCGGTGCTTACCACCGCCCGGAATCCATAGTCCAACAACGCCCAAGGGGCGTGTTCCCGCGATGAGCCACAACCGAGATTTCGGCCCGCCACGAGAATGCGACAACCTTCCGCTTCAGGGCGATTGAGAATGAAATCCGCAATCGGCGTGCCGTCGGGAGCATAGCGCCAGTCAGCAAATAGCTGCTGACCTAAGCCCTCTTTGGTAGTCGTAGTTAAAAAGCGCCCTGGGATGATTTGATCGGTATCGATGTTGGTCGAGGGCATCACGACCGTACGTGAATGGATAGTTTTAATCGCTTGCATGTTAGGCAAACTCCCTCGGATCGGTCACTTTCCCGCGAATCGCTGACGCTGCTGCCGTTTCCGGGCTCGCCAGTAAAGTCCGGGCGCCGACCCCTTGGCGGCCTTCAAAATTTCGATTACTCGTGCTGACGGAGTACTGGCCTTTGGCCACGGTGTCACCGTTCATTCCGAGACACATTGAGCATCCCGATTCGCGCCAATCCGCACCGGCCGCTTTAAATATTTGATCGAGTCCTTCGGCTTCCGCGTCGCGTTTAACTTCTTGAGAGCCCGGTACGATTAACAGCTGTACGCCGTCTGCAACCTTATGACCCTTAAGGACGCGAGCCGCTGCGCGTAAATCGCTAATACGGCCGTTGGTGCAGCTACCCACAAACACGACGTTTACCGGCGCGTCTTGGATACGCTGTCCCGGGGTGAGACCCATGTAGCGCATGGCAGCATCGAATACGGGATCTCCCGCACGATCGGGAACTTGTCCAGAGATGGGTACAACCATGCCCGGGTTGGTGCCGTAGGTGATCATCGGCTCGAGCGTCGACGCATCGATCGTAATTTCGCGATCGAAGACCGCCCCGTCATCCGTCACCAACTCGCGCCACGCCTTGACGGCCTGATCCCACGCTGCGCCCTTTGGCGCGCGCGGACGATCTTTCAAATATTCAAAAGTGATCTCATCCGGCGCGATCATCCCCGCGCGGGCACCGGCCTCAATCGACATGTTACAGATCGTCATTCGCTGCTCCATGTTGAGCTTGCGAATGGCTGATCCACGATATTCAAACACGTAACCCGTGCCGCCTGAAACGCCGACTTTGCCAATAATCGCCAGGATCAAATCTTTGGGCGTGACGCCGTTAGGGAGCTCGCCCTCGACATTGATCGCAAAGGTTTTGGGCTTCTTTTGTAGTAGACACTGGGTGGCGAGCACATGTCCCACCTCCGTGGTGCCGATACCGAAGGCGAGGGCGCCAAACGCGCCGTGGGTCGAGGTGTGGCTGTCGCCGCAAACAATCGTCTTACCCGGTTGGGTGACGCCAAGCTCAGGGCCGATGATATGCACGATTCCGCGTCGCGCATCTTGCAGCCCGAGTAGCTCGACGCCGAAGTCTGCGCAGTTCGATTCCAGCTGGCGAATTTGTTTAGCTGCCGAGTCGATCGTGATCGGAGCACCGCCAAAGACCTGCTCGGTTCTCGTCGGCGTGGCGTGATCCATAGTGGCAAGGGTCAGATCTGGACGGCGCACTTTCAGACCGCGCTCGCGCAGTAAGGCGAACGCCTGAGGCGAGGTGACCTCATGCGTCAGATGCAGATCAATGAAAATGACTGCGGGCGTATCAGCCGTGGCCGGCACCACTTCGTGGGCCGACCAGACTTTTTCAAAAAGGGTTCGGGGTGTGCTCATGCGTGTTCCTTCGCACTTTGTGAGGTTTCAATACGGTTAATGACCTCGAGAAAGGCGCGGGTCGCCGATTCAACGATGTCGGTGCTGACGCTCGCGCCGCGATAACTCCGATCGGCGAAGTTGACGTAGACGACCGCTTCGCCTTGCGCATCCTCACCTTCAGAGAGACTACGTAATTCAAACTTCTGCAGACTCGGCGAGACACCGGTCGCAGCTTCAATCGCTTTGAAGGCTGCATCCACAGGGCCATCACCATCGGCGGAGCGTTCCACGACAGTGCCGTCGCTATGTTGCAGATTAACGGTTGCTTCGCCGCGCGCGGCGCTTGAAGACGTTCGTAAAGAGGCGAGGGTCCAGGGACCGGCTTCACCACCTTCGGCACGTAATACGAGCGCTTCGATATCACCGTCGAACAATTCTTTTTTGATATCTGCGAGAGCCTTGAAGTCCAAAAATACGCGCTCAAACTCCGCATCATCGAGTTCAAAGCCCAGTTCTTTGATTCGCTCGCGTAAGGCGTGGCGCCCGCTGTGCTTACCCAGTACTAAGTTTGATCGGGCAAGACCGACGTCCTGAGGGCGCATGATTTCATAGGTGCTCGCATGTTTGAGCATGCCATGTTGGTGGATGCCCGACTCGTGAGCAAAAGCATTTTCGCCAACGATCGCTTTATTACGCGGGATGGGCATCCCCGTAATGCTCGACACCAAACGTGATACGGGGTAGAGCCGTTGCGACTGAATACCCGTCTCAGCATTAAAAAATGTCTCGCGGGTGCGCAGCGCCATAACGACCTCTTCGAGCGAACAGTTCCCCGCGCGCTCGCCGATGCCATTAATCGTGCACTCGACCTGGCGCGCGCCAGCCACCACCGCCATCAAGCTATTAGCGACGGCCATTCCCAAATCATCATGGCAGTGGACGGAGAGTCTCGCCTTATCGATATTGCGCACGTTCTTCGTGAGGTAGCGGAATAACTCAGCAAACTCATGCGGCACCGTATAGCCGACCGTGTCGGGAATGTTGACCGTTGTGGCGCCTGCCTCAATGACCGCTTCGACGACTTGAGCTAAGAAATCGAGTTCGGTTCGAGATGCGTCCTCTGGGGAGAACTCGATATCCTCGCAGTGCTCACGAGCGATCTTCACACCCTCTACTGCACGCCGCAGAATCTCCTCTTTGGCCATGTTGAGCTTGTGCTCGCGATGGATCGCGCTGGTCGCCAAAAATACGTGTATACGACGCCGCTCAGCGTCGCGTAGCGCTTTGGCCGCTAACTCGATGTCATCCCGCGCGCAACGCGCGAGGCCACAGATGATCGGCCCCTGAACCTCGCGCGCTACGGCGTTGACCGCTTCCCAATCGCCCTGTGAGGCGGCGGGGAAACCCGCTTCGATGATGTCGACGCCCAGCTCGGCTAGCGCCTTCGCCACCCGCAGCTTTTCTGGCTGCGTCATGCTGCAGCCCGGCGATTGCTCGCCGTCGCGCAGCGTGGTGTCAAAGATCATTACCCGATCAAGTGTGGACGTCATGTCATCTCTCTCCTCTGCAATGGACGCGGCTTAGCGCCCCTGATCTAACCAAGGCATGCGGCCGCGCAACTTGTAGCCAACCTTTTCAATTTGGCGGTTCATGTCGGCCTTCAACATCTTGTTGTACTTCTTACGACCCGTTGCATTCTCACGGATCCATTGACGGGCAAATTTACCCTGCTGAACTTCCTTGAGAATCTTCTTCATTTCCGCTTTGGTCTGCTTCGTTACGACGCGCGGACCGCGGGTGAGATCCCCATACTTTGCCGTTTCGCTAATGAACTGGTGCATCTTGGTGATGCCACCTTCATGCAGCAGATCGACGATCAGCTTGAGCTCATGCATGCACTCGAAGTAGGCGACCTCAGGCTGATAGCCCGCTTCCACCAGGGTTTCAAAGCCTTTCACTACAAGCTCAGTCGCGCCGCCACACAGCACAGCTTGCTCGCCGAAGAGATCGGTCTCGGTTTCCTCAGCGAAGGTGGTCACCAACACGCCACCGCGGGTGCCGCCGATCCCATCGGCGTAGGCGAGCGCTTTGGCAAAAGCCGACTTTGATGCGTCTTGGTGAACAGCGAGCAGGCAGGGCACGCCACGACCTTCTTCGTACTGACGACGCACGAGACCGCCTGGCCCCTTCGGTGCAATCAGCACGACGTCGAGATCCTTGCGGGGTTTGATCTGCTTGTAGTGAATGTTGAAACCGTGCGCGAATAGCAGTGTGGCGCCGGCTTTGACTTTCGGTAGAACGTCTTGATAAAGCTGCTTCTGCGCGAGATCTGGGGCGAGCATCGCGATCAGATCGGCCCCGACCACGGCCTTGGCGGGCTCGGCGACAGTAAGGCCATCGCGCTTGGCTTTCTTGAAGCTATCGCCTTTGCGTACGCCGATGACGACATCAAAACCGCTGTCCTTCAAGTTGAGTGCGTGAGCGCGGCCTTGGCTGCCGTAGCCCAGCACGCAAATGCGCGCACCCTTCAACGCTTTTTTATTGACGTCCTTTTGCGAATACAACTTCATGACGAACTCCCAGTGACCTCAGGTCGATATTTCAAGCACAAAAAAACCCCGCATCGGCTTCTGACCGGTGCGGGGTTTGGTGATCTCTCAGCGCCTCGGGGTCTTGGCCTTAAGCATCAGACCCCGACGGGCAACCCGCGCCGGCCGGCTTGCGATAGCACCGGTAGTCGTAGCCCTAGGGCTTGGACGACACCCTGAGCGCTTGCGTGAAGCGCCTTGGTGAGTAAGCAAGTGGAAACGTCGCGAATCATCGGAGTATGGGATCACAATTAATGTCGGACTGTCAATGAATCCGGTGCGCTAGAATGACGTAAATGACGTTTATTCCTGTAGTTGAATCTTCTGACCGTGCTCCGGTGCCTCTATGGTGGGTGAGCGAGTCACGCTTTGCCACGTGGCGAGCGAGTCAACCTGAGGCCGTTCATCGCTGGATCAGCGCGCAGCGCTTTAAACCCGAACGCGGTCGAGTGCTTGCCTGGTGTTCTGCCGACGGTGACGTAGCGGGCGCGGTGATTGGTCTTGGCGCGCTCGAGGATATGAATTCTTTGTCATGTTGGCAGGCCATGGGTCTGACAGAGCGTCTACCTCAGGCGACCTATCATTTGGCGGAGGAACTGTCCGACCGCGCGCGCTGGCAAATCGCACTCGGTTGGTGTCTTGGGCATTATCGATGTGCGCTCTATAAACCCGCGCAGGGCGCATCACAGGGTGCGTCGGCTACACCGGCTCGCCTCGTGTGTCCGGTCGGCGTTTCTCTAGATCGCTTGCGCGAGAGCGTCGAAGCACATGCGTGGGTCCGTGATCTCATCAACACACCAGCCTCTGATCTCGGGCCCGAGGAACTCGCCTCACAGGCCGAGTCACTCGCCCGAACTCACGGCGCAGAGTGTCAAATCACTGTGGGCGATGCGTTGCTCGCGGATAACTATCCACTCATTCATGCTGTTGGTCGCGCGAGTACCCGCGCGCCGCGATTGGTAGATCTACGGTGGCGCGCTAGCGCCCACGGTCCGAAGGTAAGCCTTCCGAAGGTTACCTTGGTGGGGAAGGGCGTCTGCTTTGATAGTGGCGGACTCGACTTGAAGGCCGCGAGCGGCATGGCGCTCATGAAAAAGGACATGGCCGGTGCCGCGGTGGTGCTCGGTATTGCGCGGCTCGTGATGCAAGAGCGTCTCCCACTCGAGTTACGCGTGCTCGTGCCCGCAGTCGAAAATTCCGTTGCCGGGAACGCCTTTCGCCCAGGCGATGTGCTGCGATCGAGACGAGGGCTCACGATCGAAGTGGGCAATACCGATGCGGAGGGTCGACTGATTCTCGCCGACGCCTTGGCGGCCGCGGATGCTGAGCAACCGGATCTATTACTCGATTTTGCGACCCTGACAGGGGCTGCGCGCGTGGCGCTCGGGCCGGAACTGCCCGCAGTGTTCACGGATGATGCGACCCTGCGGGAACACATTATGGCCTGCGCGCAATCCGAGCATGATCCCGTCTGGCCACTACCGATGTGGGATGGATACGACGAAGAGCTGAGTAGTCGGATTGCGGATCTCAATAACGTCGCGAGTCACTCGTTCGCCGGCTCCATCATGGGCGCGCTATTTTTACGACGCTTTATTTCGCGGGGACGTAAATGGGCGCACTTTGATCTATATGGATGGAATGCTCGGGAAAGGGCGGGTCGACCGATTGGCGCCGAGGCGCAGTGTGTACGGCTCGCGACTGAACTGATTCGACAATTTTTGATGAGGCACGGGAGTTAAGATCGCAATGAGTAAATCTAGGGCGAAAGCGGATCCGAGACGTTGGTCACGCTTGGTGGTGGATGGTGTCAAGCAAACGCCCTCACGAGCGATGTTGCGAGCCGTGGGCTTTACGGATGCCGATTTCAAACGCCCACAGATCGGTATCGCCTCTACGTGGGCGACGCTAACCCCGTGCAACATGCACATCGATGATCTTGCTCAGCGTGCTGCCGCGGGCGCCGATCAAGCCGGCGGCAAAGCGGTCGTGTTCAACACTATTACGGTCTCGGATGGCATCTCGATGGGTTCGCCCGGCATGCGCTATTCGCTCGTCTCTCGAGAGGTGATTGCTGACTCCATTGAGACAGTGGTCGGCGCCGAAGGGTTTGATGGCGTAGTGGCCGTTGGGGGCTGTGACAAAAATATGCCGGGTTGTGCGATGGCGATTGCACGGCTTAATCGACCTGCGGTGTTTGTCTATGGCGGCACCATTCGCCCCGGTGCGAAGCGTCGCGATATCGTCTCGGTGTTCGAAGCGGTCGGCGGTCATGCCGCTGGCACGGTCAGCGATCGCGAACTCAAAGAGGTCGAGCGCACGGCGATTCCAGGCCCTGGGAGTTGTGGGGGTATGTACACCGCCAACACGATGGCCTCGGCGATTGAGGCGCTCGGACTGTCGTTGCCGGGAAGCTCCGCGCAGGATGCCATTAGCTCGGCAAAGCAGGATGATTGTGAGCTCGCGGGCGCTGCGGTGGTGAAGCTCGTCAACGCGGGTATCACGCCACGCGATATCCTCACACGAAAGGCATTTGAGAATGCGATTGCGGTGACGATCGCGCTGGGTGGCTCGACGAATGCCGTGCTGCATTTGCTCGCGATCGCGCAAGCAGCAGAAGTCAAACTAAGCTTGGACGACTTCACTCGCATCGGAAAACGTATTCCGGTGCTCGCAGATCTTCGCCCGAGCGGTCGCTATGCCATGTCGGAGCTCATTGAGATCGGCGGCATTCAGCCGTTGATGCGACGCATGTTGCAACGCGGGATGTTGCACGGCGACTGCCTGACTGTTACCGGCCGGACTCTTGAGCAGAATCTCGCGAAGGTCAAAGATTATCCACGCCGCCAAGACATCATTCGTAGTTTTGATGATCCGATCAAGGCCGATAGTCACCTTGTGGTGCTCTACGGGTCACTGGCTCCCGAGGGGGCGGTAGCAAAGATATCAGGGAAAGAGGGTTTATCCTTCCGAGGTAAAGCCAAAGTATTCAATGGTGAAGAGGCTGCAACGAAAGCGATTCTCGCAGGCAAAGTTAAAGCGGGCGATGTGGTGGTGATTCGTTATGAAGGACCACGCGGCGGGCCGGGGATGCGCGAAATGTTGAGCCCCACAGGTGCCATCATGGGGCGTGGGCTTGGTGATAAAGTCGCGCTCATCACCGATGGTCGATTCTCGGGCGGCAGCCATGGCTTTGTGGTGGGACATATCGCGCCTGAAGCGGCGGTGGGTGGTCCAATTGCACTCATCAAAAATGGTGATGTCATCACCATTGATGCTGTCAAACGACGAATCGAAGTGAGTTTGACGACTGCCGAATGGAAGCGTCGTCGCGCAGCGTGGCGGGCGCCAAAACCCTATGCAACGCGCGGTGTACTTGCGAAATACGCGCGAGCGGTATCGAGTGCATCGACCGGCGCCGTCACGGATGAAGGCGAGTGAATTTCTCGCGAATTCGGTTGTCACATTGGGGGGAGATATTCAACTGACTGATGTCGAGTGCTGCACATGGGTTGTCAGTACATTTGGGGGAGGTTACAGTTGGACTCGGATTGGGGGATTCGTAATGGACTGCGGTGGGTTGTGTCACGACTCGCAACAGGGAAATGTTAAGCCCTCGTTCCTAATCGCTGAGCTGGATGATCCTCGGGACCTTGTCGCGGGATGGTCTTGCAGCGGAATGGTCTTCGGTGGCGACTTAGTGTCGTTGTCGAAGTGATGGTTGCGAATGTCATGCGCGGCGGGTTAGGTTTGCTGCGTTGACGTTACAACGGGTTGGAGAGACCACGAGAGAACATGGCCGTCTACGTACAGCAAAATAATCCACGTCGCATGATGGTTCTGGCAATCATCATTGGCTTCCATCTCTTGTTGGTTTACGCCTTGGTGTCGGGCTTGGCTCGTAAAGTTGTCCAAGTTGTTGCGCCGCCGATCGTGACCGACATCATTGAAGAGATCCAGCAAGAGGATCGGCCACCGCCGCCTCCGCCGCCGCAGATGGAACGGCCGCCGGTACAGGTACCGCCGCCGGACGTCGTCATCGACATCCCCGTGCAACAGAGCACGACCTCAATCAGTAACGTCACCGATAAGCCCGCGCCGCGCGTGGTAGCGCCGCCGCCGCCCAAGGTGGTGATCGCCGCTAAGATTCGGCGGATGCCATCGAGCGAGGACTATTACCCGGCCGCCTCCAAGCGCGCTGAGGAGCAAGGTGCCGTCGTGGTACGGGCCTGTGTGGACAATAGGGGTCGTCTCATCGGCGATCCTACTGTCGTGAGTTCATCAGGTTACAGCCGTCTGGATGCGGGTGCCGTGCGGCTGGCCAAAAGGGGTCGTTATGCGCCCGGAACATCTGATGGCCAGGCCCAGTCGGAGTCCTGTGTCTCTTTCCGCGTTAAGTTCGAAATCAAGTAAGTTCAATCGTTCGAGGAAATCATGGAAAACGAAGCTACTGCCGTTGTTGAAAACCCGTATGGCCTGTCGGCCCTTTGGGAACAAGGTGACTTTGTCGCCAAGGGAACGCTGATCATTATGGCGTTGATGTCGCTCTTCTCGTGGTACGTCATCCTGATGAAGTATGTCGACCAACGAAAGCTGATTGCAGCTGGCAAAGAAGCCGAGAAGAAGATTTGGTCAGCAGGGTCGCTTGGCGAAGGCGTCGCCAAGTTGCCGAAGACGGACCTTTATCGTGCAGTGGCGGAAGATGTCCTTCGCGCCAAGGAGCACCATGCCGGCCGTTTAGCCGATCGCATGGATCTCTCTTCCTGGATTCAAATGTCGGCTGGCCGTAGCTTAGAGCAGGTCTCCTTGGGTCTGTCCGGTGGTCTGCCGTTCCTCGCGACCGTCGGCTCCACGGCCCCGTTCGTAGGTCTCTTTGGCACGGTGTGGGGTATCTACCACGCGCTGGTGGCGATCGGTGTTTCCGGTCAGGCGAGCATCGATAAGGTGGCCGGCCCCGTGGGCGAGGCCTTGATCATGACCGCGATCGGCCTTGCAGTAGCAGTGCCCGCCGTGTGGGGATTCAACTGGTTGGGTCGCCGTAACAAAGAAGTTCAAGAGACGTTGAACGCCTTTGTGTCCGACCTGCACTCGGCGATCGTCAGTGGTGCTCGCGTTGAGCAGCCTGCGCCGGCCGCCGCCGCCCCCGCTGCGAAGAAGTAATTCTGAGCCGCGATTGTTGAACTATTGCGATTGAACTTGAGTACAGGCTGCCACGGGGAGAGCCCTAATCGGGCTCTCCTCCTGGCACCACTCCCAGAGGGTCCAAGATGGGCATGAATGTCGGTTCGGGTGGCGATGACGAAGCCCCCATGTCAGCGATCAACACCACCCCTTTGGTGGACGTGATGTTGGTGTTGCTGATTATCTTTTTGATTACGATTCCCGTGATCACAAAGACGGTTAAGGTAACGCTGCCGAAGGCGGCCAATATTCCGACGCAAACCACGCCAGAAAACATCACCATCGCGGTGGATTCGGCGGGTAATATTTACTGGAATAATGAACAAGTTGGCGATCGAGAAACGCTGATTCAGCGTATCTCAGAAGAGGCCGTGAAGACGCCTCAGCCTGAAATCCACATCCGTGGCGATAGCAACGCGCGCTACGAAGATGTCGGTCGAGTGATGTACGCCATTCAGCGCGGCGGCATCGTCAAGGTCGGATTTATCACTGAGCCGGACCGCGGTATCCGCGGAGTCCGTTGAGACGAGGAGCAGCACCATGGGAATGAGTGTAGGTGGCGACGACGGCGAGGGCATGTGTGACATCAACACGACCCCGTTGATCGACGTGATGCTCGTGTTGTTGATCATGTTCATCATCACGATTCCGGTGATGACCCACGCTGTGAAGCTCGATATGCCGCGGCCGACCGATGCGCCGCCGCCGCCCGTGCAACCGGAAGTCATCGATATTGAGATCGACTTTGACGGTACGATTGTGTGGAACGGTTCGGTGGTTCCGAGTATGGATCAGCTCGAGCGTTACTTCCGTGTGGAATCACAGAAGGACCCACAGCCCGAATTGCACATGCGACCCGACAAGCGTGCGAAGTATGATGTGGTGGCGCGCGTTTTAGCGTCGGCACAAAGAAATCGTATGGTCAAAATCGGCTTTGTGAACGTTGCCGAGTTTCAGGACTGATGGCTCGTAGCGTCTTCTGATTTACAGTGAACATGGACATCGCCGTATTCCCGCGAGGGTGCGGCGATTTTCTTTATGGGCTTTAGGCCTAAAGGTTGAGAGGAAAGTCATGAGTAAGTCTGTTGCACTTTACTGCGCCCTCGCGGTTCTCGCGTTAGGGGCATTTTCCGAAGCGCAAGCTCAAGCGAAGGCGCAGGTCAGCGCCGCGGCGGGAAAGCTATTGCAAGAGGCGCAAGCGGCGAGCAAGTCCGGCAAGTGGGCGGACTGTCTTAGCAAGCTTCGCCAGGCAGAGGCGGCACCAGGACGTAACAGCTATGACTCATATGTAATCAATGAGTTACGTGGGTTTTGTGCATTGAGATCTAATGATTTCACAACGGCTGTAGCCGCCTTTGAGACGAACCTCGCCTCGCAGTTTGTCGACAAATCACAGATTCCAAGCCGCACGAAATCCATCATCCAGCTGCATTACAACGCCCGTAACTACGCCAAAGCCGTGGAATTTGGTGAGCGCGCGATCGAGCAGGGCTCCGCAGATAACGACATCTACCTGCTTGTTGCGCAGTCGTATTACGTTCAGAAGGATTACAAGTCCGCACGTGATTTCGTACGTAATTGGATGCGTAGCCAAGAGCGCCGTGGCCAGCGTCCTCGCGAAAACGCGATTCAGATTTACCTGACATCCTGCATCAATCTTAAGGACGCAGCCTGCCAGACCGAGGGCTTCGAGAAGCTCGTGACTTATTACCCGAACCCTGAGTCATGGCAAAACCTGATGCAGTCGCTGTTCCGCAGCCGATCAGAGGCGGTGCAGTTCAATGCCTTCCGTTTAGCGAGCGAGGTAGGTGCGCTCACCCGCGCCGACGATTACACCGAGATGGCGCAACTTGCCCTTGAGCGCGGTCTGCCGGGCGAGGCGCAGGCAGCCTTGGAGAAGGCGTTTGCACAGAAGCTATTCACGGAAAAGCGCGACATTGATCGCAACACCCGGCTCCTCGAGGCCGCCAAGGAGCGTGCTGCGCAGCAGAAGTCGGGCTTGGCCAAGGCCGAGCGTGACGCGGCCTCAGCGGCCACGGGTGATGCGCAAGTGACCGTGGGTCAAGCTCTCTTGAGCTACGGTCAGGCCGACAAGGCGGTCGCGGCTATCCAAGGTGGCATCAAGAAGGGGTCGCTTACGAGCGCGCCAGAGGCGCAACTCGCACTCGGTATGGCGCTCCTCAAGGCGGGCAACAAGACCGAAGCACGCCGAGCGTTTTCGGCGGTTAAAGGTGATGGCGACCTTGAGCGTATCGGTAAGCTGTGGGCATTGCGCGTGCGCTAAGGCGTCTTTTGGGGGTTAATCATCGATGAAGCGGATATTCTCGCAGTGGGCGTTAACCGTAGCGGTCGCCTCGTTGTTATCGGTTGGGTCGGTCGCGAGTGCGCAGGATAAGCCGTCGCTCACCAAGAAAGTCGCAAGCTCCGTACGTTCGGCGCAGAAGGCGCTCGAGAAGGAAAAGTGGGCCGATTGTGTAGCCGATCTGCGTAAGGCCGAAGCGGTCGAAGAGAAGGGCGCCTACGATATCTTTGCCATCAATGAGCTACTCGGTTTTTGCGCCGCGCGGATGGATGATCTCGCCACCGCGGCGACAGCCTACGAGGCGGCGCTCGATAGTGGGTTTTTAGATCCCGCGTTAGTCAACCTTCGTCACAAACAATTGATGCAGGTGAATTACAACCTCAAAAATTACGCCAAGGCGGCGGCCTTCGGTAAAAAAGCGATTGAACTCGGCGAGCGTGATGAGAACACCTACACGCTAGCGGCCCAGGCGTTCTATCTGCTTGAGGATTTCGCCTCGACACGTGATTTTGTCCAAGGTTGGATTGCGGATCTTGAGGGTCAAAATGCGAGCCCTCCTGAGATTGGAGTTCAACTCTATCTAAGCTCCTGTATCAAACTGCAAGATGATGCTTGCGCGTTACAGGCCTTGGAAAAGCAAGCTACCTATCACCCGAGAGCGGAAACCTGGCCGAATCTCATTTTGCTCGTTTTCCGTCAAGCGGACGAGTCGCAGACGATTGATGTGCTGCGTCTGGCGTTCGATCGCGATGGCATGCGTCGTGCGGAAGAGTACACCGAGATGGCGCAGCTCGCCTTGGAGCGCGGTCTTCCGGGTGAGGCGCAAAGTGTGCTCGAAGCGGGTGTGGCCAAATCGATGTTCACGGAGGCCCGCGCCAAAGAATTAAGCGATCGCTTGTTAGCGACCGCTACCGCCCAGGCGAAGGCCGACCTCGTTGAGGTCGAGAAGCAAGCCGCGCAAACAGCGGCGGGCAAGAATGGTCAG